>NZ_JCAYNT010000031.1:0-37942 GCF_059758095.1 Shewanella sp. MF05913
CGTCAATTAAATCTAAAGATTCAAGAATTACTCATCGATTTAAATCAGCGACAAATGAAAAAACATCCTGGCTCACGATTAAGTCAATTTGAAGCCATTGATAAACCAGCGTTAAAACCATTGCCCACGCTGCCTTACAGCTACACCTTAGTGAAACAAGTGAGCGTACATATTGATTATCATATTGAGATTGAAAAACACTATTACTCAGTGCCACATACCTTGATCAAGCAAAAGCTTGAAGCACATGCCTCAGGAAAATTGGTGACACTCTACCATCAAGGCATACGAGTCGCTGTTCACCCCAGATCATACCGAGAAGGTGCGCACACCACGCTTGAGCTGCATATGCCTATCGCTCACCAAAAACAACAGCAATGGACACCGCAGCGATTTGAGCGCTGGGCAAGTCAGTTTGGCAAATCAACCGAGCAGTTTGTTATGCAATTGATGCAAGCTAAAAAGCATCCAGAGCAAAGCTACCGTGCTTGTATGGGGTTATTAAGCCTAGGCAAGAAGTTTACAGACCAACGTCTTGAAGCCGCCTGTCATCGCGCATTAGCCACAGGTGTTACTCGCGTAAAACAAGTGAAAACCATCTTAGAAAAAGGCTTGGATAAGCAACCCTTGCCACAAGCTCAGGGTGATTTACTACAAGATATTGATCATAAAAATATCCGCGGCAATAACTATTACCATTAATAAAAACTAACAAATCAAAGGAAATCTTATGAAAAATATCAATCAACAAGTCAATAACCAGTTAAGTAACCTAAAGCTAAGCGGTATCCGTGATGCGCTATTACAGCAATTTGAGCAACCCAATCTATACGTTGAACAAAGCTTCGAAGAGCGATTAAGTTTATTGCTTGAGTATGAAATAACGCAGCGTGACCAGCGTAAAATTGACCGCCTAACTCGACAAGCAAAGTTCAGAGTTGGCGGCACGCTTGCTCAACTCAACTATGGCGCAGCACGACAACTCGATAAAACTCAGATCCGATCATTAGCACAAGGTGAATGGCTTCGCCTTCACCAAAATATTTTGATTACGGGAGCAACGGGGTGTGGCAAAACTTACCTCGCTTGCGCTCTTGGTCAAAACCACTGCCAACAAGGGAGTAGCGTTTATTATTTTAGGCTCAAGGAGCTATTAGAAAAGATGTTCTTAGCGCAAGCCGATGGTAGTTATCGAAAACTGATCAACAAGCTTAGCTCTGCCAATTTACTGATCTTAGATGATTGGGGATTAGAGCCATTAACGGCTCAACAACGTAGCGATTTACTGGAATTAATTGATGCGAGATATGATACAAAATCGACATTAATTGCCAGTCAATTACCGATAGAAAATTGGTATGAAATGATAGGAGAATCGACACATGCTGATGCGATTCTAGATCGACTTGTTCACGGAGCAATAAAGTTGGAATTAAAAGGCGAATCGATGCGAAAAAAACTAAATACCTTGACTGAAGCCGATCACTCAAGCTAGATTTTACGGAGGTCTACTGGCGAACAAAAAAGTGATCGGCTTGAATGGTATTGACCGATCGGCATCATGGTATTACGCAATTCCTCGCCATTAAGCGATACCAAAAGGTTAATTCTTGAAAATGGTAAGGCATTCACAGCTTAAACATTTTCGAATTTTTACTGATAATTCCAGCAAAAATACCCTTTTAAGCCCCCATTCAAACTCTTGCAGCAGATTTATATCATGCTTAAATAATAGGTATAAGGTTTGATAAGGGGCTCAATATGACCATCGTTGAAAAGGCAATAACAGATTTACTTTCATTACAACTTGCAGACGCACAGTTTTTAAAATGCCTGAGACGTAAAGCAAACGAGCTAAGGAAATCAATTGATGAATCCGCTGTTAGCCGTGCGCTATCTGATTTATTCCCTTTTTTTGAAGATAGCCAATGCAAAATGTTGGTAGCCTATTTGCAATGGCATTATGAACGTCATAACAACCACCCTGCCCTCAACCAATTGTTACACAAATACAACCAGGAAGGCGTGTTAGTTCTGTCTAATACAATGGGTGTATTTAAAGTAGTTCACTGCAATAACAAGCTTTATAGCCGAGAAAAAAACCCCATCCAAGTTAGTCATTGGCATCTAGAACGTGGCGTATGTGGCGATTCTATTTATCAATCATTTGAGCAGGCCGTTAAATCAGAAGGTCTTCTATCAATGGCTGTTGTAGTCGATGATTTAGATGAGATACAAGATAAATTAGTAAATGCTGAGTGTGAATATCAAGAACGGTACAAAGAATGCTTTGGTGAATACCGTTTAAGCTAATTCACCTTCTCAGCTCAAATTAAATCCTATTGCTTCCGCTTTCCCTTATCAAGCCGTACCCCATCCCGAATGCTTTAATGTTGCTACTAGATTTAAAGCCAAGGGATGATGTTGCTATGCAGTCTTCGCAAGCTCAGCCAGCATAGCAACCCCATCCCGCAGCTCAAAAAGCGAGCTGCCATGCTTTAAATCCATATTTCTTTTTTTTTATGCAGATAGCTCTTTCAAATTTTCTTTCTAAATTAATTTGAAACTTAAGCGTCCACCAGCTTTGTTAAAAGTTAACATTTCATATTTATACTAAGCGGTTAACCAGAAATAAACCTGAACACTGAATCGCTACTCCCCTTCACCCCCAATTTGCAAATTTGTCAGGTGGCCCAGGCGTCTATAAAAAACCATTACCTCAATTATTCCCATCATGGGATTTTTTCATTCTCGAGGCTAACTAACTGATATTTGTTTTTAATTTACATTAAAAACAAATCACCGACAATCACCAAAAAACTACCCTCAATTCCTTGCGAGTTAAAACTTTTATGTTTAAATCTACTTATATAAACACATAGGAGAATATTCAAATGACCAAATTAACTCAGCATTTCGCTCCCTATAACAGAATGCTAATGGCTGACATCAACATGGCTGAATTATTTGACTACGATGTTCCAAGCGATTGCCCTGAATGGTTTTGGGTTACCTCAAATGCGACATTTAGCTGTAAAGACAATGGGGAAAGTGGAGTTTGGGATTTTGTATTGAATACAACACTTGAATATGACGATATTCCTCCTGCTCTAGCACCAATCATTAACCAAGCCATTGAAGCAAATATCAATTACATACTTTTTCATCAAGGCTGTTAACCACTAACATAAATTAGGTACTCTGAAATATGAAAATTCTTGATGTTTGTGCTGGTATAGGTGCTTTTAGTTATGCTGCTAAGCAAGTCGATAATGGAAGTTTTTATACCACAGTCGGTTGCTCTGAAATTTGTACTTTCAGCAATAGAGTTTTGGATAAAGAGGGTTATGAATTGTTCGGTGATGTATCGAAGATTGGAGTGCCAGAACAATACCATCCTGATAAACGCTATATTGATAATGATTTGGTTCCATGTGAAGAATCAGAATTTTCGTCAATAACTTACGAAGATATTTTAGAGGGCATAGTAGATTTTGACCTGTTGATAGCAGGATTTCCTTGTCAAGATATCAGTACCGCGAATCTTGGTAATGATGTCGGCATCGATGGCAGCAAGAGCACAATAGTGTATGAAGTTATGAGATTAGTAGAGGATTTCGAACCTGAAATAGTTTTACTTGAGAATACAAGCGCACTGATTAGAAAAGGGTTGCATGTATTACTTCAGCTATTTGACAGACTAGGCTATGTAGTTGAATGGCAAACAATCTCGGCAGCAAACTTTGGATACAGCCACTACAGACACAGAACGTTTATAGTTGCTTACCACAAGGGCTCGACACTACATAGAAGCCCAAATAGAATATTTGACTTAGTGTCCAATGACGCCAAGTTAACACCAGGTGATAAAGTACCTTTACCTATAAACATGACGGATGAAGAGCGCGAGTTTACAAGGGTCATTGATACTCGAGCAATTAAACTTAGAACAAAAAGGATCAATGCCATAGGTAATTCGGTAGTCGTTGATGTTGCTGTTTCTATATTAAAGGCTATTGCTGATATTCATAAAGCTTCTAACGAACGGCCGTTAAAAACAAAGCGCAAAATAAAGCGTCAAGAAGTTATAGGGTACATAACACAAGAAGGTATTGAAGATGATGTTAATCATTCACTGTTCGATATATCAAGCCCAATAACTAAATTGCCACCAGCTGGTTATCTAGAAGACAGCATTGTTTACAACGGAGGAATTGATAACCGTTTAAACCCAAAACGCACTGAGTACCAAGGAATGTTCAGCACAATCTTCAATCGTGATGGTAATAATAATTGTTCTACGGCGAGCAGGGCTAATCGACCAGGAAAGCTTGGGGGGATAATAGGCGATCTCATCGTTATGTTTGGTTTTAATGAAGGTGGATTAAATCCTAACTTCGGTGAGTCTATGTTAGGCTTGCCTCGGGACTATACGAATATTTTCTAATAGCAAAAGCCACAACCGTTGAAGAGGCTTTCTTGGCCTCTTTTCAATTTTTTATATCACTTTCTATAATTGCCTCACATTTTACTCGCTCTTTTTACTTGGCTAGTTTGTGACTTACTCACATTTTTTTAGTGTTTTTTTATCATGTTGAACATATGCCAATTAAGACATCTTTAACCCGAACCCTTTATGTAATCGTCTTACTTGTATGACGCTCACTATTTTTGGCTAATTTAATACTGTCTTTGTCTTAACGTCAGTCCACTAAATTTGTATGTGGCTCACATATAGCCTTTGTTTCCTGGTAATTAACATTGCGTTAAATCGCATCTACATCGTGAATCATTAACAAGGCATCCTCTAGTGTATGAAACTCCAAAACTTAAAATTCCCATCATGGGATTTTTGTAAGTAATTCGCTAAGCAATTGATATAATTTGTTAATACGATTTTAAGCTACAAAAATATTTCCTCTAAAAAAGTACCCTCAAAACCTTGTGCCAAATAATTTGTATGTTGTAATCAATATATCTTCATTATGAATTAACTGAGATTTAGCACTATGAAACAATCAACATTAGCCTTGGTACAGACTCTTAAAGAAAACCTTCAAGATTTTGAGTGGTATCCCTCAAACCAAGAGCATATCGATATTGTTACTAACGACATCGCTAAAATTAATGTTAATTTTGATATAACGTCTCGTTATTCTGATCCAGTAAAGGTTTTGGATGTTGGGGCAGGCGATGGAAGAGTTTTAAAGGCAATTGAAGCCGCCTTTTCTGAAAAAGGTGGTATATCCATAAGTCCTTTGGCCATTGAAAAAGCTTCAGTACATACATCGACCTATAGAAGTAAAGGTATTACTTTATTAGGAACTGATTTTAATGAAATTAACTTCTTGTCTAAGCATTGTAATATTTGCTTCGTTAATCCTCCCTATAGTGTGTTTTCTGCCTGGCTAAGTCGATTGATTAGCCAGTTAAACTTTACCTTACTTTATGCAATTGTACCTGAACGTTGGCAAGATGACCCAGCCATACAAGAGGCCATTAAGTTACGTGGTTTAAAATATACGAAGGTTCTGGCTCAGTCTGATTTCATAAATGCTGATAGAAGTGCAAGGGCAAAAGTTCATATCATTCGATTTAGCTTTGATGATTTGAACCCAGATTCTATAAGAAAGTTTGAAACACATTACAAACCAACTCTAGGACGTAATACAACTGACCCATTTCAACAGTTTATTGAAATCGAATTAGGATTAAAGCAAACCTATTCTGATACTACTCTGCGTTTTAGTGAGCATGCCGAGAAGCAGCGCATTAAAGCTGAAATGGAAACAGAAGGCACACCAAAGCATGAAGTAATGGTGTCAAAAGGTGTACTTTGGGCCTTGCTGAATAGTTACGAGCAAGATTTACAAAAAACACTTGAGCAATATAAACTCATTGGGCAGTTAAACCCCCAATTGTTAAAGGAGTTAGGCATTAAATATGAAAGCATTCTAGAAGCTGTTAAGGAAAAGCTTTTAGGATACCGTAACGTTTACTGGTCATTACTTTTTGAACATTTAGATGCTTTATCAAGTCGCTTAACAGGAAAGCATAAAGCCTCTTTGCTCAATAAGTTGAGTTCTAATGCACTTGATTTCACCTACTTAAATGCTCTGTATGTCATTAACTATGCCATAGAAATGGCTAATGAATTGATTGAGCAAAGCTTAGTTGATGTGTTTTTAGACCTCACTAGTACCGATGCTATTCTAAGGCACTATAAATCTAATGAGCGTTTATATCGTGATGATTGGCGTCATACTCGTGAGCCACAAGAAGGCGTTAAGTATTTACTAGATTACAGGTTCATACATAGCAGCTGGACTAACTTTAGTTCTCATTCCTGGGAGCAAGGCTTAGTAGAAGGTGCCCGAGTATTTACTAATGACCTGATGGTCGCGCTTAAACTACTTGGTTACAACAATTTGTATGTCACTGACAATTACAAGAACGTTCAAGCAGGTGGAAAGCTATCTATAATGGGTGATGATTTATCTGGAGATACCCTAGAGTTAGTCCACATCAAGTATTATAAAAACGGTAATCGTCACTTAAAATTTAACCAAGAAGCAATGTTGAGATTTAACGTTACGGTTTCTCGCGTATTGGGCTGGGTGCGCTCTAAAGAGGAATTCGCTGAAGAGGCCGACACAGGTAGTCGTGTACCTGAAGGTATATGGGTCATTAGCGATGATATGAAAATACGTTCTAATCACATTCCAATGCTGACTAACTTAAAGGCGGCGTGAACATAAGGGCAGGGGCGTACTCTACATTGTAAATGGTTTACCTCTGCCTATATAACTATCAATGATACATTTAGTTAGGCAGTAACTAAGTTCCTGGTGATTTGTATGATTCGATTCACCAGGCACTAAACCTCACATAAAAATAATTTTAAACTTTACTTCAATAGGATTACTCAATGGATACTAATTTTGCACTATTAGATGGTGTTGTTTTAGCGCTCGCATTACTGCTTGGCTCGTTTACATATTTAAACTACAAAGTAAAAGTTATTCGCAGTAAGGTTACAGCTGCACTTCTTACTGAAACTAGCTCTTCTGATAACAACCTAGCTAATACCTCCCCAGTAGATGAAGAAAAAATATCTGACCTACAGTCAAATAAGAAACGGCTAAAATTCATTATATTCTGTGTATTAAGTGTACTTCTGTATTTATACATTTCAGGCAAAATACCATTCTATGAAGGTCTGATATTTAGTTTTCTTTTACCACTCTTTTAGATCCCTTTCAAACTAATCCCAAGGGCAACTTGGCTTCACTTGTTCTCGTTAATAATTAACTTACTTCCAGCTGGTGGTCTGCTGTTCCACCAGCTGGCGTAGAAGGGTAACTCCAGAAGCATGTCTTAGTTCGAAGTTAATTCGTACTTTTATCACTATATGATTATTACTAGTTAGTTATTAACAAACCCTAACAAATCCCATCGTGGGATATCGGCAAAATAGCATCTATCCCATTGAAAAAAGTGAATTAAGCACCAATTAACTCACTTCGAAAAATCTACCAAAAAAGTACCCTCAAAACCTTGTGCCAGAAGATTTGTATGTTGTAATACTTACATATCCCAAGACATTCGGTGACAACATGAGCTTAGCCAACATTATTAACAAATATGCAAAATCTGGATTTTGCTTACCTAAAGTAGAAGGGAAGAAGAATTTCTACATCGTACCCATGTCAGGCGGGATCGACTCATTTGTCACAGCTTATGTAATGCGAGCTCTATACCCAGAAACACCCGTTACCTATGTACACGCAGACACAGGGATCGAGGCAGAAGGGACCGAAGAGGCATTAGATTTATTCGAATTAATAACAGGCGCTAAAATCCTAAAACTAAAACCTAAAATTGGATTACTGGAAGGTGTAGAAAAGTATGGTAACTTTCTACCAAGCCAGCGAGCAAGATCATGCACCCAAACCCTTAAAATCAAGCCTATACGCGCATTCTATGACGCATTAAAAGAACGCCATGGTGATGATGCAGTATTCCTTCAAGCAGTAGGACTTCGTGCTGATGAGCCTAAAAGAAAAGGTATGGATTGGCAGGTTGATCATATCGGCTCATTCTACCCACTACAGGCGCTTGGGTTAACTAAATCAGATGTAAATTCTATCCTTGCGGAATTGCAGGGTATCCCGTCATATTATTTAAACAAGTCACGTTCCGGCTGCAAAATATGTATTTTTTCACGCCGCAGTGAAATTATTGATGCATGGAATACATCGCCGGTGGATTTAACTCGCGCCGCCAAAACTGAAGATATTCCCAGTAAGACATTAAAAATTTATAACGCTTTACCGGTTACCATCACAGCTATTCTTGGAGTTGCCAGGAATCATGTGAATTATTACAGACCCGAGTTATTAGGGCATGCAGCTGGTGGCTTTGAATCGATGAAGCGAGGCAAAAATAAAGTGACAAATAATGTCATCGATTTGTTCGGTGCCAGTACAGCCAAAAAACTCTATGTTGCCGTTGAATACCATTATTACGCTAACAATTATGGCATAGCCTCAAAGCCTCATGTGTTCTTTGAAAAGTTAATTAGCTACTCCACCAGCCTTGGAGGAATTAAGATTGCCCTTAAACACTGGTGGCTTCATCGCTTACAGACTAAGGAAATGTACTTTGCAACTGACTTGAGCACTGAACGCCAGGTCTACATTTATGAAATCGAAGTAGACAACTTTGATGAAGAAATCCCGCCGACGCCAGATGATGTCTTTACCTGGCAGAACGACAGGACGCCATTATTCGCTATCCGTAAGACTACTGCCGTGATTGAGCGCATTCTGCTGACAGAAGGTGAAAGGCAAGCAGCAAAGTCAGATGACTTGTATATCCGCAAGTTGGCTAGTGAATCACTCACAAAACTTGATAAAGCAAAAGATTATGGCCGCATTATCAGTATCATCGAATACAAGAAGCCATCCCTTGAAGAGTTGGTTGACGATATCGATATCGCTGAAGCACCAGTCTCATGCATTGCTTGTTCGAGATAATCATTTAACTACTCACAAGCTACTTTCTGTAGCTTTTTAATTTTCTTTGTTATTTTTTAACCGGAGTACATGACATGAAATTAGTAACTCACTCACAATCTCAACTTAGAGCTATTATTGATGAAGCCGTCAATGGGGACCCATCCGCTCGGTCAAATTGGTCTGACATGTTAAGTGATGCAATCATAAGTAAAAATTATAAATCACTCACCAATTTGATTTCGCATGGCAAAGGATTTAATGATAAATCAAAGATAGCGTTCTGTACTGCCATTGGGGTTAAACCGGTCTTATCTATGAAGGGAATTGATCTACTTATTGCACAGTATTGCCAAATACCGCTTGAGAGCATGCTGGTGGAACGCAAACTAAATGGCCTTAAAAGTGTATTGGCTCATAAGGAAAAGTTGCTTACAGAAGCATTCAGCAACGGTTTAGAAACTGTAGACTGGGTTAAAAATTTAGTTTCTTCTGGATATACGACTATTCGCACTCAAAATAATAAATCATTTTTAGTCAATCAAAGTGGGGCAGGGTATGATTTACTCAGAACACCAATCAAAAATTACGCCGTAACTTTGTGTGAATACACTCAGCTCCTAAATCAGGAACTTGTTAATGCTTAATAAATTCCACTGACTTTAGGCATGCTGGTGGAGTATCAGTCCACCAGCTATCTGAACCCATTAATACAGATAAAAGCGCATCCGTTATTAAATCTCTTTATTCCTTATTTTCCACTTTTTATTCTTCACTTCAGGTTAGCGCTTCACAAAAACCATATTTATCCCATCGTGGGAATCCTAATAAAAGCCACCTATGTTATTGAAAATAGTAAATTACTAACAAAATCACCAACCTAAAGTTATCAACCTAAAAAGCACCCTCAATCCCTTGCGCCGGATAAATTGTATGTTGTAATAATTACATCCAATAACAAAGCCAGGTATGCATATGCTTAAATCAATTCAACCATCACAATCGATCCTTAACTTTGGGTTTAATCCATCAAATTCGATTGGCAAGCTAGATAAACTAACGATATTAAGCAAGCTTGGCTTAGATGCGACTAACAAAGAGCTTATTACTGTTCATGCCCATGCAACTTATGACAAAGATGCTGCACTTATCGACCTGCATCGAATTGAGGCCGCTACCATTATCGGCGGTAACACGCGACAAGCAGTTAATGGCATTAGCTTTGATGTAGAAGTTCACTTCAATTCCAGTATGTTAATCATTAACTTATTAAAGCGCTCAAACAGTAAGGTCATTACCTTAGGCACATTTGCTGAATCCTTCCGTGTTCGCAATGAATACTTTCCTATCACTAATGCAGATCTAATGAAGAAGCTAAATCGTTGTGCCGGTGTGGGCTCAGGCGTTGTCACTATCGACACTGCAACACAACAAATAGTTAAGCTCAAAGTATTAAATGGAAATACGTTACCCCCTCACCAATGTGGGATCGTCCTTGATGATAAAGACAGCCTAGTCACGCTTACTTGCACCTTTGCAAATGCAGGAGCAAACATTTGTCGGTTAGTCGCTTAATGGTCGAATCACCAGGGGACAGTTAATGAATTTGTCACACATTAACTGCCTCAAGTAATACTTAGCGTCGCGGGTCATTTCTAAAACGTATTACTGATTGACCCTTGCATACTCACATAAAGTCGCCTTAAAGGAATTGGAAATGTTACCAAGATTAGATATCGCTCGTGCAAATATAGATTATTTACATGCCAAATCATTCAATGGTCACCTACGCTTTGAAACTGCACATAAGAAATTTGTCAGCGCCTTACAAAATAACGTTAATGCTAATGACCACTACCATTTATCGTATGCAAAAGAGGCTTATCATGCAGATATAGTCAACATTGAGCAGCATTTTACGGTAGAAGCCAATGGCCCATTTTTTGACATGATATTGGTGACCTCTGAGCGCGGGTCTAGTACCGCTAGCAGCAAGCGGTTTTACAAGTCATACCGATGTGCTAAAACAGCCATGAATACATGCCATGTTGTTAATGCATTATTTGATGCTGCATTCGCTTCATAAGTTGTACCGCAATCACAATTTTATCCCTTTCTAATAGCTGGTTGCCCAGTTCAATCCACCAGCTATTTAGTCATTGTCATAGTCATCGATTGTTTTACTCATATAGTTTGTGGTACCAAAATTTGTTAGTCACATACAAACTTTAAATAGCATTAAAAAACAAAGCTCAAATCCTTGCGCCGAATACTTTCCATGTTGTAATACTCTTATGTCCAAAAACAGATTAATTAACATATGAATCAGAACCTTAATCTAGGCGTGAGCACTCCAGAACTCACTCTATTAGCGCTAAAAGACTTGGGTACACTCAATGCTATGTTTGATGATAATAACTTAACAGTGGGCTTCCTTAAGAATGTAGCCCATTTTAATGATCAACAATTCAAAGACTATTTTTGGGACCGGACTATGAATATTGAAAATGGTCTCGGCAAGCTCAGTGATCAAGCCTCATACGCGACATTAATAGCTATGTTTTGCGGTTACATAGAAGAATATCAACTACCAAGTGATACTCGTGTTCGTGATCTAATCATAGTGAATCCCGAACCTTTTAGCCTTTCCAGAGCCCAGTATTGCTTTAATTCCGTAGTCACTAAAATTATCAACGTTCGAACACGCTTTTAACGTTAATCATTCACAATATTAAAGGTAAATAACATGACAACTTCAGTATCACTTACCGTTCGCTCATTCGACTATTTGTCTAACCTGTCAGTGTTTAGACGATGTGACTCCATGGCTTTTGATGGTTTTTTGATTACCCTAAATTTCGTTAACATCCAGAATGGTTGTTTAGGATTTGAGACTGAACTTGAAGATTTGTTAATACCTTACGATAAGTTGTCAGAATGGAGCGCTGATTGCGAAGGTGGTAAGACATATTGCCGTGTTAACCCAAATGGTAAAATAGTCGTTAAGCATGTAGACCCATTCAGTGAAGGTTTGGTTTTGTTGTCAGATGTACTTAATGCCCATAAAAATGGTGATTTAGTTACCTATTTACAAGACAAATTAGAAAGGGCCTTTGTTATAGGCTGGGATGAGCAGAATACTATTTGTGAGAACAGAGCCCTTACGAAAGCATACTTAATGTATTCCGCTAACATAAATGTATACGAAATCACTCAGTCCTGGTCAGAGGGCTCTGAAGTCATACCCACTAGCACTGAGCACCTATCATTTGACGATAAAGTTAGATATTTACTAGATAGCGGATATTTAGCACCAAGCCTTAATACACCGAAATTACCCCCAGAATACCTCACTTGTTAGTCCTTGCTGCCAGATATACGGGTTAGTAAACAACAATTAAATACCTATTACATTTCAAAGGCAGCCTTAAGGTTGCCTTTTTTTACTTTATTGCACCCCACAAAATGTATGTTTTAATTATTTCACAAAAGCGGTATAGACAAGGGAAGGGCGTTATTTATGTGTAATACAAGTGATGAGTTAAGCATTAACATTCAGAGTGCAGAACTAATTAAAGCATGGAAGGTTAATCAAATACGTGGATACCTAAAAAAAATATCCGGCAAAACATCCTATTCACTTCAGATTGATGGTGACACCATACAGGTTACACCGTTTAAGAGCTTGCTGGCTGCACAAGCGGTCGAGCGGGGGATTTTCGAGATACTGGGAGACATGTGCGAAAACCTTAACTCAGGAAGCTCCAGTAACTGCTCAAGCCTTTACAACTGTTGTGACTGTGGGAGTGGTAATTGTGGGTGTTCTTACTGCTTTTCATGCAATGCATGCGAAGCCTGCCAGGGTGAACTTGATTAATCCAACCAATTAAGGATTGTGCATAACAAAAAGCATTAAAAAGATACAAAGCACAACCGTGAATAAGATTCTTTGGCAGATCCTCTCCATTGTGAGCACCTTACAAATTGAGTGTTCACTTTAAGCCAACCCTTCAATTTTTTTTGATTTTCACTACCAGGTAAACGTCTAACAATTTCAATTCTATTTATACAAATCAATTGTTTGTTGATATATCACTTCACTTCCTTGCGAGACTAAACTTATGTGGTGTAATGGATACATACGAAAACAACAGAGACATCTATGTTAATTAATGATTGGTTTAACGATGATGAAATATCAGTACCTAGCGTAAGCCCAGATAGCGGCAATTTTAGTAAATGGTATTACGGCAATGACTACAAAACTATTTATGTCAGTTACGATTGCGGCCTATCTTTAGATGTTAATGTGGTTAGTGGAGAACAAAAATGGCGCTAAGCTTTAATTCATGCTCTGAAGAAGTTAACGCTTCACAAAGTTCACTATTACCCTTCATCGTCTTGTATACCGATGTTAACTTCACTGTTCCTGAAGGTGCATTGTTTCAGGCAGAAGATTCAAGGCATGCTGAAGAACAAATGTTAAACGAGAATCCTGGGGCTTATGTTGCTTGGATAGTCCAGACTGATAGCATCGATGATGCCTTTGATGTGTACCATCGCGAGTCTACTTTTGAGGACGAGTAAATCGTTCACTAGAATTAATCGTGTCAACTCCTGTTTCAAGTTAATTAGTTACGAATAGAATACTCATTATAATAAGTCGCATAGCAATAACTCCTCCCGCATTTTTTGCGGGTTTTTTTTTGGCTTTTTCTGTATTTGTAAGGCGCTTACCCGCAAGTGTTCAACAAGAAAAGATATTAAACTTTTGATTAATAACATCTTATATAGTTTAGTTCGTCTATAAAAGTACCCTCACTTCCTTGTGCCGCAACATTTATATGGTTAAATAAAAAGGTGTCCAAATATATAAATTTGAGGTGAGTATGGAAGCGCGTTTATTGAATGGTGATTTATTAACTACCACTGGGAAATGTTTTGTTAGTCATAAAACAGCTTCAGGGGCTCGCAAATGGCGCGTACCAAAACAAACTCATTTGGCCGAACCGAGTGACTTCAAAGCAATCGAATTGAAGCCAAATCAATTTGTGCTTCGCCATCGCTTATCTGTTGACCTACCGCAGGCATCTGTTACACCAAACTATGGTACTGAGCATCTTACATTCAATGTCCATGGTTACATTAAGCCTTGGCCGCATATCGTTGTGCTTGGAATCGCTATTAACTACAACACAGCTCTAACCCTTGCTAATAACTTTGATGCCGACAAATATGTGAGAGACAAACAAAATCAAGAAGCGGCCACAATTGCACACAAAGAATTAAAGGAGGCAGAAAAAAAAGCCAAGCTGGATAGGGAGGTTGCAGCTATTGGCGCTTCAATTGATTACGCAATTGACTCGGCACTGCTCAAGGCCAAAACAGCCGCAATTGCTTCTAAGCGGTCTACTGACATCGAGAAACTACAAAATGCAGAGCTGACATTGCGTAAGATGCGGCATATTAGCTTCGATGTTGATGATTATCTCAATGATTACATTCACAAAGACAAGAAAGCTTTATGGCCATTTGGTGAGCTCTACGCTGATCTCAAAGATAAACTCGGTGAGTAACCGAGTTTATCGGTGTGGGGTATTTGAGAGTGTGTTTTTTTAGATTTAAATACTTGTTACTGCTTTACTCAAATTCCGTTACCCGAACATAGTAATCTTTGTGAGTTATAGACTTAGATGGCGGATTCGGTGCTTCACTTAAACACTTGATGGTAATAAGAAGGTTGCCGTTCAATGAGCAAATGGTGTGAGTTTAATTGTGCTGTGTAAAATTTAAGAGCAAAGCCGCAACCGTGATGATGATTTAACTCGTGGTTACCGCCCCTTAACTTGTGAGTTGCTTACATATTAAGACCGATCACCCTTAATTGTTCGCCATAATGAATTCAATCATACGCATTGTTATTGGTTTACATATAAAAAAGCCGCTCGTGTGTGAGCGGCATATATTTTACTTATTGATTAGTAACTGTAAATGGCCAAATGACAATCACCTTCTACAGCATAACTTATAGACGTAACCACCGGAATGTTACCAAGCAACCTTGTATCGACATCCATCGTGTCGCCTTCATGGATTTCAAGCTGGGACTGTTGCTGTCGAGTACCTACCACTGCTAGCTCATCTGTACCCATTCTGCTTAACTTGGCCTTAATACTGCTGGGCGTATCTGTTTCACCTGGGCAGTATTTGACGGTCAGAGACTCAGCTTGAGTAGTAGCAGCGAAAGCCAGTAAGACGATAACTGATAATCTTTTCATCATCACTTACTTACCCCCTTCCAATTTTTCTAACTCACTTTTTACCGTTTCAACATCAACGATATTAATCAAGTATTGCTCTGGAACATCACCAAGAGCATATTTTGAATCAATAACAAGGTAGCCTGAACTCGTATACCCCTTCACTAACTCCGTAATGGCAAATTGTAGCTGTTTGGTTTCCAGTTCAGACCATTGTTCTGCCACTTCCGGTATGTTTAGCACTTTAATTTGAGAGCTATTCAGAAGTGAGTTTGAAATCTTATTTGAAGCGCTAATATCTGCGGCCATATAAGAGAAAAAACCTACCACAGCCGCTATAACCAAAGTCGATATAGAATCTGATAATTTGTGACTTTTGTTAGCGTCTAACTTTTTAGATATTTCGGGTAAAGGCTGCACAATTTCATCTTCAGGATTATCTCTGGTCGCAGAGATTGGTTTCATATCATCATTCATATAATTATCCTTTCCACTTTAGCGACTGTCCACGTTGCACCACTAGATCCACCCCTTCAATACCAGGTTGCATTTCCAAATAAGGTCGCGCTTCGTTAGCCAGCTCTAAATAGAATTCAGCAATTTTATCAAAGCCTGTCACTGCGCCGCCTGCTGCAGCCGTACCTAATACACCATTAAAGTCAGGATTATTTTGATTACCGCCACTACCTCTAGCTAAGCTAACGCTAGTCTCTGCCAACGTGCTATATACGCCAGCTATTGCAGATTGCTTAACAGCCTCGCCAAAACGAGTCACCATTTTAGCAGGCATACCACCCTGACCATCAGGACCCTGAGCGGAAGCCATAAGAGGCTGTTCGATAGCATTACCTTGCTCATCAATACATGATATTGTTTCTGCTCTAATCGATACGCGACGAGTCGATAGGTCGCCCCTAGCTGAACCAATAACAATGCAGCCACGCAAATCAATTGTGTAGTTATTCGGCATAATCCCTTCCTTAGTGATTTTAATCATCACAGGTGCCGGATCTCTATCTGCATTGCCACTAGTTGGAACGTTGTGGCCCGTAACTAAAGTTCCAGTTAATACCGTACCAGCTGATATCCAAGACTCTTTTATTTCATCTTGTATGTGGTTAACATTACCCATATCCTCTTGAGCAACGGACTTTTTAGCTTTTTCAGCTGCCGCCGTTATCTTCGTATCATTTGTATTTGACTCACCTGAAACATCACCGACTACTTGACTACCGCGACTTAAACTTAACTGTCTCGATGGTACGCTTGGTAATGGTAATGACTGTTGGTTGATCTGTTGTTGTTTCATTATTGGGTTAAGTGAGAACTGTCCAGGCTTAGGCTCATATGCAGGCTTAGTAGCTGCCCCGCTATTAAATCCTGCACCAGCTTGTGGATTGGTTACTGATTTTGTGATGTACGTACTCAGTGAATCGACTTGCCTTAACAATTCATTCATCTTTTCTGTATTAGCTGCCGCCTCTAATCGTGCTTGGTCAATTTGCTGCTGCAAACGATTCTCTGAAGCTTTCTGCTCCAACTCCTTAGCATCGATTTTAGCTTCCCTTGATTTGATTTGATTTTTCAATGCATCAAGCTTTGCTTCTGTATGTTGAGCATCCATTTTGTCCGCGCCAGCTGTTGAAGCAAACACGGAAGTAGGTTGGACATATTTTTGCTTTGCCTGAGGTTGATTTTCGAGTGTTGGGAACATGACATCAACCATATAATATAGCGGGATAGATGCCACAACGACTAAAACGGTTAATCTCACTTTAGATGGTTGCTGTACCCACCAAGACCTTGCCTTCTCTAAATGTTCATTAATCATAGCCATACCCCTTAGTTTGCCACTCTTTTACGCTTAGGCTTGCGACTTTGACGCTCATAATAGAAACGGTCCCTGACGATATAAACCTCAGCACTTTCTCCAGGAGCTAAAGTTGCTTTATCTAATACGGCTACCGCTATTACATCTTCTTTATTCACGCCCATGCAGGACTCATCCCTGAATGTGCGTAAACCATTAACATCATTTCTCACTTCTAAAATGTCTACTACCGTTCTAGCACCAATAAGCTGCTGCTTAACCTCATGGTATAACGGTAATATTTTGTTTATCTCACAAGGAAATCGCTTAGAAGGATCTATTTCATTGCCTTCAAGTAATTCGTAGCCGGTTGGGATATCAGCTAACGCAACTTTCTCAAGTAAAGTCATAATAGAATTGACATGTGCGTCGGCACCATTTGGATTTTGCATTGAGAACAAGCGTTCGCGCTCTGCCTGCTTTGCGGCCTCGAGTTCTAAAAGCTCTTCTTCTTCACCTGTTGCTATTGCTACTCGCTGCGCTTCTTTTTGTGAACGGTTCATATCAACTTTCAATTCAACCATTACTGGAGGAACATCCAGAGGTATTAGAGTTAGGTTAACCGCTGTTTCTGGAGCACCTTCTTCTTCAAGAATTAAATCAATGGAGTTCACACTTGATCCAGGAACGATATAAACGAATGAACCATCAGTATGGATAAGAGCAGCATCACTAGGCACTGAAGTTGTCGTTTTTACTTTTTTAAACTCCGTCCAAATGCGGTTTGTCATACCTGCACTAATAGGAATTAACTCAGTATGGCCAGCCTTAATACTGACGGTTTGGTGACTCTTGTATTTCTTACGAATTTTATCCATCGAATCATCACGACCCGATACAATATCCTGTGCTTTAACTGCTTGTTCAAAATTAATAGGGGTAGACAGTTGTTGTTCATCTTCAGGCTTAACACCTATCGTCGGGATGCCATTTACAGTCGTAACGGCAAGGTTTGGTTTAGCCGACACATCGATTCCGGCTGCGGTCATGGCCCTATCCATTGCTGCCATTGTTGCAGCATCAACAGTATCTTCTGGTACAATTTCAGAAGCCTGAGGTGTCACTTGTCGCTCTTCAGAAACTGATTCTGTAGGCAAATCATAAATTGATTCATTTACTGCAAGCGCTGTAAATGAATAGGTAAAGGCTAATAAACCTAGAAATGCTTTATTTTTCATTATTGCTTACCTTTAGGATCTTCATATCGAATTATCTCTGAACCTTCCAAAATTAAATTTGGTCTTTCAGTCATTGATGCAGCGATTTCTCTTTCACGCTTTGAGGGAATAACTAACTCTGGATACTGCTGGATATCAAGAATCCTTGGATATCCACCTCTAGCGCCAATTCTTATTTCAAATGTCCAAGGTGTTGCATCTGTGGCACCTGACCTAACCGAAATGGTTTTTTTCTCACCAAAAATCCAAACATAGTCAACTGCTGTGCTATATGCAGCATCACTCAAAGTGAACTCTTGCCTAACGCCACGAAGCTCGTTTTCTTCTAACATGCTAAGAATTGATGATTCGGCTTTGCTAGGGTCTAATTCGGGCGGGACAAGGCTTACAACTCGATCTATAACAAATTGATAATTTTTTTTGTTTATATTACCCAGTAGGGTGGCTATTGATATTGCCCACTGAATTTTGAATTCTTTATTAGCGATATTACCGGCTTCCATGGTAATCGGCTCATTGAAATTTGGAGGGACCGCGATAGCTGTTTCTTTCTTATTCAAGAGCATGAATAACAGAATGACAATGGCAATAGACAATGCAAAATTTGCCCTACTAGTGTTATGAGTCGATTTGTTTAAATTATCATAGGACTCAATAGCTTTGGACTTAAATATCATGTATTACCTCACTTAAAATATTTCTTAATTGCAGGGCTTGGAATTTGGTTTTTTTCATCTACAACCCATATTCCCCAGTGCCAAAAAAAGTGTTTTACTATGCCCCTGCCATAAGTCTTAATCATCTTTTCCATCCATAGACCGAGCACTATTGATATCATCATTGCAATATTAAAGTGGCTTAGGTAGATACCAAAAACCATAATGACCGCTATCAATTTCACAGTAACAAGGTGGATTACACCTAACTTAATTTCACCATTTACTCGTTTGGGAAGTTTTTTTGTCGTCTCGGAACCACTCATTTTCACCACCTAAAACAAACAAAAAAGAGGGGATATACCCCTCTTTATTATTGATACAACTGAATTAATGCAATGCCTTCATAGCTTTTAAGCTTTCTACAGTGATTGTTAAACTTGTATCGATAGTACCTGCAGCATTAGCTACTACTAAAAGAGTAACAACGCTAGCCGCAAAACCTATTAGGTTTGGCTTTACTACTGAGAACATCAACACGCCCATAATACCAAGACCCATTAACACCTTGGCAGGCGAGCCAGTTAGCAATCCTTTCACTTCATCCCACATTTGGTCAAACTGGTTGTGAAGTGTCGCACTACCAGCACTGACAGCATCTGCACTTCCTGATGTAGCTAATAAGTACACGATGAAAGCAACTGCAATTATTGCTATTGCTCCAATTAAACGCATAGATTTGTTGCTTTTGAAATTTTCTGCCGCTGTACTCATAAACGTTATTCCTTTTTTCATGTCAGTCATTATTAATCTCCGGTATAAACTTAAACTGGTTATCCAAATGCCATTTTAGAATGTTTACATTGTTTGTCTACACATTTTTTTATATCTGTAAGATTAAGTTGCTAGCTACATGACTTTAGAAGCATTTGATATGAGGTTACGCCCAAGTAACGCCACCATTAAACCAATAAATAAAGGGAATAATGGATTCATCAAACCCGCTGATGGAACGACGAAGTACAACTTAACTAAGACAATACCCAGAATCGCAACCCAGTACGAAAGACGGAAATATCCAGTAGAGCTAATAGTAAATTCGTGCTGTTTTATTTTCCGTTTATAGTAACCATCGGCTAAGGCTGCGCAGAAAATAGGAAAAATTAAAAAAGCCCAAAAAAGTGTAACACTGGCTCTCATACAAGCCTGATACCAAAGCATCTTTAGATTCTCTGCTATACGTGCCATTGGCGTTCGCCAGTAGGTGTCACCTTTCAAACCAGTTTCCATTGTTAATGTATTTAGAAATCCACTAAAGCCAGATTGAACAAAAGTAAACCTATACCAAGTTTTTGCCCTATTGATAATTACTAAAGCACTTTTATCACCCAGGGTCTTGTCGATTTGATGTACCTCTTCGGTTAATGATGCTTTAAAGCTATCGGGCTCCATGATTACAAAAACGTAAGCAAGGATAAAAAGGAATATTACTAATGCAATCCTACCCGCTGAAGAGTTTGAGTTAATATCTGAGTTTTCTAATTCCAACATGCTTATATTCCGTAATGATTACTTTAAAATGGGGATTCGGCCCAACACGATTCGACCGTCGGCTAACCGCGCTAAATATTGGAACTTAGGTAAGGCACCCAACAGAGCAATTGGGAAAGAGACTTTATCAGCCTCCATAATTCTCTCACCTACACTGCCACTATATGAAGCGAGCCCTGTACTTGTATTCGTTGAGTTATTTAACTGCCACTGCTTCACCTTGATAGGAACCTCTGGCAACTGCTCTTTCATAAGGTTTTTTGTTTGAGTGTCGAGCACTCGCATACAAAACCAATTGGAAGTTAAACCAACGATACGATCAGCAAGGTCTTTACCTGCCACATCAGCTAAGTCGGCATAGGACTGTGTTGCTACGTGCAACTCGTATTTTGCACCACGGCCTTGAGCCATTAAATTGATTAAACCATCAGAGATAGCGGCGTGAGCTTCATCCACAAATACCGCCGTTCGTCTACCTTCACCCTGCTCATGGTTATATCTGGTAGCTGCAGCAGCGCAGGCATCTTCCATTATTAACTTCGACACTACGGATGAGATTTCAGAGTTACCCATTGAATCAGTTGCGATATAAAGGACTCCACCAGTATCGGCAAACTTCTTTAAATCAATAATAGGTCTTGGGTCATCTGCATCTGGATCGGGGCTTAACAATTCATCCAATGGGGCCGCTGTTAGTTGCTGAAGAACCGGCTTGGTACTTGCCAACATTTTTGATTGATGCGATGCATCATGGGTAACGAAGCCTAGAAAACCCGAGATAGTGTCATTGCCATGGCCAGAAGGCACCAATGTATTTTTGTAATACATGATCATCCCTGTGAGCAAAGAACCTCCACCCGTTTTTTCAAAGGTTTCTGTCATTGTGCTACGCCAGTTTGAACCGATATGCTTTTGCAATATCATGTCTAAGCCTTCTTCGGCCAATTCGTACTTGCGATTTAACATGTAGTCAGAAATAGATTTAATTGATGGTTTACGACCAACAAATCTCAATGCATCAGCTGTCAGGTAGAAACTATCCCAAGCGTAAGCTTTAAACGCTACGGAATCACCGTCACCATCCAGGGTATTAGCTAATCTACTCGCGAGTTCTGTAGTAACAGTGAAGTTTTTGGTCGGATCGATACGAACTGAAATTGACGGGTTTGCGGTACTAAAATAATAGAATGGTACGTCTAGCGCTTTACATTCAGCTTCCAACCTTTTACGCCAGTTTGGGTCATTTTTGGGATCGACAACCAATACCGAACACCCCCTATGCAGGCTATTCGTTGATGCCATGGTTAACATTACGGTTTTACCCACACCAGGCAAGCCTGTGTACAAATTATGGGAGTAATGGATACTTGCGTCAGCAATGATTTCTTCCTCATCACCCACACCATTAATCCATGCATACCCTTCCAATTCTACAGTATCTTTTTTCCATTTATTTTTAACGGGTGACAACCAAATAGGAAGCTTATTAACCCTATCTTTATCAGTCATCCCTTGAAGCTGATATGCTCGATTAGCCATATCCACATCCCATTCAAAACCTTTACCTAAAAATGATTTCGTTTGATCCTTAAGGTTTCGCTCTCTAAACTCATTTGCGTCGATAAAATAATAATAATTAAATTGGAGTTTTAGTTGCCGCCTCAACAAGGGTAGGGCATCTTTAAACCTCTTGATTGTCATACCAGTAGATGCAGCGATTATTGATAGTGGTAACAAAGCCAACTGAGGGGCGTCAGTAGTATGCATAGACCATGCACCGATGGTCCCTACCACTGATGCAGCCCAAAAGTAACTAGACTTCAATTCAAATATTGGTCTAAACAAATTTTCTAAATAAATACCGTTCGAGTTGTTACTGCTCACGTTTAAAACCCTCAAAATTAATTAATAACCATGGCTGTCCATCAATCCGTTCCAATGATTTGGTTGCTTTACCTACTGCTTTCTTTAATTCCAATAACGGAGCACCTTTTCGAATCGTTGCAACATATGTTGCTAAACATTCTTTAAGGTTATAAATGTTATCTCCCAACTCATTTTTTACTGACAATGGCTCACCTTGAACTTGTAACCAAAGCATAAACATCGATACTTCATCAGTACCTATCAACGGGTTTGGCTTCACAATATTGTCTTGATCTATTAAAAGGCTCGTATTCTGCACCTGAGGAATGTGGTCTTTAGTATCTAAAACTAAAGCTGAATGATCGTTAGGAGCCTCGAACTCGTGCTCATTTACTTTGTTGAATAAGGATTGAAGTTCTGAATTAAACTTAATCCGATAGCACCATTTAAACTCATTTCCAAACTTAACTTTATCAGTAGTCTTCCTTGGTGTTTTAGGGTTAAGAAGTAGAAGCCCTTCATTTTTTAAACGATGTATTTCATCACCTATTTCCCGAACTAAAGAATTTGCTAACTCATTAGGCAGATTCAGTGTGTTATCTGTTAATGAAAAATCTTTTTCTATTACTAGGTCACCTGACTTAACACCTTCAACAAATGCACGGATCAAGTTTTCAGAATTATCGCCAGTAATGCTCATTAATAGATCATTTCGATTCGGCTTAGATTTAATCTCTACGGGAGCATTCGACGTTGTTGTAGATTGATAGTCTTGACTATTGAAGAAGCCATCATTTAATTCAGGCAATAGCTCTGTAGGCACTGGAATAGGCTTGATTAATTCAACCTGACCACCAGCATCAGAATTCAAATGTGGTTTATTAGCCCGATTTTTTTTGGGGGCTGTTTTTTTGGGGAGAGACTTAGCTTGGTTCTCCTTATCGACCAGCACTTCCTGAACAGCACTACACGCCCCGACTTTCTGGACATCAACATCAAGGCAAACCTCTACAGTGGGCTGAGCATTTGCAAATACTATCCCTTTAAAACCATTCCCTTTCTGCGGAGGCGTATTTTCAGGCACTACTGGTTTTGTTGCTATCTTGCCGGTTGCACTTTTAGTTGCAGGCTTACTTTTTCCTTTACTAGGCACAGGAATAGCATTTTTAGCAGTTATTTCATTAGAAGATGCTGCCGACTTATCATCAAGTGGGTTTACAGCCCCAGGACTCGCTTGAACCTCAACGGCTACCGATTCAACTTTAGCCGTAGGGGTTAAATCAAACTCTTCAACAGTTGAATTGGGGTGGTATATAACGCCCTTATAACCGTCTTTAGTTACTTCTATACGGCCAGATGATCCTCTAGGTATGATTTCATCTTCAAACAACATACCTGCCCATTTCAACTTGATTATTCTGTCTGGCCTACCTGTAGACCCATCAGGCATAAAATATCCAGTATTATAATCCCCCATGATTGGCTCAACTAAGCGACGCTCCAAAAGCATTTCAGTCATTATCGTAGCTTGGCTTGGTACGCTCCAGCCATCGTTTCTTAATTCGTCCATAATCAATTGAATTGCTCCAGGATATGTAACGAATGCATCTTGGCCAATAACCCAAATTTTACTCTCATTAAGGATATTGATTTTCCATTCACGCCGAATCATTGTTAACTTCTTAACGAATGCAGCTTCCAGCGTTTGTTTTCGTCCACCTGTTAATCTGTCCCATTGCCATTTCATATCGTTATGAACTGAACGAGCTTCACCTTTTTTTAAGGCTTGTAAAATTGGATTATGACCATTGTCTATCCCGCTTAGGGCCTCTTGCATCATAATTTGTAGATCATCAGACCCATCAAATAAGAAACGCTTGGCTTCTGGAGTTAAAATCCTTTCTAAAATGATTGCGGCTAAGCCAGTGTGTTTTCCATGACGAGATGTATGACGCCATTCCACTTGATATTTTAGGACTTGGTTTATAGATTTCCATGTGTAGATATCTTGTGAATTAGGATTCCAGACTAAACCGGAAGGAGAAATCACCTTCATATCAAACAAGGGCTTTCCTAAGTCGTGAGCTAAACCTGTTACCCAAGCTGCATACTCCCAACGAGATCTCTTTGAAATCAATTCATCTGGAAATCTTACCGCTGGCAACTCAAGCTTAGTAAAGTGCCTTAGCGAATACAGGCTCACTTCTAAACTGTGGCGCACTAACCCCCCCACAGCTGCATGATGATGATTTTCTGAAGCAGGTAGAAGATGAGCATAACCAATGAATTTCTCAACTACTGGTTGCACCAAAGTTTGATAATTGAAAACTCTAGTTTTATCGTTAAGGATGTTGGAATTAAAACCTACTTTCAATGGGTCGATTAACCCCAACTCAAACATAATAAGCTTCAATAAATCATTTTGGGCAGCGCAGATAACTTCCACTGGATGTATATCTACACCATCAGCTCTTGGTGGATAGGCGATGCTATCGATCATCGCCTTGCTTGACTCAAGGTTAATGATATCTTTCTTAGAAGGTGTTGCCGGTAATCGATTACCAAGCAATCGACCCGCAAAACCAGCAAACAAGCTTCTCAGTGTAATCATTAAGTATTTACCCATTAACTACTTGGGGAGCGGTGCTTTCGCTCGAAGGGCTATCTACTTCATCAGTATCCATTTCAGACACATCTACATTTAGGTCTTTTAGGAGCGACTGGTATTCTTCATCAGAAAACAATCCACCTTTGCGATCCTTACTTCTATACGCAACATAACGCATGCGTTTATAAAGATTTTTTATCGCATTCTTACAAAGCCCTTGAACTTGAACATTACTGTTATCACCAACAAAACCTAGTACCCATAGGTTTTCATAATCAGAGGTGGCCTTATCTAAAGCTTCAATTGATTCAAATACACGCCAGAAAATTGGATGTGTGACTCGCCATGTAAAAGAGAACTCATCAGGAGTGTCAATGCTGTAGTTAGTCGAATCACTATCGATACCCTCAAGCTCAGTAGCAACCAATTTAGTGACCACCTCGGCTTTAGATGCCAATTGATTTAGCTCTGCAGCAATCCATGTTTCAAATCGCTCATGAATGTCTTGATGGCGACTAGTCATTATTGATAGCGCACCAATACGCCCAATCGTTTCTTCGAATTTATCTGCAGTGCTGAAAAAATGAGAATATAAAATTTCACTCGACACTTTTACCTTAGCGGTAACCCCCTTACGAGGGCGAACAGTCGCAGTGGTAATCCGTGGACTAGGTTTACGGGCTGTTGGTTTACTCTTAGCTGTTGATTCAGGCATCTTGAATTTCCTTTTTAATATAATTTCTAATTTGTCTATTAAGCTTAATCTTGGTTTCATGTAAAACAGTTATTGAGGCCCTGAATAGAGCTAACTCTTTCTCGGTTTTCTCGATTAATTCACGCTCCCAAGCAGGAGATCTTGAAGCTATTGATTCGACTGAATAACCACGAACCCCCTCAGGAATTTTATCGCCCCAGCTTTTACTGCGTTTACCGAGCCGACCAGGAGAAAACCTTAGCCACTCCAAATATAACTTACCCGTTCGAGTGACTGCTCTTGGGGCTACTTCGCCACCAAGAAACTCACCAGGCTTAGAATACTGCTTCAATTCAGCATTCTTCATTCGCCACTCCAACCAATACTCATCGATTAACCCAATGGCCATACTTTCTAGCTCGGCCCTCTGAAGCTCTATACCTTCAATGGAAGATTCGAGGAATTTAATTAACATAGTTACGTACCTAGTTTGTTCGGTGTAGGGTTACTGCACCCCGTACCCTGTAGGATTAAACAACATCGCTAGTTCGGTGTAGAAGTGCTGCAACACAACCGGATAAAATCAAACTGTAAAAACCAATAGACAAACCGACATAAACCTTAGAATGTCTACACTAGTTCGGTGTAGGAATCATGTAACGAGATAACTGCCTTATACACACGAGATAAATCAACCATCAATATTCGGTTAGTTAATAAAAAACATTAAACCTCTACTAGTTCGGTGTAGAAGTTATGTATTTAGTTCATAACTCCATACTCGACTTACTCATTTTTATAACGGGCCAATGCTCGTTCTAACTATTACGTTTAAACCTCCACTAGTTCGGTGTAGATTTAATGTTAGTCACTAACAATCAAACCTTAGAAATGATTTATAAACATGATTCATTATAATTGCAAGATTAAGTTGTATAAATTGTTTTTGAATGCGAATTAACTGGTTATTGAGATAGCTAGTTGAGAGGAGTGATTTAATCCACTAAAGAAATTCTGTAGCTGAACCGAATTATACGCAAACAATCATTAAAGCTCGGACATTCGCAGTAAAGGCACCTTTTAGCTCATAAAAAGAACTAACCACCCCCAATTGGGTAAGTTTTAAGGGTGTTTTTGGGTTTTAGGTGGAAATTGGACAAAATCGGTAATTCAGAACGCTCCCGATACCAATTTGGGTAGGTTTTGGTATTTTTATCTATCTAGTTTCTTTCCATTTATGAACACCACCAGAAACACTCCCAATTTGGGTAGGTTTTGGTATTTATTCAAGCAAAACTCTTGCGGTATAAACTTTTGCGTTTATTATTGCCTAAACCTTCCATTAAAGGAGGGAATCTAAAATAGAGGTGATTATGATTGTTACTGTAGAAATCGGGTATGGTACTACGACTGTTGTTGCAAATACTGATAACGGGCCGTTCATTAGAACATTCCCATCTATCCCAGTGAGTGTAAAACAATCTTCAACGATAGGTGAAGGCGTTTTGGATAAAAGGGCTGTAGTAGAAGTCCCTGTCAACGGGGGGGTCTATGAAGTCGGAGAGGATGTTGCGAAGGTTCAATCTGCTCGCTCATCTAGAGTTTTAAATACTGAGAGCTACATTACATCGGATCGATATATGGCTTTATTAAAGGGGGCATTAAAGATGCTACCTTCAGCTGATATCGATGTATTGGTCCTGGGGTTGCCAGTATCAGTGATGCACAGAAAAGATGAGCTGATAGCATTGGTGAATAAAAAACATGATTTAGGTAGTGGCCGTCAAGTAGAAGTTAAGCGCACACTCGTATTCGAGCAGCCGCTAGGAGCATTATTAAGTTATATCAGAGAAGGTGGAAACGATCGCTATCGTGAAATTCAAAACCTATCTATTTTGACTATTGATGTGGGCTATCTCACGGTAGATTTCCTCGTAACGAAAGGTTTAAAACCTAATCGTAACCGCTCCGACGATTGTGATTTAGGGGTTTCACGAGTTCTAGAAGCTACAGCTACCGCATTAAAAAATGAAATGGTTAAGATGGAGCGTTTTAAAAAAATCAAAGACGTAAATGTTGAGTTGATAGACGATGCAATTATCACTTCCAAATTACGGATATTTGGTCAAGAAATGGACTTCCCTGTAAATAAGCGCGAAGGGACTCCAGCATTTGACATGAACCCTGCTATTAATGCTATTACGAATTCAGCGGTAAGTATGATCGTCGATAAAACTGGTGATGGACAAGATATTGACTTAATTATAGTAGCTGGTGGTTCTGCAAATATTTATTTACCAGCCATAAAGAATGCATTCCCTGCACACCAAGTCATCGTACTTCAAAACTCTATTACAGCAGTAGCTACCGGTCTGCAAACAGCTGGGGAGCAATATAGTAAAGCAGCGATAGCAAGGAAAGAGTGGTAAGTATGGCAAAAGTTTTCGATAAACATATCCGAATTTCAAGTAAGCGCCATAGATTGCATGGACATCTATCAAGCATCCCAGCAGAAGCCGTGCGTGATGAAATGCTTACACTAATGGAGATTGGACTTGCTATGCTAAACAACTCTGTTAGAAATCACATACATGTTGAACCTACTTCATTAACACCTTTAACACCGGAAGCAGTGATTGAGCCAGGTCAGGTCATCAGCGATGGTCATGAGCAAACCATAGATGAGTTCGATATTAGTGATGCCATGTTTACCGTCTACGAATAATCAAAAAACCTCGCTAAGTGCGAGGTTTCTTTTGATATTAACTATTGTGAAGTTGTTGAGCTTCTTTGATGCATCTACAAAATATGGGCCAGTCGCTAAACTTCATCGCTGGGATTTTAGTTGGTTGGCGCTTGGCTAATCTTGTAGCTACTGCTACCATAGTTGATACAGACATAGTTACCTCTATTGTTTTGTCGGTAGGTAAGTGCGTGTTTGGCGACGGGCACTTACCTCAGTTTTAATTTACTAATTGCTTTATAAAATCTTCTAACTTTTCTAACTCAACATCTGTTAGTCCCGCACATTTAAAATCGATACCTTTCCCTTTAAGTGTTTCTTGTTTTTTTATATATCGCTTCTTCGACATAACAACCACATCAACTACTGCCGCTTTTTTCTTAACCACTTTGTTATTACTGCTCGATGGAAAGATAGACAACAAAAAAGTAAATATTTGTTTCTTGCTTTTACAGCCTTCGCTTTTAACTCTTATGTCTATCCCTTCCAAAGGTAAGTTGTTTTTTATGATTTCTTTGTAGATTGAGCTAAGCTGTTCGTATTCAACTGTAGTTAATGGCTCTAAATCGTCAAATAACCCTAATAACTCTGGTGCAATGCTGCTAGCCTGGATCGCTCTTGATACGAAGCTAGTAGATTTACTGTATATGTCGCAAAGATCTTTTTGCTTCAATGTCTTTGTTTCTGCAAGTTCGGCACTAAATTGTAAACCCCATTCTAGTACCGTTAAACTTTCATTAGTCTGGAATTCCTTAACGAATTCTTTAAGTTCTAAAGTAGTTAATTCTTCATCGGTAACCAATACTCTTAAACCAACACCGGCATTGATAGCCGCTTGCCTTCTTCTGGAGCCATCGACTATATAGATGATTCCATGCTTTCGATAACCGATAGCTGCATAAAATTGGTTTCTCTTAATACTGCTTGATAAATGCTTCAGTTTTTCATTTGTTAATGAGCTTAGTAGCCTCGGGTTGATTGCTAAATCAACATCGGTGATAGTTTCTAAATCAGCATTGCTAACAGTCTCTTCTTTGAAATGGACCAAACTACCCGAGGGTAATTTGTATTTCACTACGGAAGGTAAATTTTGCTTTAGCGAATTGCTTCCTCGCACTCCACCTCTATCAGGAACGTACATCATTTTTTATTTCCAAATTCACTGAGTAATAAATTAAAGTCGATTATTACATCCTTCATTGACCCCAGAGCTTTGTCCAATTGTGTTTTTGGGCATAAGCCATCAGACGGCTTAAGGTCGTAAATGGTTCTGTAATATTTATTTGCTACTTCGAAAGCCGAAGACCTTTTTATAAAAGACTTGAATGCGAAGCGATTTACTGTTTCTTGGATGTAGTACATCATATCCAGGTCTCTATTTTGCTCGTCATCAAAATTTACAATGAGTAATTTAGCAAATTTTAAATTACTTCCTTTGCTTGGAAGTACATTATAAATATTTTCAATGTTATTTAAAAAAGCTGATGTCACAATCCAATCTAATTTACGTGGGGACACAGGAAAAATAATACCGTCGCATACATCCATTGTTGACCAAACCAATGGTGTAGAATGTGGGCCGGTATCTATAAATATGTAGTCATAACTATCTCTTAACAGGCTTAACACATTAGTGTCCATTAACGACAAAGCCGAAGACATATCACCTGTCTCATAATATTGTTTTAATGCATGATCATTGAATCTAGTATCTGTTTCAAATGCAGGTAGAACATGCAATGTAGGTATGTGTGTCTGTAAAACCGCATCGTGAACTAATCTTTCATGGTCATAACCATTAGCTATATATTCTGCATATAGGCTATCTGGCTCATCTGGACCTAACATCAGATCAACAGCAGTTAGCATTGAGTAATAATCTTCTGGTTTTGCAGCCACAAAATTTCGCAATGTGCCATGAGGGTCTAAATCAATAACCAATACCCGAGCTCGTTTTTTTATATCTAATGCAACACCTGTAGCCAAAGTGAATGTTGCCGTTGATTTCCCTGTGCCGCCTTTCTGGTTCTGTAGGTTTATGATATTACAAGCTTGTTTGTCAGATAACTTTGGTAGCTTTAGCCAATCCATCATCAAATGGAGGTGCTGCAAAGTAAATAAATATCTATTTTTTATAAATTTAAGAGGTGGAATTACGTCGGTATCTAAAGCTATCTTCACTTTTTCTCTGAACGTGTTTTCAGAAAGACCACAGATTCGCGCCGCAGCTGCTTGTGAGACTGAATGGTTATAAATCAGCGAATCGATTTCTTCATCGGATTTATTGAACTCAGAAAAAGCCTCATAACGGCTAATTTCTGCATCACGGCATTTGTCTGCCGCATCTATGATTGTCTTTAATACAGGGTTCATGATTAGGTCCATCAAAACTTATAGGACTTGATTGTATTACCTAGCATTGAGGTGGTCAATGCTATTTTGAGGTGTTAATGAGTTAAATTGGTCCCGCATCACCTCATATGCATTTTAAGTTATCAATATTCAGTGTTAGGTCGGCCATTAAGATGCTTAATTCATCAGGCTTTCACCTCCAAAGTAATGTGTTGCGTTAAAGTATACCCACGCTTACAATAACAACAAACTGTGTTGAAGGGTTTCAAATGCTTCCTAAATTACAATTCCCACTGATTTTTTCGGTATTAATAGTTATTAGCTCAACTTCTTTCGCAAACGAAGAAAGCGGTAAAGGGTTTTATGAAAGAAGTGCAGAGGGCTGGTATTGGCATGAGCCATTACCGGAAGAGATCCCTGAACCCGAAGAAGAAGAAACTCCATCAGCACCGCCACCTACGCCAACGGACGCAACACCTACTGATGCCAAAAATCAGGCTATCTTAGAACCTATGACAGTTGCATGGTTTCGCGAAAACCTTCCAAAGGCCAAGATCATGGCAATCAACAGCCGATCACCTGATGATGTGAAGCGGTATCTCTACATGCAGCGAGCAGCAGTTGATGTATCGACTGAATTTATGACTCAGTACATCGCGACATCGATGTTTGACCCATATCTGAACGAATCACTAAGACGACCTGAAACTGGTATCGCTTTATCAACACACAGAGTTGCACAAGATAAAAACATGTGGGAACTCTTCAAGCGTCTAGGTAAAAACAATTCGTTAATTTATTTCTATTCATCTTCATGTGCATATTGTGCTACTCAAACACCGTACTTAAGTCGTGTAACAGAGGAATTTGGCTGGGATGTATTGCCTGTCTCTATTGATGGAGGCCCAGTACCAAATGACCAATTTCAATACTTTGAAAACTACAAAATCGCAACCACCGATATGGCTCAAACATTTAATGTTGTGGCCACGCCAACGCTGTATTTAGTAGATAAATCAAATAACGACTTTTACTTACTTTCAAGTGGCCTAGCGGCTTTAAACGAAATTGTAGAGCGCAGCATTCAAATTGCTAAGCGTGAAAACTTACTTACCCAAGAAGAATACAACGAACAAGCGCAGGTCAAAGAAATGTTAATGACTAACCCAGAGCAGCGAGTCGATACAGAGCAAGTTTATGACGACCCAAATTATCTTATCGAATTAATGCGTAAGACATTAACAGGCGAAGAAGGAGCTAAAAATGAAGAGTAAATTACTAGCCTTTGCAATAGCATTTAGCATTGTCCCTTTAGCTTCAAATGCAAATGAACTTGATAAAGTGTGGGATATGATGCTGAAGACCGGATCAAACCCGACCGGATACAGCAGTGATACAAGGAACGGAGTATCTTTGGGTTCAGCTAGAATTAGGGTGAAAACATATAACCCTAACATAGTCGCTATTCGAGCCCCCTATATTCAAGCTGGGTGTAATGGTATCGACTTTTTTGGTGGTTCACTATCCATTCTAAAGAAAGAAGAACTAGTGCAAATGGGGCGTAGCTTAGTGGCTGCAGCACCAATGTATGCTTTTCAATTAGCATTCGACCAGATATGTCCTGATTGCAATGCAATTATGGCTGATCTAGCAAAAAGACTTGAGGGGTTAAATGAATTAGTCAAAGGCGATTGCCAGTCTCTTACAAAAGCATTTGATTCTATTACTGGCGCGAACTCAATACGTGAGCAGAAGAAGTCAAAAATGTGGGAAACGTATTCTAATAATGCCTCAGCATATCTCCCTGATTTTGCATCAAGTGTAGTTGAATCACAGAAGGTATCAAGTGAATCCGATTTGGAAAACAAAACGGGCGCTAAGCTTTCGTATAACTCAACATACCAAGCATTAAAAAGTTTATCCGGCTGGGAATTTATTTTAGGTAATGATCAGCACACTACAGCTCAGATTCTAATGTCAATTTTAGGTACAGAGGTAAATATTGTTGATTCTAACTTAGTTTCTAGCGCTACCGATGGTGGCCAATCGAAATTGTCTAAAAAACCTCCAACCTTAACCTTATTAGATGTCTATATGCCTAAAGCTGTAGATGGCGGCACCACTAATCAAAATATCAAAATGCTTACATGTGTAGACAATGAAACGGCTGATCCTAATTGCTGGAAGGTTGTTGAAGTAAACGTCACTCCAGATAACCCGCTATACATCAAACCATTTCAAACTCAAATTAAGGATTTGTTGTGCGGTAATGATTACAACTCATCATCTGGATTTTCTACGTCCATTATGAGCCGGATTCCAAGAAAACAATCAGTAAATAGCGAACAGACATTATTACTACAAAAAATGGGACCAACACTGCGTGGCTTTATCGCAAAAAACTCAGGTAACGCTGACATTGTTGATTCAAACTGTGAACTGATTAGCTCCATGATTTCAGTAGATATGACCATATCTCTCGGCCAGGAATTAGTCCAATTAGCCCAAAATTTAAAAGATAGCCCAGCAGCTACTGAAAACAAGTTTGTCGATCTAGATGGGCGAGTCAAAGCATTACGTGAGTCGCAACAAGATTTAGAGAATGAACGCAGTGCAATCAACCAAAAAATTATTGCTAACCAAGCTATCCACAATGCTTTAACGGGAGCAAATTAAGCATGATCACTATCTATTCTCTAGGCGATGTTGATTTCATGATCCGTATGGCTGAAGCAGCTGAAATGGCTTTTAGTGATGGAGGAATAGGTAATTCTAGACTTCCTGGTGTCGCTTTGGGATTGTCTTTGCTCATAGCAATGTTCAAACAAATACTAGATAACAAACAATTTCATATAAAAACAGTTTTTTTATCTATGTTTCTGTTTATGTTTTTATTTATGCCAAAAGTTTCAGTAGTAATTGAGTCCTCCAGAAGTGGCCAATTATCTCAACCAATAGTTTTACCTGTAGGTATTGCTGCAGGAGCTTGGATATCTACTGGCATCGGAAATGGCTTCGCAAAAGGATTAATGGATAGCTACCAATCAACTAATGGTAGTCTCGCTCAAACATCTGTCGGCGTGTCTACGGAACCACTTACCGCATTACTTAAATCCCGTTTTGCCGGATTTGACTCTACAATATTTATGGGTGAAGTTCCTACAAACGTTCAATATTACATGGACGAATGTGTGAATAGGGACATCGCAAATGCTCAAACAAGTGCAGGTAATGGGACGGGAAGCATTAATCAGCAGACCCTCAATAACTCCCCTTTCTCGTGGTCATTATTGAAAGTGGAAAGCAATGGTAGTTGGTTTGTAGAAATGTATGAAGCTGGATCGGCTATCACTATGACATGTGAAAATGCATGGTCGTATTTAGGGGCTAAAATTGGCCCAAATAGTCAATTTGCGCAAGATCTAGAAAATAGCGCAATGATGCTATCAAGCGCATCACCAACGTTACTTGAAGACGGTCTAGCCATAATGAGGACTTCCAACACAAAAGCGATTGACTTCTACAACCAAAACATGATGAAAGCACTATTTGTAAAAGCTTCTGCTAATTCAGATTGGTTAAGTGAATCAGATATTATGGCGTTTTCTACACAATATGCGGCAATGGAAAATCGGAGAATATCACAAGCATCACAAACGAGCTTCTGGTTAGAGACTGCACCAGCATTAATCACTTGGTTTGAATCATTTATTTTCTTACTTGCCCCCCTTATGCCATTCCTTATCAGTTTAGGCGACAAAGGAGTGGGTATGTTTATGAAATGGTTCATGATTCTAATAGCCGTCAATGTTTGGCCAATCATTCAAGTTGGTGTGAACTTATATAATGATTACTACATTAATAAATTGCTTTGTGGTTCGATGAATACCCAGGGGGAGGTCGGTAGTGGTAACTGCTTAATTAATCCTGACATGGCTGCTTGGTCACTTGAAACATGGGGGGGGATGGATGCTGCATATACCCAAATAGAAACTTTTGTATCAACCGCTGCCATGTTGCAAACAATGGTGCCATCTTTAGCAATGATGATCATTTATGGCTCAGCACACACTATGATCAATGCTACTAGTCAAATGCAAAGTGGAGCTAAACCAGACACAGCACCTCTAACACCACCGCCGATTAAACTTACTGGAAACAATACAGTAAGTGATTCACTTGGCCGTTCATCTACCCGAGTTTCTGACGGTTGGCGAGAAAATGATGATTATGGCAAATCTACAACGAACGACGCATCAACATTAACGGGAAGCCAGGCTTCTAGTAATGCTACTGCCGCCGTTCAAAGGGATGTAGCACAACTTACTGAGGCTAATTCACAAGCTATAAATCAAGGATTCAAGATGTTTAACTCAACGTCAGAAAACCTAGATTCCTCCTATGCATATAATCAAGCGGCCGAAGCAGGGCAAAGCAAGGGTGTAACCACATCTTTGATGGCTACTAAAGCAACCGGTGAAGAATTGAATGAGTCAACAGCTGCGGTCACAGCAAAAACGTTAACTGATGCCAGTAAAAAATCTGAACAAGAAATACAAGATCTTGGAGAAAAACTAGCTGTTAAGGCTGGAATGCAGCTAGGTAACAGTCAAGGTCCAGACGGGAAAGCTAAGGGGGGAGATTTTGCTGGTAAAGGTGGCAATTTACAGAAACAAATTGCTGATAACTTACTTAAAATGCTCGGTGCAAGTGCCGGTGTCACTCATGAAAATAGTTGGAGTGATGTTAAGAAGACTTTGGCTGACACTGCGCAAAGTTTAGATAACAAATATTCAGAGTCTGAGTCACAGGGTTATGTTCAAAAATACACAGACTCTTTAAATAGCGTAGACGGTAAAAAGGTCGATGAAGCAATCGCTGAACGAAATAGCCGAAGTGAAAGTGGCGGCAGTCGTACATCCGTGGATTGGAATAACAGCGCAGAGCAAGCTGCTACAACATCAAGGATGTTGAATGAGGCTAGAAGTAAATCGAATGAATTATCACAAACTCAAGCCAATGCATCTAGTACAAATGAGAGCGCATCGGTAAAAGTGACGGATTTGATTACTGGTCGAGATAAAGCAACAGAATATCTAAATTCAAACAAATATATGGCTGCAGCTGGCCAAGCTTTAGATACTATGATGCAAGATCGATTCGGACAAGAATGGTCTAGTTTCAAAGGTGGCGACTTACAAGGAGCCCTTCAGAAACTAAGCAATAATGAAGCCCCTGAATCCATGTCAACATTTGCAAATGATTCAGGAAAATTATTAAAACTTGCAACAGATAAAGATTACACTTCAGGCGTCGTTAATCAGGCAGTTAAAGACGTCAATGGAGCGGCTTTAGGCAATGAAGTAAAGGGAGTAGCTGCGGCATTTGATGCAGTAAGAAGTGAAGCTGGTGTAGGTAAAGGAACTAACGCTGTTGCTGCTGAGTCTGTTATGACAGGTACAATGCTAAATGACATGTCAGTTAATGGTAATAATCGTATTGGTGGCCATCAAACAGGTCAGAAAGTGGGTGCTTCGTTCATAGAAAATGGTTTAGGTTTAGTGTTGGACAGTAAACCTCTGGAACCCTCAGAAGATGGCAAGCAGCTACAAACAGATTTCCAAAAGCAACAAGGCAGTGTCAATAACCGGCTTTCAAATAATATCGATGATGTTTCAACGAAACTCCAGAACAAACGCGATGATTATGAACAATCAATGTCAGATATTCAGAAAAATATTGATAGTAAACCTTTGACATCAGAGCGACTTGATGAGAATGGGAACAAAGCTTCAGTATTAAAAGAAGATATGATTAATAAGAATGCCAATTTAGATGAAACTAAACAAAAAATCTTTGAAGCTGGTGAAAAGTTAAAAGCTGAAGGAAAAATTCAAGCACCTTCTGAAATGTTATTAAGTGACACGAATACGCACCTTCAAATGTTTGCAAGCCAACTGGAAGGCAATGGCGTTAATGCTGAAACTATTGAGCCTGGTAAACAAGCGTTATTAAACCGTGATATCGCCCCTCAAGAAGTCAATAAGGTGATGTCTGACCTAATGAGATCTAATGATTCCGGTGTATTTGGCCCAGGAGAAAAAGATAAAGCATTATCTATGGCTACTATGGCCGCTTCATATGTTAATTCACTAGATAAAGCTGAAAATGCTTTAAAAGCAGATGGTAAAGAATTACCTAAAGAACTTAAAAATGACCGCGAAGTCATGCAGGGAGTCGTATCTCAATTTTTAAATGGTAACCCAGCAGATGATCAGATGCGCTTAGGTCAATTAGCGTTAAAACAGGGTATTAAAGATGGTCGCCCTGAATCAGCATTGTCATTTGCCAAGCAAATTAATAACGAAGGCAATTATGAATCAAAAGTATCATCTTCTGACGTATTATCATCGAGAGAATTAGGGTTAAATGCATGGGGAAGTGATTCAGATACTTTCAATAAAGCATCGGAAAAAGCTTTTGAAGTTGCAAATAATCAAAATATTTTGAGAGGTATGGAAAAACGGCCAGCAGCTTCAAGGGAGGACCAACAGTTAATTGCTAATCTTAAGGATTCATTTAATGACAAAGGTAATTTTGGTTCAGATTTACCCAAGCAAGCTAGTGTATTGCCAAACGGTGAGAAAATGGAACCGAATGAGGCAAAAGTTAGGCTTCAAGAGTTATCAAGTGCAGCTATTAATTCAGGTTTAGAAAACAAATTCAAAGATTCTAGTAATTTAATGCAAGGTCTTTGGGGGTTAAGTTACGGACAGAATCTTGATCAAGTCAGAGGTGAACTTAATTCAATCACACCTGGATTTACATCAAACACAGAGCAATTAGCAGGTTACCTGAACAGTAATCCTGGCCAAATCAAGCCATTACTTGAATCTATTGAAAATAACGAATTAAGATCCAATGTAGCTCAAGGGCTCGCTCAATCTGGTGTTAATTCAGAATTAATACCAAAAGATGTAATTTTCAGTGCAGGTAATAACGCAATAAATGATAAACCAACTCCGGTTCAACCTGCCCAGCAGACACAAACCGCGAACGCTGAACAACCCGCTAAAACTGAGCAAACAACGGGTGAACTGGCTAAGCCAGAGCAGGCTACGACCACTAATGCTAACAATGGCATAGT
>NZ_JCAYNT010000032.1:0-19042 GCF_059758095.1 Shewanella sp. MF05913
CTGAAGTAGTGCCAGCCATTGTGCCGCTGTTCTGTAAGTTTTCATCACCTGCTCCGAATTTATTATTGAGCAGGTATTTTTAGACAATCAGAACATCGATGCTAGGTGTACTTCGCTAGACGGTTACACTCAAACCGCAAGATTACGCCGATTAGTTGCCGCCACAAAAGACACTACCGTCGGAAACGCTAAGATATTAAACTCAAGCCACTTTGGTTGGAAAATTTCAGACTGTACTCAGTGCCATAATGAAAATAAACAGCCTTTAGGACATGGCGGACAAAGCTGGCCAACCAACAGTGCTGATGGTTTTGATTATATCCAACCATACTACTGCGCGAGTTGTCATGGCAGTAACGGTGCACCCGAGGGACATAACCGTGGCGCGCGTTGTTTCTGGTGCCATAACACCAATAACCAAGATGGTATTCATATGAACAAACACGGTGATGCAAGTTTAGCTAAGTTCGTTCCCGCTGAAGAGAATGTCTCCAATCAACGTACCGCAAGTAGTCAACAATTAGATTTTGATGGTACCCAAAAGCCATATGATGACCTTTGGTTCCCAAGTCATAACAGTGATTATAACTTAAGCAAAACCTATCCCGACCCTTATTCATGTACAGCATGCCATGGTGTTGATAAAGAACCTATAGAATATGTTGTTGAATAAAATACATTAAAATCTTGTATGGAACGTGTTTAACCGCCTCACTTTAAACACACTGTAAAAGACTCGAAAAGCAAGCTCCAGAAATGGAGTTTGCTTTTAACCTTTAATGCAAAGACGCATTGATCGTTTACCCCATAATAATAGTTAATAGCCCTTAATAATAAACCCCACAGCCTGTTAGTGATGGTTATGAACTAGGGAGCTAGATCCCCCAAGAAATATTTAATTATAGAAAATATCGATTGATGATCTAGTGCACATTTTCACATCTCGCTTCGATTAACTACTTACAAACAAAAGATTTTTCAAACATCAACCACTATAATGATACCGCTGAACAATACTCGTCTATTGTTTCCCATAGCGTTACGATGCACTGATTGATCTAGAATCCAAATATTGAACATCAATGCCATATCATCATTAGTTGTCTAGCTGTTAAAGAGGTTTTTACATGATTTTATCCTCAAAAGAAACATTAACCATCATGGCTGATCTCAAGAGTAAAATGGCTCGATTTGACGATTTGGAGATAGCATATAAAATATACCCTAGAAAGGGTCTAGGCCATTTAAAAGCTAAAAAATTAACTAATTCAAAAGCATTTGCAATTCATAACAAGTATCCATTGTTTGTTACAAATACAAGTATATTAGATCTAGTTTCCCCGTTACTCTCATTCGCAATTAAACAAAATAAGCCCGTGCCTAATTTCCTTCTAAATGGTGATTGGCCTACTGGTTATTTTCCTCTCTTAAGCTGGATGTCACAAGACAGTAATAAGCCTTGGTCTAAAACCATAGAAGCGCAATTCGATTTAGACAGAAAATCAAGCCAAACAATAGTTGTTGGTAGCGCCGAACAAGATTTTGTTGGTGCATTCGTTATATTTAGCGATAAAATAAGACAAGACGAATTGTTAAGCTACCTTGAAGACAACAAGGTCGCTGAATACCTCGAACTGGTACATCTCTACATGACTCAAAAATACCCCAAGCTTACCCACCCTAGTTCGCATAACGGCACAATTAAACCTAAAACGCACAAAGTGATTGAGCTTACTGCGATGGGATTTAACGTCAGTGAAATCAGTAATATATTACATCTTACTGAAAGAGGCGTAAGCTATCACATTGATTTAGCCAAAGAAGTCTTGGATGCAAAGAACAAGGCGGAGCTCATTTACAAAGCGACCCATGAGTGTATTATCTAACAAGTACACCACTATCTCAATGTTGGAACAGAGATCTTTACCAACTTAACGAACCAGTCTCTTGTATTAATATCCGAACTAATTGAGTGTCGAATAAAGGCCAGAATATTTGCATATTCTGGCCTTTGAATTACAACTGGTTTTCTATTCTTCTACTTTCTTTATTAACTCATGTTCAAAACCATGACATGTACCGCAAGAGTAAGGATCTGGAAATTTTTTACTCAGTGTAAAGTCGCTGTTTTGAATTGAATATCGAAAGACTTTATACAAATCTAGCTCACCTTGGTATCAGATCAGTGCTTTATAAGTAATGGCATTTTAAGTTAAGACGGTAGTCTTGAAAATTGAAGGATTCAGAGCAAGGTTGTTTCAGAGAGCGAACCCTATCTACATAAAAAAGGTTAGGGTCTCCCCTAACCTTCTAATTTTATCACCAATTTAACAATGACAAACTCTATACAAACTAGAATGTATAGTTGTACGTCGCCATAATGAGGTGAGCATCGTAATCTTGTGACAGATAACCCAATGTAGTGAGGTTTGTCACTCCGTCACCGGCTTTATTCACCACTGGGATTTCTGCATAATCGCTATCTTGGTAATCAGTATATTGATACTTCAATCCAACCGTGCTGGTTTGGGTTAACGCATAGGTCGCCTTAAGCTCAAAACTGTGTTCTTCAGATTTGTAATCGCCTAAGTTACCTATACCACCGCTTACCGCAGTATCGCCTTCACTATAACTAAAGCAATATTCTGCTGAAAGTATAACGCCATAATCTGCTAAGCCAGTATATTGAGTCGATAATCCAACAAAGCCAAATTCATCACTGTTCTCTGCAGCCCAATCAGCATAGCTTGATGTTGTACTGCCAAGTTGGTCATTATCAATCCATTGGTATCCGCCATACACAGTCACATCTAAAGTGTCTGCTAGTTGCAAATTTGCACTTGCATCATAACCATAATCTTTCGATTCAGTTAGGCCAATGTCAGTATCATTGTAATCATCTAAAGCATAATAGCCTCTAAAATCAATACTTAGATTGTCTAAAGGAGTATGAGTAACATCGACAACAAACTCAGTACGTTCGCGGTCGGCCATGTCATATTTACGCATAAATTCATTTTGTAAATAATCACTGGTTATGTACTTAGTAAACTCAGCACCATCACGTTCAGCGTAACTGGCTTTAAAGCGCATATCCCACATCTCAAGGCTATCATAGCGATATTTAACCCAGAGTTCTGTTTCATCCTTTTCTTCGCGACTAATCGCCGTTTGCTCAGCATCCTGGTAGGTTAATCCACCCGATAATTTATGCCCAGCCATCACACGATAGTCACTGCTTAATTTCACCGTGGTATTAGTTCGATCGATGCCAGAGGTATAAGCAATTAAGTCCGTTAACTCATCGGCCTGGTACTGGTCAAATTCATATACTGGTGAATCATTGTCTCTATCGCTATAAACGATACTGCCTTTGACCGTTGCCTTACGATTAATGCGCGTCATAAAGGTTAGGTTTGCATCTGTGGTGTTGAGGGTTAAGTCTGGCGCCGTCAATCCAGCTGAGACTCCAAGCAATGATGAGAATGAATCATTTTGTGTTTGCTCACCCGCTGAAAACTTACCGGTAATGGTGGTGTTATCAAAACGGTAACGACCTGTTAGGTAAATATTCATTGCCTTATTATCAGCGTCAGTACTTTGTATTAATAAGGGATCCGTTTGAGCAAGATAAAGTGAGTCAATATCATTTTCAAACACACTCCCTTTAAAGCCCACTTCTGCTAACCAGTTTGTGCCTGACATACTTACCGCGGTGTGCAAGTTAGTTGTTTCAGTGTTAATTGGTTTAACAAAATTTGTCGCACTGTACAGGCCTAAGCTATAACTGCTGGCCTGAGTCCCCTGCTTTTCTTCATTAGATATTTTAATAAATCCAGAAAAAATATCGCCGCGGTATTTAGCATCAATATTGAATCGATCCCTTTCGAGATTCAATTCTTGGGTGACTAAACTATCGTTAGCAACAAGTTGATTACCATCAATCATCAAGTTTGATACCGCAGAGGTGCTGTCGACGTGGTATTTTGCATCGTAACCAGCTGCAACACTCCATAAACCTGGCTGACGAATAGCAATTGCAGCATCACCGCGTTTACTGCCTAACTCTTTGGCGTAAAACGCTGTTCTGATGCCACTGTCACTGACTGAGGCTGCATTAGCATCAACAGCTGCGGCAAAGCCATCTTCATAACCTAAGGCATTAGCACTATGTTGGTCATCATCGCTCACAGAGCTGCCAACACTGATACCTATTGCGCCAGACATTCCTGCAGAATTACACTTTTTACAAGACCATTTTGAAGTATCTGTATTACTACCATTGGCTGCACTCACGCCAAAATCAAACGCGTGGGCAGGCACATTGACTGACATAATTAATAAGGCAATTATGCTTAATTTAGTTTTTATCATGACGACACCTTAATACTGGAAAGTTCTGCCTGCAGGACTTGTTGAACCGTGAATTTGTGTATGGCAATTCAGGCAACCTTGGCCAGCGGTTTGAATACTTGCATTACCACTTGGAATGCCACTGGCGTGATAATCATTACCATGACATTGCTTGCACAACATCGGGACGCGAGTTTTCAACATGGCTTCGTTTACTGCGCCGTGTGCATCATGGCAATTCGCACAATTTTCAACCACTGGCGCGTGTTCCCATAAAAATGGTCCGCGTTTTTCGGCATGACACTGATAGCAAGTATCGTTAACGGTATCTTGATTCATGCTCGCTTCAGCCATAGTGCCGTGCGGGTTATGGCAATCACTACAGCTCATATCATTGTTTTTAATATCGTGGGCAGAACGCTTATGGCTGTCTGCATTCTCTTTAGAGTGGCAAGACGTACAAGTTTCGTTTTCACCTTGTTTGGTGAGTACTTTATCTTTAGGTGTATGCAATTGATGACAATCAACACACGCTACGTCTTCAGTAACATGCACTGAACTGTGCCAATCGAGACGAGCGCTATCGTTATGGCAAGCTAGACACACACTATTTTGCATTTCTGCTGTTAAAGGTGAGTTTTTACCAAAACTGATCATGGGTTCATTTTTACCAATATGCTTGCCTTTAGGACCATGACAGGATTCACATTGCAAACCCGCCATAGGACCATTTACAGTATTTGGATTACCATGCACACTGCTAAAAATATCAGCAACGCCAGTTGTTTTTTTATGGCAAGCCATACAAGTGTCAGCACCCGATTTAGAATACTTAGCTTCGGTAAATTTTTGCTGCAATAATTCCAGTTGTTGAGTTTTTAAATCATCTTTACTATTGGCAGTTTCACTTTGTGCTGTACCGACATAAGAGGTGAACACCAATGTAAAAGCCACAATTGCGCCATAAAATAGCCTAGTTTTTTTAATCTTCATATTCATAGTTGACTCTACTATTTGTTAGTTTTGTTATATAAACCCCTTAAAATGTAAGGGATCATCATCCGTAAATAAACATAGAGAAATACGTTGGGAAATACTCTGGGAGTTTTAACAGTAAATTTGCTTTTGAGAGCTGGTTAACACCAATAATTTGCTTAAAAATTGCCTTTGTAAGGTGTAAGCAAATAATGAGATCTCACTTATTGAATCTGGAATGGTTCAAAGGTGATTTTTAATCACTAACAGATATGTTATATGCTCTAATAGATTAAAACGTATGATGGTAATTTTTTAAGGCTTGATGAGCAGAATAATAGACTCTGCTCATTAGCAAATAAATTAATGTCCGTGGATGGCTTCAGCAAGTAATCTTGCTGCGTTAGGAATATTAGGGCCAGCCTGTTTGGTGACCGCTGAGTCAATAAACTTAACCTGTTGTTTAATAATAGCGGTGACTTTATTGGCATTTACTCGTCCACGCACTTCATCGATAGTGGTGGTACCACTGCCTGCCTCTGTGCCACTAAATACTGGACCTGTAGCGCCTGGCCACATGGGTAATAAAATAAAATCCGGGTTTTGGTTAACAATTTCATCCCATGTCACCATCGGCGCAATACCTGAACGTTCAGCGAATACGGGCTCCCCGCCAGCTATTTTAATTAACTCTGTAATGTAAGAGTCTGCGCCGGGCACACACTTATAAAAATAATTTATCTCATAATAGACTTTAACTTTAGGCTGGTTGGCATATTGCTGTTCAATCGTGTCTAACTGAGATTTTATTTGTGAAATGAGCAGATTTGAAGCTTCGGCGCGATTGATAGTTTGTCCCAATGCGTCGATACCTCGATACACTTCATCTAAACTGGACTCTTGCATGTGGATGACTTTTACACCGCGCTTTTCTAACTCACGTTTAAGGTTTAGCTGTAGCCCCGTAGCAGTTAACACCAAGCTGGGATTCAATGCGATGACTTTTTCAATATCAATATCGGTAAACCCTCCAACGACGGGCAATTCGCCTCTGGCAATTTTATCCGGTAGGCTCTGCGGAAAACGGGCATATCTAGTCACGCCAACTAATTCATTTTCAGCGCCAAGCGATGACACCGTATGGCTCCAATTAGGCGCCAGTGACACAATACGTTCTGCAGCTACGACTTGCGCCACCAGTAAAAATGACGTAAATAACGCCCAAATTGCCACATATATTGGCTTGGTAAAGTGTTTCATTGTAAAAGTTAGCCCATTAACACAGTATTGAATGTTCAAAATACCGCATTAAATCACCTAAAAAGTACTCAATAAAACCATAATTCCGAACTTAATCACAAATATAACAAGCCAGTAAAAACACTGTCATAACTCACAGTGTTTTCAGTGTAACGAATGATGATAATGCTTAGTTATCTAAGCCATCTTCGTCGAGGCATTTTTGAGTTCAATTCTTATTGCTGACAATCTTAATTATTCTTATGCAAAACATCACGTTGTAAAAAACGTGAGTATTAATGTGGAACAAGGCTCGTGTTTTGGTCTACTTGGTCCTAATGGCGCAGGTAAATCGACTACGTTAGAGATATTAGAAGGTATCAAAAATCCGTCTACCGGCCAGGTGTTATATAAAGGTTTGCCGTTAAGCAAAAGTTACAGCAAACACATCGGTATTCAGTTTCAAATGACAGCGTTACCTGATTATTTAAAGGTGAGAGACTGCTTACATTTATTTGCCAGCTTTTATGACAATCCAGTCAATATTGAGCAACTAATCAGCCTGTGTTTACTCGACGATGCAATCGATCAGTTTCATTACCAAATTTCAGGCGGTCAGCGACAAAGGCTGTTACTGGCGTTGAGTTTAATCAATGACCCACAACTGATATTTCTTGATGAGCCCACAACAGGCTTAGATCCCAATGCGCGAATGGCATTTTGGCAATTACTGTCGAATATAAAAAAACAAGGTAAAACCATAGTATTAACCACCCATTACATGGAAGAAGCTCAACATCTGTGCGATAAAGTCGCGATCATCAATGCCGGTGAAATTGTGGTCGAACAACCACCACAAACACTTTTAAAAGCGCATTTTTTAAATCATATCTTAACCTTACCTTTTAATGTTAATTGCCCTGTGGACAGTGCAGTACCTCAAACATTGCGGACTCGAAATCAGGGCGGACATTATATTGTCGAATGCAATGATGCCCAACAAGCCATTACTTGGTTAAATGGCCTTAACATTCCAATTACGGGATTAAATATAAGGCCGCCAAATCTTGAAGACCTGTACCTTAAGTTAACCGGGAGTTCATTCGCCATATGAGAGCATTATGGGCCTTAATCCATTCACGAAACCTTGAGTTTATTCGAGATCGTTCAGCACTAGGCTGGTCGCTATTTTTCCCACTTATTCTTATCCTAGCCCTAGGTTTGATTTTCGATGACGAAGAAAAAAGTATCTACCAAGTCGGTTATATAGATGCAGCATCGGTGAGTGAAATACAACAAACCCTTAAGCATGTAGAGTTTATTCAATACCCCGATCTTGCAACTGCTCAGCATAAAGTGTCACGCCACCTTGTTGATATAATCATTGATAACGATAACTACTGGGTAAATGCCGACTCGAGCCGCGGCTATATTATTGAACAATTGGTGTTAACCCGCGTTCCTACGTTACAAAAGCAGCTTATTGAGGGTGACGCTGTGCGTCACATTGACTGGCTTTTACCGGGGATTATTGGCATGAACATGATGTTCTCGGCACTATACGGTGTGGGTTATGTGATTGTGCGCTATCGCCGCACGGGTGTACTAAAACGCATGCATGTGACCCCGTTAGCACCTTGGCAATTTTTACTGTCGCAGTTACTCAGCCGTTTATTTACACTTGTGGTCACATCCATCATTGTATTTATAGTGGTTTGTGTGATTTTTTCGGTCAATATAGTTGGCAACCCATTATTGTTATTATTAAACATTACCTTAGGGGGCGCTGCGATGTTAGGCATAGGCTTATTGGTAGCCAGCAGAGCCGATTCTGAAGAATTTAGTAATGGCATACTCAATATATTCTCCTGGCCGATGATGTTGCTCTCGGGTATTTGGTTTAGCTTAGAAGGCGCAAAACCTTGGGTGAGAGCCATTGCAGACTTATTGCCATTAACGCACATGAACGACGCGAACCGTGCTGTGATTATTGATGGCGCTGACTTTTTTGCGATATTTCATCACTTATGGCCATTAGCATTAATCACATGTGTCACACTTGGTTTGGCTAGCTGGCGTTTTAAGTGGAACTAAGCCGCTATTTTTAGTTGTTTGTTACACCATGCCCTTGAACGGTTATCTTTAAGGGCATCAAAGAAACCAATACCTGGCAACTACTTTGATTTGAGCGAGAATAAACCCAAGCTTTTCTGACTTATCTTCACCATTTGATGTAGTTCACCGCCACAGCGCAATGCCGTTGTTATCCCAGTAAAGCAATTTCAGTTTGTCACGCCCTTTATTGCAAAACACAAATAGCGCACCACTGAGCACAGCACAGGTAGTCCAAGCTCTGCTTCAACCAACACCGCCAATCCATTAATCGATTTACGAAAATCGACCACATCCGCACATCAATAAACAGCTGGCACATCAACAAACAGCTTAATGCCAATAGCCCTTTAATAATGGCAACGATATCGTTTGTTGTTAAATTGGTTGGAAACATTAACTGGCCTGTGTGAATATCAAACTGCCCACATTTTGATGAGTTTATTCGCAGACTTCAGTGGTGATTTGTTTAACCTGAATAAAACGTGATGATGTGGGGTTCGTTGTTTGCACTGGCAAGGTTGAATTAAGCTGATACTCAACCAATAAAACGCGCTGTATATAGTAAGTGGTAATAGAGACAGTATAGTGTTGGCAAAATTCGATATTAGTGCCACTAAACGAGCCGCGTTGTTGAAGTAGCATCTGCCACTGAATAGTTGTTCTGTATGTTTTCATCACCTGTTCCAAATTTATCATTGAACAGGTATTTTTAGATAGTCAGATTAACGATGCGAGGTGTGGTTCGCTAGACGGTTACCTTGTTTAATATCGCTTCTTTAAATTGAACTGAATGCCTTTGATAATTCAATTGCTTTAACTTACCGCGCCCTGTTTATTTGTAAATTAATTGAGGTGACAACTATCCTGACACCTGTCTCTTGATCACATCTCCTGTTGTTGCGCTTGCATAAATCGAGCACCTTCTAGCAGTTGGCTCAGTGAAAACCAACCTTTCCATAGAGCTTCCCAACCAACAACACCAGTTTGCTTAATGTCGTGCCATCCGCCTAATTTGGCAAGTGCATAATAAGCCCAATGTAATGAAGGTGTTGTGTTAGGTGCTTTTTTGGTTTCAGTCTTTGACCACAACAACTTCCATTCTAGAAGATTGAAAATTTGTCGCAACCAATTGATTTTTCATTATCTTTATCGACAACAAGCTCGCGTAACTGGAGAAGTCTCACTGCAATAAATGCTGTTATTACAATGATCTTTTCTAGGTTATTTCGCGTTTGCATGCGAAACGACTCAACTTGAGTGCCCGCTGACTTCCACGCTTTATGGAACTCTTCAACTCGCCATCTTAGTTCATAAAATCTAACTATCCTTAGTGCATCAGAAGCACTATTTATTGGTTCGCCTGTATACAATTTCAACGACAATGGACTTGCTCCACTTGGTGGTTCAATCTCGTTGCAACTTATCACTGTTAAATTCATACCACCAAGTTTCTTGTGTTTTTCAGGCGGATAAATAGTAATGTAAGCATAACGTACGGCTACTTTTGCAATGCGTGCTTTTCGGCCTCCTTTTTGCTTTATCTTAACCGAATATGAAGCTTCACTAGATTGATTTTCAATGTAGGGACTTAGTTTATCGCCGTCTGTATTCACAACCCGCTCATGCTTGGATCTCACTACAAACCGTTGATTATTTGTTGTTTTATAATCAATATACTCAAACATATCAGATTCTCGATCACAAACGCTTATGATATTATCCATCACATCTGCAAATCGGGTACTCATTTCTTCCGACGAGCGTTGCCATTTATAACTTTCTTTCGTTTCGTACTTGCGGCGTTTTCTGTCGTTAGCAGTACCAAAGTTTTCATCTTTTCTGCACCAACGATGCTGCGCACCCAAGCCAATAGTATGCTCTGTTTCTGCATCGACCATAAGAACAGTGTGCGCTAACATCCCTTTAGAAGAGCTTTGATATGCGCCAGTATGTCCGAGCTCTTTAGTCACATTGTGTCGGTAACACAATGTTGATGTATCTTCTAGCGCAAGGATTGTATTTGACAGTGTTAGTGCAGGTAACAGCGATTTCAAACCGGCGGTAGCGATGTTATCAGCGTCAACTTTATCATTACGAAGAAAGCGATATGCGACTTCAATAGAGGCCTGTGAGCCAGACGCGTTCACAATAGAACTTCCTATGTTACTCGCCATTTGATGACTTATTTTTATCAGGCGTTTAGTGCGCCGTACATCACCTAATTCAGCATGTTTAAACAAATGACTAGCCCATTCTTCAGTGTCTTTTATCAGCATCATAATTAAATTCAATCGGTGTTTTCGTTATAACTGATCTGATCGACTGATATAAATAAAGTTAAATTGAAGCCTAATTTATTTGTGTATAAGAGTCAGATCATGACACAGGGAGTATCAATAAAAATGGTGATGCCACCTGCTTTTCCTATGCAGCAGGTGGGCTATCAGTACATTAATTAGTTCAACAGGATTGCGTACTTGACCTTGAGTTAGTCTTTAGTTTCATGACAAGTAACACATGCATATGGATCTGGGAACGTACGGCTTAAGCTGTAATCGTTGTTGTAGCTTTCTTCTATATCACCATACTTTGTCGGTTTAGCAGCATTATCTACCGGAGTAGCCCATTGGTTTCGCTTGTTTGCTATAAGGTCTTCTGCCTTAATGGTTCTTAGCAAGTCTGCATCATAATGGTTTTTGGGTGCGTCAGGACTTTTAGCACTGTGACAGCCAAAACATTTGGCGCCAAAATCATGTTGCGGTGCAGCTCCGTTTGAACCGTGGCAAGTTGCGCAATAATAAGGTTGAATAAAATCAAAACCTTCAGCTTCATTTGTTGGCCATGATTGTCCGCCATGTCCAAGAGGGTTCTTCTCATCATTATGACACTGCGTACAATCTGCTATTTTCCAACCAAAGTGGGTTTCATCAATAATTGGTGCGTTGCCTACCGGCTCTTTTGCTGCGAACTTACGGGTTAGCACAGCGTTTTTCTTCCCTTGTGTAGACCAAGCAGTACTATCACCAACTGATTGCCCCCACAGATCAGTAACGTCATTCAAATCGGCAAGCTCAAGTATGTCCTCCGTGACATGAACATTGGTTTTCATATTAGGATCAATCTTCAAATCGATATCTAGCACACCAACCCACTTGTTATATTTCATACGTCCCCAGGTGCCTATATATTCTGGTGGATATAATAACCCTGTCGATCCAACAAGTTCTGAAATCTCATTACCGCCAATATTTCCCCATGCGAAGTACTCAGCTAAACAATCTTCTTTAGAAAGTCTACCTTCACCTTCTGGTGAACCATCGAGACCAAAATCACATTTCACATCCGTGACAACATGGTCGTCCATAAGCTCTTCTTCTCCCATAGTTGGGAAACCTCCAGACCAGCCTGAGTATTGACCAATAAAAGGATCGCTGTGAAGACCGAAACTATTTACTACAGCACCGCTTGGCATTGTTGCCCAGTAAGCTAATGAAAAGTCCATGCCATATTCATCTGCTAACGTTAAATATACATCCATAGCCGTTATTTGGTCTTTTGCCCAAACATCTGGTCTCAAATTAAACGGTTTTACCTCTAGATTCACAGCTAAAATATGATCCGGATTTATTCCCGTAGGTACAGGCTCTCCAGGTGCAAGTTCCTTATATACTACTTTGGGAATAATAAATTTCCTGCCATTGGCTTCATAACGGTCCTGTTCTTGCTTCCAACTCCACTTCAAACGGTTCTTATAGGTATCTGAGTAGTTAATAAAACGTACCATTCCCCCATTTCTTAACCAGTGAACATCCATTCGTTGGTTGGAAGCAAATCCGATTAATGGACCACCGTAATCTCGATCAACCTCTCCTTTATGACCATGGTGCCGATAATGCCAGGTATCTGATCCACTATATCTACCATCATCAGTAAAATCACCGTTGCCATTTAGATCCCAGGATAACTTAAATTCCCATGTATTAAATTCTGAATCTTTGTAACTAATAATACTACCATCATCAAATTGCAAATCATCACGTATGGTGACTAGATATCTCAATAGATCAAAAACTGAGTAAACGCCCTCTGCAAAAACATCCGGTCTTGCCGGACCAGCACCTATACCATCAGGATTTGTCGCTAACACTCGAATCATATCTTCGGTATCTAACTGCATATCCGGAGTAAGTTCGCTACCATCAAAGAGTGTATTAAATACATTTGCTGGAGCATCATATTGGTTGATTGCACCGTCACCATTTCTATCTGTAGGAGGAGTGTCTCCATGGCCTGTTACCCACAAATTAACATTGTCTACGACTCGTCCTAGTCCAACTGACACGGGACCTTTATATTCATATTTTGTAAACTCTGTATATGTTGTGTCAACGTAATCCCAACCTTTGCTGCGAGTAACCGATGTAGATGCGTCTGAGGTATCGTTAGTTATATTAGTAGCCGTAGATGAATCGGTCGTATTTGAATCCTCTCCTCCGCATGCGGTTAACCCTAAGAGTATAGGCAGCATAATTATGCTTAACGTCTTTATTTTCATCATTTTATCCTTGCCAGCGTAACTGGCTAATAGTTTATAAATACACACACTTACGGTATGTAGTTATAATTGTGCGACTTTATAATCTTTCAACCTACTGTAAAAAATAACCTTAAAGACGAAAACACGTTATACATAACAAATTTGACACATTAACTTATTTTAGTGACATCTGTTAAAATAGACTTGAATAACAATTGAGTAGGTTTGGTGTTACAAGCCACTTTAATATTAAATTTGTCGAACGAAAAGAATGATTAATTCACCTTTCCCATAAACTGTCAGACCTATTGAAACTGACTGACATAGAGTTCATTGATTCAATCCACATTAAAGACTGTCATATTTTCGAATACCGTGACATAAAATGCTTTTCGGCCTCGATAGTAGAGGATAAAGAAGGTGGGGCAGGTTCTTTGCATACCATAGAGAATCATCAAGGCGGTATTATTGACCATTACAGATTAGTAAAATGTTGGTAGGAGACTTATTAGACGGTGGAGTTAATATTAGTAATATCCGTAAGCAATTGTAATTCAGCTTTAATATTTATTATCTAGGGAAGTGTTTTCAGTTTTTTATAATAAGAAACCATTAATGATCAGTGGAACAAAATTTAGCCAATAAAGTATACAAAGAATCTTAGTGAGCATGGTTTTATGCTCAACGCGATTGACTAATTAATCAGGGCAACCGCATGAGTGTGCATTTTTTGATAAATACATTCAATTTGTTCATAAAACGTTCGCGAACTCGCCCTGACTAATTAATGACCTACAAACTTAAAGAAAGTAAGCCACTGCGCCATCTCTCACCAACTGAATTTGGGTCGAAATATAGTAGTTAAAATTCAAACTGACAAATAACTTCTGAGAATGGGTTACTATTAGATCAAATTTGAGCTACTACACATGGCTCTAGGTATGCTTGTTCGACAAATAACTGGATAAGTTCTGAAAGTATTGATAAAGCAGTATCTCAATAATCGACTTGATCAACAAGACCGTTAAATAAGACAGTATTCTTTAGCTAGTCGAATCATTTCGGCTTTATTAGCTGCACAAAGGTTAACTTTCGCTTTTTCAATATGATAATTTACTCCTCGCTCTGTCAAATAGAGAGCAGTAGCTATTTCTTTACAATTAAAACCTTTAGCTGTTAACTTAAGTACCATTACAGTTTTATCACCAAATGTGCCATCATATATGTAAGGGTTAGTTAATTCTGGATATGCGTGAGTAAGCTTGAAGTGCAGTAAGTTTAGGTAGTTAGCCACCCACGGAGCTGAGATCTTTTCGAATAATTCACATTCATTTAAAGAAGATCCTAACCAAAAGCATCCTACTGAGCTGTTATTAGTGCTACGACTATATAACTCGCAATGGCTTTGGTACCCAGCCGCATCCATCAACTCTTTTTGATATTGGTTAATCAGTTCGTTCCCTGCGTGTGAAGGACCAAATTGAAACCCGGTAGGCCAGTTTTTTCCCTCGAGCATAAATGGAAGAAAGTATTTCGGAGATTTAGAAACATTTTTCATCATCTCATCTAAAATCTTTACCGCACTTTTTGAAGAACCCAACATAAGATATTTTAATGGATTCGTTTTTTGTTTCGATATAGGATGTTCGGCGCCCTCTCTAGAATATTTAATTCCACTTTCAGGTAACAACGTATATACAATATCGCAAAAGTCTAATACTGCAACACTATTGCAAAACTCTTCATTGAGTGACATATTTTCTCTTTATATTTTCAAATTAGATATTCGATAACCATATACAGCAATCGTAATATGCAATAAATGTGGCTTAGACGCATACTGTTAAAAATACCAGTACACTGTAAAATAGAACATTCATCCCAATTACAGTATAAACTAAAGAAATTCAAGAGAATTGATTTATGACATATTTTAAGAAATCAGTGCCTAAAACCCCAGGGCGAGATTGCGAGCGTTTTTTGAACAATTAAATTCACTATTTGACGTTAACATCTCGCTATGATCTTATACTCCCTTTTTTCCAGGGGCTGATTCTGACGAATCCCCACAAAAGAATTAATAGAAATAATGAGATAGGTTAAAAACTGAGGAACACGTTTTATCAAAATGCCTCTCACTTGTCACCCCGTTAATGCACAAAACTCGCCGACAAAGTCTGTTCTCTGCAATTGAAAGCTCAATGAATGGTGGAGCATTATCAATCACTGGACTTGGTCGTGATCTTGAAAGTAAAACCATGAAAAAAACATAAGATTAAGCGAGTTGATAGGCTTTGCAGTAATCCTCATCTTCATCGTGATATAGAGTTCTTTTATACCCGTATGACCTGCTTGCTCATCGGGAAAATGAAGCAACCCATCATTCATATCGATTGGTCAGATTTTGATGACCGTAAGCAGCATTTTCTCATTAGAGCATCTCGGCGTTTTTAATGACCGATGTTGATTTTATGGTAAATGGCAAAGTGTATATAAGCTTTAACTGAAAACAAACATGCCCGATCTTTGGGAGGTAATCCAGAAGAACGTTGCTGACGATGGTAAATACACAGTATGACATAGAAGAAGCCGTTGCTCCTCTTACCTCCACACATTTTGGTTATCAAATTGCTGATTGTGGGCTATGTCATAGCATGAATAATATTCACTTAAACGGTTATTCTCCATTACTGCCTGACAACACAGAGCCATATTTCTGTGCCTCTTGTCACGGTAATGATGATGTGCCTACAGGTCATGGTGAAACGGGTCGTTGTTTCTGGTGCCATTCCAACGATAAGTTAATGGTAAACCATGTTGAAGCATCAAAATTAATTACATTCGATAACGTTGAATGTTTAGGCTAAACAAGCTCCGAAACCGTATTGAATGGAGAAATGGGTTATTGTGCTGACCGAGTTAAAGAAAGCTCTAATATAGATGATGGCAAGACACATAACCAAATTCACACTTCAACTGATAGTGGTACTACATATGGTCAACTTCGGATAGCAAAAAGTTAACTACGGGTAATAGCGATTGGAAAACAAGTGAAAGCTTCCCTGACCCATATTCATGTCTGACTTGCGATCCTAATAAATAACAATATCTATCTTTACAAAACCGAGTTGAAGAAAAGACTAGCTATAACGGGGCGATTGCTATTTCTGAGTGTAATACACAATCGATGATAACGACGAGGCTCGCAACTTAACAAGTTTGGGGAAGTATTCTGGGATCAACGGAAGTCAAAATTGTTATATAACCAATATTAAACACAAGCGATTAAATATCAGTAAAAAAGTTAGATTTCTTACATCCTGATAATTTATCTATTTTTAATAGAAAGAGCCGTTTCTATTAAGAAACAGCTCTTTTTTTATTGACATAAAGCCATTAAGTTATCAGTCGTTCGGGTGACAAGTCACACAAGCATATGGATCTGGATACACCGGATCCGTTGTCCAACTGCTATTGGTTCTAACTTTCATATCATCTTTATATTTACCCCAATATCCTTGCCATTTGATGCCTTCTTTTTCAGGATAAACACTGAGATTCATGACAGGTGTGATAGTTTCTTGTAATTCAGCTTCTAAAGCTGAAACAGCTTCAGGATCTGTACTATCAACATCCACTGAACGATAGGTCCTGTTTGGGATATCTTCAGCGTTGCCGCCTTCATACATCTTCGTGATATAGGTAGAAGCTGTGCCATGATTAGGTGGGATCACATCTTCAGAGTGACACCAGAAACAAGAACCCTCCTCACCATGCCCTTCAGGGGCACCATTACTACCGTGGCAAGATGCACACTCAAATGGCGCGATCACTAACTCTGATGGATCTGTAACCGGATAACTTGTTACCCCTTCATCATAAATTGAGATGGGTTTAGGATTAACACCTAAACTTACACCAACATCATCTTTAGAGTGAATACCATTTAATGAATGACAAGTGCCACAATCAGCCACTCCCCAACCCAAGTGCTCACTGTTTAAAGGCGCTATCGCCTTGTTTATGTCAGCAATAGGCCACTTTTCATCGCCTGCGATTCGCTTAGAAGCTCCCACAGGGTAAAAGTCATACATTGAAAAGTTAAATACAGCCATGATGTCGCCTGGATGATTCATCACCCACACATCACTGAAGAAGTGGAATTCTTGATCGTTATACCAATCGCTGACTTCTGTGAGTTCAGGATCACAGTTTTCACGTCTTTCTGCTTCACCTTCGGTATCTAAAATACCATCGGGATGATCTAAGCTAGTATCAGTAGGATCAAATGGATTTGATTGGCCTTTTCGATCACAATAAGTTGGCATCGTTGATGACGAAGCACCGACTGCTGTTGATTCAAGGTTGGCTTGTTGACTTACCATGTACTTAGCAGCAAAGTCTTCTAATGCCCAGCTGACACCAGTGTTAATCACATAGTTTTTAAAACCAGCAGCACGTTGACCATTAATTTCATTAATAATAAAGTGTTGTACATCTACATCTGAGGCCAATTTACCCCAAAAGGTAAACCCAACATCAATCAACCCCTGCTCTCTCATACTCAACAGTACGTCAGCCATGGTAATGGCTTTGTCTTTTTTAAAGATATCAGGGCGGAAGTTATGACTTCTGGCTTCGACATTAAAAAATAATTGTTCTTTACCACTTGGCCCAGGTAAACCCGTTTCTTCAATGGGAGTAATTGACACCACAGGCACGACAATGACTTCGGTCGTGTCACTGTAATAACTGTTTTTACTATTTTGTTTTATGCCGACTTGATATTGTTGAACCGACTCACGTCGCTGCGTCATCATTGGGCTGTATGAGCGAAAGTGTAAACCAGAGTTTGGTTGCACCATCACTTCTTCTAAGCGTAAATATAATGCTTCGCCAGATTCGGTATAATAGAGCTCGCGCTTAAATTTACCAAAATCAATCATATAAGTGGCATACCAGTTAGGATCCGCTTTGACATCACCTTCATCATCAAAGTCTCCGTCATTGTTTTTATCATGCCAGACGGTGTACTTGTACGATTGAATATCTTCACTCCACTCATACTCAACATTAAAGTTATCTTGAGTTTGTGACAGGTACATCAACACATCGGCAAACGTAATTTGATTATCATTATAAATTTCGTTCGGAATGTATAATCCATCACCTTTGGCATAAGAATCTGCTTTTGCAGCGCGTAGTTTGACAGGATCGACCGCAATACCATTTTCAGGTATTTTACGATCAAATTGGTCAATCATATCCTGGCGCTCAATATTGCCGTTTAAGTATGCATAAACCGTCGTATTGAGTTCAAATTTGACATCAGGCCCCCAGACTTTGTCAAAAGCCCCCGTTCCTGTGGCCGGGGCCGCTTCTTCTTGTGCTACCGGAACTGACACCGTGGTGTCATCAGAACTGTCACTGCCACCACATCCAGCTAACAGAATTGAAGAGACCATTAGCCCTAATATTGTTTTTTTATTCATCGAAATCTCCTAATAAGAAATATTCTTATTTTTCTTAAAAATGGCTATCAACTTGTTAAAGGTAAAAGCACTTAACTATGTTGAGGCCAAATGGACAAAAGTAGACTTCGCAAATTCACACAGTTTTTTGGCTTTAATAGTTGAAAGAGACTTCTAGTTCACAGATTTGTTAAAACTCATGAGGGTTATCTTCATTTAAGCAATATTCATACACTGGACCTTAAGCATTAAGGCCTGCAAAAATTCCATCTAACGTTATGTCTTTTCTAGATTTTCTTTGTTGTGACTTTTTTGCGTTTATTGTTATATAGCAGACCGCCCAGTCTATCTT
>NZ_JCAYNT010000033.1:0-15833 GCF_059758095.1 Shewanella sp. MF05913
GAGCGTTATCGATTTGTGCGAAGTTACGAACTTCACCACCATAAGTCTTAGACAATACAGCTGAAATAGCTGCTGTAAGAGTTGTTTTACCATGGTCAACGTGACCGATGGTGCCTACGTTTACGTGAGGCTTTTTACGTTCAAATTTAGCTTTTGCCACGATAAATTCCTTTCTTTTCAGAAGTGCTCGATTAATTCGAGCAATATAACATTGATGCCGTAACCGATATTAGTTACGAGATTCTATAATCGCTTTTGCAATGTTTTGCGGTGCATCTGTGTACTTATAAAACTCCATAGAGTAAGAAGCACGACCCTGAGATGCAGAGCGCAAATCAGTTGCATAACCAAACATTTCAGATAGAGGCACTACCGCATGAACGAGTTTAACACCTGCGATGCCATCGTCCATACCTTCAATTATGCCACGACGTCGGTTTAAGTCACCAACAACATCGCCCATATAATTTTCAGGTGTAGTTACTTCTACTTTCATACAAGGTTCGAGCAACGCGGGGTTTGCTTCTAGCGCACCCTGTTTGAAGCCCATTGAACCTGCAATTTTGAACGCCATTTCATTCGAGTCCACATCATGATATGAACCGTCAAATAATGTGACCTTCACATCAAGAACAGGATATCCAGCTAATACGCCGTTTTTCATCTGTTCCTGAATACCTTTGTCAACCGCCGGTATGTATTCACGTGGAATAACACCACCAACGACTTCATTGACAAACTCGTAGCCCGCACCCTCTTCGAGTGGTTCAAGTCTTAGCCAAACATGGCCAAACTGTCCACGTCCGCCAGATTGACGTACGAACTTACCTTCCACTTCTACTTTCGAACGGATAGTCTCACGATAGGCTACCTGAGGTTTACCTACGTTACACTCCACACTGAATTCGCGACGCATTCGGTCTACGATAATATCCAAGTGTAGCTCACCCATTCCCGATATTAGTGTTTGAGCAGACTCTTCGTTAGTTTCAACACGGAAAGATGGATCTTCTGCTGCTAATTTTTGCAGCGCAATACCCATTTTGTCCTGGTCAGCTTTCGAACGAGGCTCAACGGCGATGGTAATCACGGGTTCTGGGAACTCCATGCGTTCAAGAATCACTTTGTGATCATTATCGCAAAGAGTATCACCGGTTGTAACATCTTTTAGACCTATAGCCGCTGCTATATCACCTGCACGTACTTCTTTTAATTCAGTACGGTCGTTAGCGTGCATTTGCACCATTCGACCAATACGTTCACGTTTCTGTTTAACAGAATTATAAACGCCTGAACCTGTCTCAAGTACACCGGAATACACACGGATAAAGGTAAGTGTTCCAACGAATGGATCAGTCGCAATTTTAAATGCTAATGCAGCAAATGGTGCATTATCATCCGACGGACGTTCAACTTCATTCTCGTCTTCATCAATACCTTTAATTGCAGGTACGTCAATTGGCGATGGTAAGAAGTCGACAACCGCATCAAGAACCGCCTGCACACCTTTGTTCTTAAATGCAGAACCACAGGTTGCTAGTACGATCTCGTTGTTAATTGTGCGCTGACGCAGAGCTGCTTTAATCTCAGATTCTGATAACTCACCTTCTTCAAGGTATTTGTTCATCAGCTCATCTGAGGCTTCAGCTGCTGCTTCCACGAGATACTCATGCATATCGGCAGCTTTTGCTGCGAGATCTGCAGGAATGTCTTCATAAGTGAATGTCATTCCCTGATCTGATTCAGACCAGTTAATGGCTTTCATCTTAATTAAATCAATAACACCCTTGAAGTTCTCTTCTGCACCAATGTTTAATTGAATCGGCACACAAGTCGCACCAAGGCGGTTACGAATTTGTTTTATTACTCGGTCAAAATCTGCACCTGCACGGTCCATCTTGTTAACAAATACCATACGCGGAACGTGGTACTTGTCAGCTTGACGCCATACGGTTTCAGATTGCGGTTCAACGCCTGAAGAGCCACAGAATACAACTACGGCTCCATCTAATACGCGCAATGAACGCTCGACTTCAATAGTGAAGTCTACGTGACCTGGGGTATCGATGATATTAATTCGATGTTCAGCGAATTGAGCTTCCATACCGCGCCAAAAGGTGGTCACAGCAGCAGAAGTGATAGTAATACCACGTTCTTGCTCTTGTACCATCCAATCAGTCGTGGCGGCGCCGTCATGCACCTCACCGATTTTATGAGACATACCGGTATAGAACAGAACACGTTCTGTTGTGGTAGTTTTACCTGCATCCACATGAGCTACAATACCGATATTACGATAACGCTCAATTGGGGTTGTACGAGCCACTATTTATACCCTCTCAGCTAAAACTTTTGGTCTTAGCAATATCAACAATATGGAGCGGGCCAAAGCCCGCTCCATTATATTACCAACGGTAATGAGCAAAGGCTTTGTTAGCTTCAGCCATGCGATGCACGTCTTCACGCTTCTTAACAGCAGTACCTTTGTTTTCAGACGCATCTAGCATTTCACCTGCTAGACGTAGAGCCATAGATTTTTCACCACGCTTGCGAGCAGCTTCAACTAACCAGCGCATCGCTAGTGCGTTACGACGCACTGGACGAACTTCACATGGTACTTGATAAGTAGAACCACCAACGCGACGAGATTTAACTTCGACTGAAGGGCGAACGTTATCAAGAGCTGCTTCAAGGATTGTTAAATGATTTTCGCTTTTCTTTTCAGCGACAACATCTAACGCCTTGTAGATAATTTTTTCTGCAGTCGACTTTTTGCCGTCTTGCATAATGACGTTGATGAACTTAGCCAACAACTCACTGTGAAACTTTGGATCTGGTAGGATTTTACGTTGTCCTACAACGCGACGTCTTGGCATATCAATTCTCCGTATGCTTCAGGTATTTCCAAAACTGGAATGTCAAATAAATACTAGCTTGGCCTTACTTAAACGGGATACGTTAAGACTTAGGACGCTTAGCACCGTACTTAGAACGGCCTTGGCGACGTGAAGTCACGCCAGCACAGTCTAATGCGCCACGAACAGTGTGGTAACGCACACCAGGTAAGTCTTTAACACGACCACCACGGATTAGGATTACACTGTGCTCTTGCAAGTTATGGCCTTCACCGCCGATGTACGAAGTTACTTCGAAACCGTTAGTTAGACGCACACGAGCTACTTTACGTAGTGCAGAGTTAGGTTTTTTAGGTGTTGTAGTGTACACACGAGTACAAACACCACGTTTTTGTGGGCACGCGTTCAACGCAGGCACATTAGTCTTTTCGACTTTTGGCGCGCGTGGCTTACGTACCAACTGGTTTACAGTTGCCATGTATAGCTCCGACAGTTGATTTAAACTCAACAATTAGGTGTGAAAAATCTATATCCCACAATGATGGGACGCGGAATTTTAGAAAGGTAATGGCTATCTGTCAAGAAATAGCCAACTTTTCGTGCAAATTCCAATAAAAAAGGCGCCATTGGCGCCTTTTCTTAACAAAACGCTAACTTAATCTTGGCTACCTGCCAAGTTTAGTAGATCTGCTAGGTTCTGTTCAGCTTCGCTTGCAGTGACAGTTGTCGCTTCCACTTTGCCTTTCGAACTTGCTGCTTTAGCACGTTCTTCATTGCGAGTTTTGTGGTAAGCATAACCGGTACCAGCAGGGATCAAACGACCAACGATTACGTTTTCTTTCAGACCACGTAATGGATCGCTCTTACCACCAACAGCCGCTTCAGTTAACACACGAGTGGTTTCCTGGAACGATGCTGCTGATATGAATGACTCAGTAGCCAAAGATGCTTTGGTAATACCCAGTAATTCACGTTCGAACGTAGCAGGTGCTTTGCCTTGAGCGATTAGCTCACGGTTAGCAATCTTAACGCGCGCGACTTCAACTTGTTCGCCAGCTAAGAAGTCACTGTCACCTGCGGTGCTGATTAAGCACTTACGCAGCATTTGACGAATGATAACTTCGATGTGCTTGTCGTTGATCTTTACGCCCTGTAGACGGTAAACGTCCTGTACTTCGTTCACAATGTAGTTTGCTACGTTGTGGATACCACGAAGACGTAAGATGTCATGTGCCGCTTCTGGACCGTCAGCAATAACTTCACCACGTTCGACTTTTTCACCTTCGAACACGTTTAAGTTACGCCACTTAGGGATCATCTCTTCATAATGATCGCCGCCATCAGCTGGGGTAATCACTAGACGACGTTTGCCCTTAGTCTCTTTACCGAACGAGATAGTACCAGAGATTTCAGCAAGAATTGCTGGCTCTTTTGGCTTACGCGCTTCGAATAAGTCAGCAACACGTGGTAGACCACCGGTGATGTCGCGTGTTTTAGACGATTCTTGTGGAATACGTGCTAACGCGTCACCAACGTTGATTTTCGCGTTATCGTCTTTCGACACAATCGCGTTACCAGGCAAGAAGTACTGAGCTGGTACTTCTGTACCAGGGATCATTAAATCATTACCATCAGCATCAACTAGGCGAATTGCTGGACGAAGTTCTTTACCAGCTGAAGTACGAGCACCAATTTCTAGTACAACAACAGATGATAAACCAGTTAACTCGTCAGTTTGACGTGTCATGGTTACGCCATCAATCATGTCAACAAACTTAACGCTACCCGCTACTTCAGAGATAATTGGGTGAGTATGTGGATCCCAGTTAGCGATTATCTGGCCAGCTGTAACTTCACAGTCTTCCAATACTTCTAGTACGGTACCGTAAGGCACTTTGTAACGCTCTTTCTCACGACCTAGCTCATCAATGATGGCTAATTCAGAAGAACGAGATACGATAACCAGTTTACCGTCGATGTTAGAAACATGCTTAGCATTGTGTAACTTCAGAGAACCTGCGTTCTTAACTTGAACGTTGTTTTCTGCAGAAGCTCGAGATGCCGCACCACCAATGTGGAACGTACGCATGGTTAACTGTGTACCAGGTTCACCGATTGACTGTGCTGCAACAACACCAATTGCTTCACCGTGGTTAATAATATGACCACGAGCCAAGTCACGGCCGTAACACGCTGCACACACACCGAAGTCTGTTTCACAGGTAATTACAGAACGTACAATCACTTCGTCAATACTGTGTTCTTCTAACGTATTACACCATGCTTCATCAAGAAGCGTGTTGCGTGGAGCAAGAACTTCGTCAGTACCTGGCTTCATTACGTCTAGAGCAACAACACGACCTAGAACACGTTCGCGTAATGGCTCAACAACATCACCACCTTCAATAAGCGGTTTCATTGTTAGACCATGTTCAACACCACAGTCATCTTCAATAACAACTAAGTCTTGTGCAACGTCTACTAAACGACGAGTTAAGTAACCCGAGTTAGCTGTCTTCAATGCTGTATCGGCAAGACCTTTACGCGCACCGTGAGTAGAAATAAAGTACTGTAGTACGTTTAGACCTTCACGGAAGTTAGCTGTAATTGGGGTTTCGATGATTGAGCCATCAGGCTTAGCCATCAAACCACGCATACCTGCTAACTGACGGATCTGTGCAGCACTACCACGAGCGCCCGAGTCAGCCATCATATAGATGCTGTTAAACGAAGCTTGTTGCTCAGGAACGCCATCACGGTTAATCACTGTCTCAGTTGACAGGTTTTCCATCATCGCTTTAGATACTTTTTCGTTTGCGCTTGCCCAGATATCGATAACTTTGTTGTAACGTTCACCAGCAGTAACAAGACCTGACTGGAACTGCTCTTGAATTTCAAGCACTTCAGCTTCAGCGTCAGCAACTAAGGTATATTTTTCGTCTGGAATAACCATGTCATCGATACCAACAGAGGCACCAGAGATGGTTGCAAAACGGAAACCGGTATACATCAATTGGTCAGCAAAGATAACAGTATCTTTAAGGCCTAATTGACGGTAACAGGTGTTCAATAGCTTAGAAATCTGCTTCTTACCCATGTTTTGGTTAACCAAATCATAAGATAAGCCTTCAGGCAGAATTAACGATAAAAGCGCGCGACCAACAGTTGTATCTACGATACGTGTTGCTTTTGTTCTTTCGCCGTCTTCAGCAATGTGCGTTTCAGTAATACGTACTTTTACGCGAGCGTGTAATTCAGCTACACCTACAGCATAAGCTTTTTCAACTTCAGATACTGAAGAGAAAACCATACCTTCACCGAGACCATTAATACGTTCACGGCTGGTGTAGTACAAACCTAATACCACGTCCTGAGACGGTGTAATTACAGGCTCACCGTTAGCAGGTGACAAAATGTTGTTGGTTGACATCATTAGCGCACGAGCTTCTAACTGAGCTTCAAGCGTTAATGGAACGTGAACCGCCATTTGGTCACCGTCGAAGTCGGCGTTGTATGCCGCACAAACTAACGGGTGCAATTGAATTGCTTTACCTTCAATCAGAACAGGTTCAAATGCTTGAATACCTAGTCTGTGAAGTGTTGGTGCACGGTTAAGCATAACTGGATGTTCACGAATCACTTCGTCTAACACATCCCATACTTCAGCCTGTTCGCGTTCAACCATTTTCTTAGCAGCTTTAATCGTAGTCGCTAAACCACGCGCTTCTAGCTTGCCGTAAATGAATGGCTTGAATAGCTCAAGTGCCATCTTCTTAGGAAGACCACACTGATGCAGACGTAAAGTTGGTCCTACGGTAATTACCGAACGGCCAGAATAGTCAACACGCTTACCAAGTAAGTTCTGACGGAAACGACCTTGCTTACCCTTGATCATATCAGCAAGAGATTTCAGCGGACGCTTGTTAGAACCCGTAATAGCACGACCGCGACGACCGTTATCTAATAGCGCATCAACTGACTCTTGTAGCATACGCTTTTCGTTGCGTACGATAATGTCAGGCGCAGCTAAATCTAACAGACGCTTTAAGCGGTTGTTACGGTTAATCACACGACGGTATAGATCGTTAAGATCTGACGTCGCGAAACGACCACCGTCTAACGGCACTAATGGACGTAGATCAGGTGGAAGAACCGGTAATACTTTTAAGATCATCCACTCTGGCTTGTTGCCAGATGTGAAGAATGCTTCCATCAGTTTAAGGCGTTTAGTGACCTTCTTGCGACGGGTTTCAGAGTTAATTGAAGGCAACTCTTCTCGCATTTGCTCGATCTGTTCTGCTAAGTTGATCGCGCGTAGCAATTCAAGAACTGCTTCAGCACCCATCTTAGCTTCAAACTCGTCACCGTATTCTTCTAACGCATCAAGATACGTTTCTTCGGTTAGCATTTGGCCGCGTTCAAGCGTGGTCATGCCAGGCTCGATAACAACAAAAGATTCGAAGTACAGTACGCGTTCAATATCACGCAACGTCATATCAAGCATTAAGCCGATACGAGATGGAAGTGATTTTAAGAACCAAATGTGGGCAACTGGACTAGCCAATTCAATGTGACCCATGCGCTCACGACGCACTTTAGTCTGGGTAACTTCTACGCCACACTTTTCACAAATCACACCACGGTGCTTTAAACGTTTGTATTTACCACACAAACATTCGTAATCTTTAACCGGACCAAAAATACGCGCACAGAACAAACCTTCACGTTCAGGTTTGAATGTACGGTAGTTAATGGTTTCTGGCTTCTTTACTTCACCAAAAGACCAAGAACGGATTAGATCTGGCGAGGCCAAACCAATTTTGATTCCGTTAAATTCTTCAGTCTTACTTTGCTGTTTAAGAAACTTTAATAAGTCTTTCACGTTTCTCTCCTGAAGGAGTTAAACCAGGTGCTTTGCTGATGCAAAGCACCCTTGGTTACCAAACATTGCTTAAGTGCGATGCTTACTCTTGGTCCAACTCGATATTAATACCAAGTGAACGGATTTCCTTCAACAATACGTTGAAAGACTCAGGCATGCCTGGGTGCATCTGATGGTTACCGTCGACGATGTTTTTATACATCTGAGTACGACCGTTAACGTCATCTGACTTAACTGTTAGCATTTCTTGTAGAGTATAAGCTGCACCGTATGCTTCAAGTGCCCACACTTCCATCTCACCGAAACGCTGACCACCGAATTGAGCTTTACCGCCCAATGGTTGTTGAGTCACTAAGCTGTACGAACCGGTTGAACGGGCGTGCATCTTGTCATCAACTAAATGGTTCAGTTTGAGCATGTACATGTAACCAACGGTTACTTTACGCTCAAATTCGTTACCGGTACGGCCGTCACATAATGTCAACTGACCAGACTCAGGTAAGCCTGCAAGAGCAAGCATCTGCTTGATCTCTTTCTCTTTAGCACCATCGAATGCTGGTGTTGCAATTGGAATACCACCTTTCAGGTGAGTAGCCAGACGCACCACTTCATCATCAGAGAACGAATCGATATCAACACGCTGAAGCACGTCGTCACCTAATTCGTAGACTTGTTTGATGTAATCACGAAGTACGGCAATTTCACGCTGCTCTTCTAGCATTGCAGTAATTTTATTACCGATACCTTTAGCGGCTGCGCCCATGTGGACTTCAAGTACCTGACCGATGTTCATACGCGATGGTACGCCCAATGGGTTAAGTACGATGTCTACTGGATTACCTTCTTCATCGTATGGCATATCTTCAACAGGACAAATCTTAGAGATTACACCCTTGTTACCATGACGACCGGCCATTTTGTCACCAGGCTGGATAGTACGCTTAACTGCAAGGTAAACCTTAACAATCTTCAGTACGCCAGGTGCCAAATCATCGCCTTGAGTGATCTTACGACGTTTAATTTCAAACTTTTTATCAAAGTCAGCTTTTAGCTCTTCGTGCTGTTCAGCTAACTGCTCTAATTCAGTTTGTTTTGCTTCGTCATCGATAACTTGAATTAATACGTCTTTACGTGGGATTTCAGCTAATTTAGCTTCAGAATAACCCACTGACAGTAACAAGTTACGTGCACGGCTCAATACGCCTTCTTCAAGGATCTTGAACTCTTCGCCTAAGTCTTTACGAGCTTGGCGTACGTGCATTTCTTCAATTTCAAGCGCGCGCTTGTCTTTTTCAACGCCGTCACGGGTAAATACCTGTACGTCGATGATGGTGCCTTTCACTGAGTTAGGTACACGTAATGAGCTGTCCTTAACGTCAGATGCTTTCTCACCAAAAATAGCTCGGAGTAGTTTCTCTTCTGGCGTCAGCTGAGTTTCACCTTTTGGTGTTACTTTGCCCACTAGAATGTCGCCACCCTTCACTTCTGCACCAATATAAACAATACCTGATTCATCTAATTTAGATAAAGCAGACTCGCCTACGTTTGGAATATCAGCAGTGATTTCTTCGCTACCCAATTTAGTATCACGAGCAATACAAGAAAGCTCTTGGATATGGATAGTAGTGAAACGATCTTCTTGCGCTACACGCTCAGAAATTAAGATCGAATCTTCGAAGTTATAACCGTTCCAAGGCATGAACGCGATACGCATGTTTTGGCCAAGAGCCAATTCACCAAGATCCGTAGAAGGACCATCGGCTAACACGTCACCACGAACTACTGGTTCACCAGCAAAACAAACTGGACGTTGGTTAATACAAGTGTTTTGGTTTGAACGGGTATATTTAGTGAGGTTATAAATGTCGATACCTGCTTCGCCTGCGCGTAGCTCATCTTCATTTACTTTGATTACAATGCGACTTGCATCGACATAATCAACCACACCACCACGCTTAGCAACTACAACAACGCCAGAGTCAACCGCTAGAGTACGCTCAATACCAGTACCCACTAACGGCTTATCAGCACGTAAAGTAGGAACGGCTTGACGTTGCATGTTTGCACCCATCAATGCACGGTTAGCATCATCGTGTTCTAAGAACGGAATCAGCGATGCCGCAACAGAAATAATCTGCTGTGGAGATACGTCCATATATTGAACATCTGCAGCACGCATAAAGGTAGATTCACCTTTGTGACGACACGCAATCTGTTCTTCAACCATGCGGCCAGCAGCATCAACTTCAATGTTTGCCTGAGCAATAACATAACGGCCTTCTTCGATTGCTGACAAATATTCAACTTCATCAGTAATGACACCTTCAACCACTTTGCGGTACGGTGTTTCTAAGAAACCATAAGAGTTAGTACGTGCAAAACTTGCTAACGAGTTGATTAGACCAATGTTTGGACCTTCAGGGGTCTCAATTGGACATAAACGACCGTAGTGAGTTGGATGTACGTCACGAACTTCGAAGCCAGCACGTTCACGAGTCAAACCACCTGGGCCAAGTGCAGAAATACGACGCTTGTGCGTCACTTCTGATAGCGGGTTGTTTTGATCCATAAACTGAGACAACTGTGAAGAACCGAAAAATTCTTTCACTGCCGCAGAAATTGGCTTAGCGTTAATTAAGTCTTGTGGCATAAGCTCGTTTAAATCGCCTAAAGATAGACGCTCACGAACAGCACGCTCAACACGGACTAAACCAACACGGAATTGGTTTTCAGCCATCTCACCAACACTACGAATACGACGGTTACCCAAGTGGTCAATATCGTCGACTTCATCATAGCCATTACGGATTTCGATGATTTTCTTCATTACCGATACGATGTCTTCTTTAGACAACACACCGCGACCTTCATCTTCAGCAATCTCAAGACGACGGTTGAACTTCATACGACCTACTTTAGATAAGTCATAACGTTCTTCACTGAAGAATAGGTTTTGGAATAAACCTTCAGCTGCATCTTTGGTTGGTGGCTCGCCAGGACGCATCATACGGTAGATTTCAACTAATGCTTCTAAGCGGTTAGTTGTAGAATCGATACGTAATGTGTCGGCAATATAAGCACCATGATCAAGGTCATTGATGAATAATGTATCAATGTTCTTAATACCAGCAAGTGATAACTTAGCTAAATCTTCTAAGGTAATCTCGCTGTTAGCAGTAACTAATACTTCACCTGTATCTTCATCGATATAGTCTTGTGCAGCATACTTACCAACGATGTATTCAACTGGCACTTCAAGCTCAGTTGTGTTGGTTTTTTCAAGTTGCTTAATATGACGCGCAGTAATACGACGGCCAGCTTCAACCAATAAAGCGCCTTCAGCATCTTTAATGTCATAGCTTGCTGTTTCGCCGCGTAAACGGTCAGGCACAAGTGCCATTACAAGTGAGTCTTTCTTGATCTTAAACTCAATACGCTCAAAGAATAAATCTAAGATGTCTTGAGTAGAGTATTCAAGCGCACGTAGGATAATCGTTGCTGGTAATTTGCGACGACGGTCAATACGGACGAATAAAGCATCTTTAGGATCGAATTCAAAGTCAAGCCATGAACCACGGTAAGGAATAATACGTGCGTTATACAGCACCTTACCTGAAGAGTGGGTTTTACCACGGTCATGATCAAAGAACACGCCTGGAGAACGGTGTAACTGAGAAACGATAACACGCTCAGTACCGTTGATAACGAAAGTACCGTTATCAGTCATCAATGGGATATCACCCATGTAGACTTCTTGTTCTTTAATGTCTTTAACAGTGCCAGCAGCAGCTTCACGGTCAAACAACACCATGCGTAATTTAACGCGTAGTGGTGCTGAATAAGTTACACCGCGGATCTGACATTCTTTCACATCAAAAACTGGCTCACCTAGTTTATAACTGACATATTGCAGCTCAGAATAACCAGAAAAGCTCTTGATAGGAAAAACGCTACGGAATGCAGCTTCTAAGCCACGCTCACCCGTAGGGTCTTGATCGGTGAACTTCTTAAAAGAGTCTAACTGGATAGACAATAAATAAGGGATGTCCAAAACTTTTGGACGCTTACCAAAGTCTTTGCGAATACGCTTCTTTTCAGAATAGGAGTAAACCATGGGTTTCCTCTGCTTACGAGATGTGACCAAGACTGAAATACATTAATTTTTTAATATAAATCAGCGCGTTTGCCCGTCACCGTTGTCGCAAGAACCTAACCAGTAATCTCTGCTAGGAACTGCTAAAACTGGCGATAAACGGTGAATAAAAAATCGCCTGCGCATAGAGCGCAAAAAAGGCCGACGGTTAAAAAACCGCCAGCCTTCACCCAATTGCTTGGGTGAGCAAGTAAGCTATAGCTTACTTGATTTCAACTTCTGCACCAGCTGCTACTAACTCAGCTTTAAGCGCTTCAGCTTCTTCTTTGCTTACCGCTTCTTTAACAGCGATTGGCGAAGATTCTGACATAGTTTTAGCTTCTTTCAGGCCTAGACCTGTAGCGCCACGAAGAGCTTTAATTACAGCAACTTTGTTAGCACCGTGTGAAGTAAGAATTACGTCGAATTCTGTTTGTTCTTCAGCAGCTGCACCAGCATCGCCGCCGCCAGAAACTACTGCAGCAGCAGCAGAAACGCCGAATTTCTCTTCCATAGCTTCGATTAGTTCAACAACTTCCATTACAGACATTGCTGCAAAAGCTTCTAACATTTGGTCTTTAGTGATAGACATAAGAAATATTTCCTATTGTTCTGAATTCAATTTGATTAAGCGGCCGACTTAAAATTAAGCGGCGTCTTGTTTTTGATCGCGAAGGGCGGCCAATGTACGAACGAACTTGCCAGCAGATGCTTCTTTCATAGTCATCATTAACTGAGCTAGTGCTTCGTTGTATGTTGGTAGTTTCGCTAAACGATCAATATCAGCTGCAGGGATAAATTCCCCTTCGAAAGCTGCACCTTTAACTTCAAACTTAGCTTGCTCTTTAGCGAAATCTTTTAAAAGACGCGCTGCAGCACCTGGGTGCTCAGTAGAGAAAGCTAGTAAAGTTGGGCCAGTGAAAGTTTCGGCTAGGCACTCAAAAGCAGTACCTTGAACAGCGCGACGAGCTAGAGTGTTACGTACTACACGTACATAAACACCATTAGCGCGAGCTGCTTTACGCAAAACAGTCATAGCACCTACAGTTACGCCACGTGAATCAGCGGCAACTGCAGAAAGTGCACCTTTGGCAGCTTCGTTGACTTCAGCAACAATTGCCTTTTTGTCTTCGAGTCTTAATGCCATTGGCTTTACTCCTGGATTCTACCTAGGGAATACCCCTAGAATTTACCAAACTAAGCACAACATGTGCTTAGTTACTAACGGTGCAGATATTCCAGTAAAAAAATTTAGCTGGGGCCTGACACCGTCTACGCAGGAAATTAAGTGAACCTTACGATTGACACCTGCGGTCTTGGACGGAAGCTCTATTGCTACTCAACAAACCTAAATAATTAGGTCAATATTGGATAGAATGAGCTTCAACCCACAAAGTGCGCGCATTATAGACTAGTGCGCGCATTTTGTAAAATTACTTAATGTCTTCCAAGCTAGCTTGGTCAACAGTCACACCTGCACCCATAGTGGTAGAGATGCTAATTTTTTTCACGTAAATGCCTTTTGCAACTGCAGGCTTAGCCTTTTTCAGTGCAGACACTAACGATTCTAAGTTGTCTCTTAACTGTTCAACAGTGAAATCCACTTTACCGATAGTAGTGTGGATAATACCGTTTTTGTCGTTGCGGTAACGAACTTGACCAGCTTTAGCATTCTTAACTGCTTCTGCAACGTTAGGCGTTACAGTACCAGTTTTAGGGTTAGGCATTAAACCACGTGGGCCTAAGATCTGACCTAACATACCAACAACGCGCATTGCGTCTGGTGATGCGATAACAACGTCAAAGTTCATTTCGCCAGCTTTAACTTGTTCAGCTAAATCTTCCATACCCACAAGTTCAGCGCCAGCAGCTTTAGCAGCTTCAGCGTTTGCACCTTGAGTGAATACAGCAACACGAACGTCACGACCAGTACCGTGTGGTAGTACAGTAGCACCACGCACGTTTTGGTCTGATTTACGAGGATCGATACCAAGGTTAACAGCTACGTCAACACTTTCTAAAAACTTAGCAGTTGCTAGTTCTTTTAAAAGTGCTACTGCTTCGTTGATGTCGTACTGTTTAGTTGCATCAACTTTTTCGCGGATTACGCGAGCGCGCTTAGTTAGCTTTGCCATTATATTAGTCCTCTACTACCAAACCCATTGAACGTGCAGTACCTTCAATTGAGCGAGTCATCGCTTCAATGTCAGCACCAGTCATATCAGCTGCTTTAGATTCAGCGATTTCCTGAACTGCGCTACGCTTGATAGTTCCTACTTTTTGAGTATTAGGACGGCCAGAACCTGATTTCAGACCTGCTGCTTTAAGCAGTAGGAAAGACGCAGGTGGAGTCTTAGTTTCAAAAGTGAAAGAACGGTCGTTATATACAGTGATAACAACAGGAATTGGCATGCCTTTCTCGAACTTTTCAGTACGAGCGTTGAATGCTTTACAGAATTCCATGATGTTCACACCTTTTTGACCTAAAGCAGGACCAACTGGTGGAGACGGGTTTGCAGCACCGGCTGCTACTTGTAGCTTAATATAAGCTTCAATTTTCTTTGCCATGTCGACATTTCCTCAATTTGGGTTCAAACGCATCTCGGCGACATGCCAATTTGCTCCCCTGAAAACAACGGGTGCGAATTATATTAAAATACGCACCCGCAAACAATATTTATTTGTAGTTATTTTAATCAGCTCTTTTCGACCTGATGAAAATCTAACTCTACTGGTGTTGAACGACCGAAAATCATAACAGAAACCTTCACGCGGTTTTTGTCGTAATCAACTTCTTCAATAGTGCCGTTAAAGTCAGCAAATGGACCATCACACACACGCACAACTTCACCAGGTTCATACATAACACGATGAGTCGGTGACTCAATTGTGTCTTGCAGACGCTGGAGAATAGCATTGGCTTCTTTATCAGAAATCGGCGCTGGACGGTCTGAGGTTCCACCAATAAAGCCCATTACACGTGGAATGCTCTTTACTAAGTGCCAACTGTCATCGTTCATTTCCATTTGGACTAATACATAACCAGGGAAGAACTTGCGTTCGCTTTTACGACGCTGACCTGCACGCATTTCGACCACTTCTTCAGTAGGAACTAAAATCTCACCGAAGTAGTTTTCCATGTTGTGCATTTTGATATGTTCAAGCAGTGTTTTAAGCACACGACCTTCATAGCCCGAAAAGGCTTGAATTACATACCATCTTTTTTTTGCTTCTGTAGCTTCAGTCATTTTAGATGCCTATACGCCAGTAATTAAATTGACTACTCGTAATAATACCGCATCTAATCCCCAAAGGATCAGTGCTACTACAGCGGTTGCTGCAAGTACAATAAACGTAGTGTTTAGCGCCTCTTGGCGAGTTGGCCATACTACTTTACGCACTTCAATGTGTGCTTCACGGGCAAATGATAATGCTTGCTTACCCTTGATAGTTTGCAATGCGATAACACCTGCTATAGCAAAGGCAATAATTACCCCAGCAACACGAGCCACAACATTTGCATCTGCGTAAAATTGATTGCCTATAACAGCAGCAGCGATGAGCAATGCTGCTACGCCCCACTTAACGATATCCAAAGAATTACTCTGGTTTTCAGTATTTGTTGTCATCGGTTAATTCCGTTACTCACTACGACCTGAGCTTAGCTTGGTAAACAACATATTTACCAAATCCGCATTTCCGAGCTTTCCCAGAAAATGCATAAGCACAGGGTCAAAAATCGGCCATAGATTGTATTCTTATTCAGCTTTGTTCGCAACAATACAGGTAAAGTTAGCGTAACAATTTAGGCAAAAAAAACAATTAATCGATATTTTTTTCCTAAAAACAAAAAAGGAAGCCGAAGCTTCCTTTTTCAGTGTTCACTAAAGTCGCTATTACGCGATGATTTTAGCTACTACACCAGCACCAACTGTACGGCCACCTTCACGGATAGCGAAACGTA
>NZ_JCAYNT010000034.1:0-15540 GCF_059758095.1 Shewanella sp. MF05913
ATTGATCGTAACCTCTTTTAACTTTTGCTCACCAACTCCAGTAGCTATTCTTTTAACGAATATGCTTCATTTATAAGTTGAGGTATCTCTTAGTCCCTTTTTAGTGTTTCTAATAAAAATTCATTGATGTCGCTGAAACCAAACCATGACACAGCAGAGTATCTAAGAACAATGACTTAGCTAAATCATATACCCATACATTGACATAAAATAAACCCATAGTCTGACAAATAAGAAATCCAAAAATAACTCAAGTGATAAGTGTAATTTTACTACGAATATCCATATAAACCTTTGCAAACTTACAATGGGATAGAAGCGTGCTACGAAGTTCTAGTTACTCTGACATCTCGGATAACCTCATCTACTCCAAATCACATAAATTGCCTACAAACTGATGACCAGTTTCACTCATTCACTACACCCAGTTCCTTTTTCTTCACTGAAAACTTTAAGCACAACCGTAAAATTCAGCCTTATAGTTTAAAAATTACATAACAAGTGTTTTGTAAAAAAATTTTTTGTATTAGAATTGTGCAAATGGCGACCACTGTCTAAAGATTTCGACAGGCAGACTTCGCAACTTCTATACATTGATCGGGGGACTCAATGAGCATTTTAGAAAATTTCATAAGGTTACTTTTCTCGTTTTTGGAGCTATTTTTACTTCCAGTTTACTTAAGCAAGATTCACGTGTACCACTTTTGAGAAGATGCCTGTATCTACACACTCAATTAGAGTGCAGCAGTGATTATCTGAATTCTGAGCTATTATGAAAATCAATACAAATGTTGACATCGGCAATAAATTGAGAATTGCTAGATTAAGCAAAGGATTATCATTGGATAACCTTGCAGAAAAAATAGGTTTAAGTAAAGCATTACTTTGGGAAATTGAAAATAGAAGTGTTGAAAATTTGGATATACAAATACTTAATGTCATTATTAAAGAGTTAAGTATAACCTACGACAGCGCCTTTGAGAACTATATTAAAGATACTAGTATTTTAAATGATTACAGTTTGCTAGAGCCAGAACAAAAACAAATAGTCAGAGAGTTAATTAAGAATCTAACGCAGAATAATTAAAATACAAACTCCCAATGAAATAGTAATGTATAAAGGCAGTTTACAAACTTAATCAATAAATAGAACTTTGATAATTAAAAATTCTACTATATGATACACATTTTTTGTATCAAAGTGCTGTATTCGAGATTTTTAAACATTATCTTGAAGCAATAATGCTAAAATCTGCCTATGTTATATATTGAGTATAAAATTATATATCTTCCATTATTTACAAGTATAAATTAATTTAAATAGTTAAGATATAGTTATAACGCACCTTCGAATTACTAGTCACTTAACTACTTTGAGCTTGTAGAATCAGAATTATTATAAGTAAAGTTATGCACTTCTTACTTGATAGCAAGACTTATTATGTCACTATCACTTGAATCGTTACTGCCTGGCTAGCAACTCAATTAACCACCACTCTGACACACTTATGCTCAGAGCACATCCCTCGTGCATTCAAAAGCGGCAGATAGATGATCTCTTCTAGATTCTTCATCTTCACTGAAAATCTTAAGCATAAAAAATTGGTTCCCTCTTAGATATTCACATTTTTCATAACAAGTGTTTTGTTAAATGTTTTTTTGTATTAGAATTGCTCAAATGACGAGCTATGCCTATAAGTTTAGACAGGTAGGCTTCGTTACTTCTGCACTTCAATCGGAGGACTCAATGAGCATTTTTGAAAAAAATCATAAGGTTACTTTTCTCATTTTCGGAGCAGTTTTACTTCTAGTTGGGTGTGAGCAATCCCAAATAGATACCAAAGAGACAGTTTCAAGGCCTGTTAAACTCTTGCAAGTGGAGCAGACCCCTAGTACATCAACGTATCGATATCCAGGTAGCGTGTCATCGGTTAAAGAAGCCGTTTTGGCTTTCGAAGTACCTGGTAAAGTAATTAAATTGCATGTAAAAGAAGGTGATTTTGTCAAACAAGACACAGTATTAGCTGAAATTGATGATCGTGATTATCAAGCACAACTTGACAGTGCAAAGTCTGATTTAATTGTTGCTAAGTCTGATTTTCAAAGGTATGAAAAGGCGTTAAAAGCAGATGCTGTTACCCCTCAAGCATTCCAGCAAGCGAAAAGAAATCTTGAAGTTGCACAAGCTGCCTTTAATCAAGCAGATAAAGCTTTAACAGAAACCAAACTAATAGCTCCATTTGCAGGACGCGTAGTTACAAGAGAAATAAACCTCTTTGCAACAGTACATGCTAAGCAACCTATTATGCAGTTGCATAGCGAATCTGCGTATGAAATGGTTGTAAGCGTTCCAGAATCGGATTGGGCGCAAGGAGAAAGAGTCAACTCCGCGGCTGACATAAAGCTTGATAATCAGTTATTTGTTACCCTAACAGCATTTCCCGATAAAAGGTTCGAGGGCAAAATAACTGAATTCTCCGGCCAAGCAGACGCCGCAACCAGAACTTATAAAGTAAAAGTAGCTTTTTCAGTACCAGACAAAACGCCTATCAGCTCAGGCATGACAGGGCATGCTATTTATTTGTCATCTAATGAGTCAACAAACATTCTTTCAATCCCATTAGATGCAATTGTGGGAAATAGTGATAATTCGGCATTTGTATGGCTATATGACCCCATAAATGGACAAGTTACCAAAAAAAGTATAACCATCGGAAATATCACTGAGCAAACTGTCAACGTTCTTTCCGGTTTAAAAGTTGGTGATGTGATTGCTGTATCCGGTGTTCATAGCCTTTATGACGGCTATCCTGTTTATCCAATGAAGGATTAAATTATGAGTATTGCATCAGTTGCTATCAATAATAGGATAGTTACGCTTGTTTTGACTGTAGTTATGCTTATTGCTGGCTTATACATTTTTAATGGGATGAGCCGATTAGAAGATCCCGAATTCACGATAAAAGATGCATTAATAATTACTCCCTACAATGGAGCTTCAGCATTAGAAGTTGAGCAAGAAGTAACTGAGTTGCTCGAAAAAACTGTTCAACAATTGGGTGAGCTAGATAAGGTAACATCAAAATCCGAACGAGGCTTATCAACTATTACAGTAACAATAAAAGAACAATATAATAAGGAAACTTTGCCACAAGTATGGAATAAGCTAAGGCAAAAAATAGATGATGTAAAATACTATTTACCACCAGGTGCTGGTCCATCTTTAGTGATCGATGATTATGGTGATGTCTATAGCATTTTTATGGTAGTTAGCGGCGATGGATACAGTTTTAAGGAATTAAAAACATACGTAAACGATCTGCAGCAACAATTACTTTTAGTAAATGGCGTAGGGAAAATAACAACTTTCGGCGAAAAGAGCGAAGCAATTTATATTGAGTTTAATCGCTCTCGCATGGCTCAGTTAGGTATATCACCAGAAATAGTAGCCGCTCAATTGAACGGTAAGGGGGTGGTAGTTGATGCTGGCAGAGCACATGTCGGAAGTTCTAGCATCGCCGTTTCCACAACAGGTGGTTTCACAAAAGTTAGCGATTTCGAAAAGTTACTTATTACTCACGATACAAAACAGTTTTACCTAAGCGACATAGCTAAAGTTAGCAGAGGCTATGTTTCCCCAAGTACACAGTTAATTAACTTTGATGGTAAGGCCGGAATCGGCTTGGGAATATCAACAGTATCAGGTGGAAATACTGTTGATATGGGTGAAGCTGTTTTAGCAAAACTATCTGAATTAGAAAGCCAACGACCTGCAGGAATAGAGTTTGGCTATGTTTCATTACAATCTGAAGGTGTTAAAGAGGCCATTTCCGGTTTTACATCAAGCTTAGCTGAAGCTGTTATTATTGTTATAGTGGTTTTACTTTTCTTTATGGGTTTGAGAAGTGGCCTTCTTATAGGATTTGTATTAATTTTAACCATCGCAGGATCGTTCATATTCCTTGCCCCCATGGGAGTAGCATTAGAACGCATTTCTCTTGGCGCATTAATTATTGCACTGGGTATGTTAGTTGATAATGCGATTGTTGTGGTCGATGGCATTTTGATAAGAATGCAAAAAGGCGAAAGTGCAGAAAGTGCGGCACCTAGAGTTGTAAATCAATCAGCTTGGCCTTTACTAGGAGCGACATTAATTGCAATCCTAGCTTTTGCAGCTATTGGCACCTCAAATGATGCTACTGGTGAGTATTGTCGCTCATTATTCCAGGTTGTAATGGTATCTCTGTTATTGAGCTGGGTAACAGCAGTAACTATTACCCCACTTCTATGTGTAATGTACTTAAAAGCGCCTAAAAGTACTGATAAGACCTCACCATATCAAGGAACATTTTATACAAAATACAGAGGCTTATTAGCATCTAGTATCCGACATAGATACTTAAGTTCAGCATCAATTATTGGCATTTTTGCTCTGTCATTATGGGGGTTCTCGTTTGTTCAGCAGAACTTTTTCCCCAGCTCAACTAGGGCACAATTTATGGTTGATTTCTGGTTGCCACAAGGAACACACATAGAAGAAACCCAGAAACATGCTGAATCAGTTGAAAATTACTTAGGAAATCTAGCAAATGTTGAGCACGTTACTACAACCATTGGTGAAGGTGCATTGCGATTTCTACTTACCTACCAGCCTCAGCAATCCAATAGCAGCTATGCGCAATTTTTAGTAGATGTAGACGATTACACGGTAATCAAAACACTAATACCTAAAATTGAAGTCGAGCTTTTACAAAAGTATCCTGATGCTCTTGTTTATGCCTCACCTTTTGAGTTAGGGACTGGTACAGCTGGTAAAATCCAAGCAAGGATCAGTGGACCTGATACGGATATTCTAAGAGAAACATCTGATAAAGTTCTTGAAGTATTCTCTAAAGAAAGCAATACCAAAGGAGTCAGAACTGACTGGCGAAACAAACAGCTTTACATAGAGGCTGTTCTTGCTGAAGAACAAGCAAATATAAATGGAATTAATAGAGGAATGGTTGCAGAAGCCATTAAGGAATCATTTGAAGGAGTAACTACCGGAGTATATAGAGAAAATGATTTACTACTGCCAATTATTATACGAGCTAATGAAAATGAACGTTCAGATATTACAAATATAGAGAATGTGCAAATTTGGAGTCCCAATGCACAAAAAATGATCCCCCTAAGACAAGTTGTTCAAAGTTTTGAAACAAAGTTTGAAGATGGTTTAATTCTTAGAAGAAATAGGGAACGAACTATCACAATTTTTGCTGATCCGGTTACCGGCACAGCTTCAGAATTGTTGCCGACATTAAAACCACAAGTAGAAGCTATTAAAATACCACCAGGATACACTTTGGAATGGGGGGGAGAATATGAAGACTCAAGTAAAGCGGAGAAGGGACTAGCCTCGAGTATCCCGATATTCATCTTATCGATGATATTAATAACTATAGTAATCTTTAACTCGTTAAAACAAACATTAGTTATTTGGTTATGTGTACCTCTGGCTTTAATCGGTGTAACAGCAGGTATGCTAGCAACTAATCAACCATTTGGATTTATGGCATTACTAGGATTTTTAAGCCTCATTGGCATGCTTATAAAGAATGCTATTGTTCTTGTTGATGAAATTAATCTAGAACAAAGTCAAGGTAAATCACTTATAAACTCCATATTAGATTCCGGAGTAAGCAGGCTACGTCCAGTTGCGATGGCGGCTCTTACTACTGCATTAGGTATGATTCCGCTTATTTTTGATGCATTTTTTGTTTCAATGGCAGTTACCATAATTTCTGGTTTAATGTTTGCTACCGCTCTAACAATGATCGTATTACCAATAGTATATGCACTAATATTTAAAGCTGAAAATCCTTAGCACAACACTTGCCGTGTGACATTAGTCACACGGCAAGTTGTGGACTAATGAGGCTAAGTATACCTTTTTTAAATTGAGCAATTTTTTCTATCGACAACCTTTCTGGATAAATAGATTGCATTATCATCATGCCATCTCCCATAGCACTTAACTGTTCGGCTAGTATTTCTGCAGGGATGTCATTTCTAATTTGTTTTGACTTTTGTCCACTCTCTATAAAATGTTTTAGTTGGGAAATGAAAATGTCATACCTTTTTTGGGCATAATCAATAAAAGTTTTATCTTCGGCAGCATAGAATTGCACTTGTAAAAAAGCTTTCCATATTTCACCACCATCACTATAAGTCCAGTTAATCCACTCCTCTACAGCCTGTTTTATATCAATTTCAGTATTTTTAGCTAATAAAAGCGAAAACCTATTAAATAATTCATCCGAAACTCCTTTCATTAACTCACTTTTATTAGAAAAATAGTAAGTAATAGCACCTGTAGTTACCTGCGCTTTACTTGCAAGGTTACGCATCGACAATCCTGCATAACCATCAGTGACAAGCAAATTAATCGCTGTACAAAGCAACTCATTTCTTTTTTCATCATGATCACCAACTGGACGTCCACGCGAAGATTTAGTTATTTTTTTTGTATTCATACTTATCCATCAAAATAGAGTTTTTATTACAATATTAATTTCGCGAGTTACATTTCTCAACGACACTCTTTTACGTTAAGCTACAGCACACTCAAAAAAGCAAGCTGAATTTCAGCAGGGGCTGATCATACTCGATCATTTTTCACACGTTATCTTTAAAAACAAAGAGATAAAAAAAGACTTGATTGATCTCGCCAGTGTGATCAAATAACCCTCTTTTTTCTTTGGCTCCCGACTTACTATGGTAATCCCCCCTAAAAATAGTAGATTGGCTAAATTTGCCCAACGCGCCGAAAATGTAAAGTTAGCTTTATAACTAAGCTCTTGAGCTAAATTAAGCCACTGTTTTTTTGTTTTTAATGTGGAATTTATCTGGTTACGCTCATTAACACTGAATTTAAGTCGTTACAGCTTACCGGATCATAGTTAATCTGATTTTGGTCCTTTGACTTTCAACGACCTGAACGGTATCCTTACCTAACTCTATATTGTGTTTCTGTATATAGCTAAAAATCAAAATTTTACTCATTTTACCTGTTGTAAGGATAATTTCTGTAATGAGCTTTAAGCCGCATTAGTTTAACCCCCTTCATTTTGGATCGCTCAGATCCGTTCGTAGTATCTACCCTTCGGTAGCTTTTGTTGTACCTCCATAAATCTAATATTGATTCGTCACGTTGACGAAAAAGCTCTTGTCTTTGCACATCTGTGTATATGGCTAGCGTTAGCTTTTGTTATTGATTTAATTTTAATCAGAGTGAGTAACATGATTCAAACCATGAAAAAAGAGTGGTTCTCCAATATACGCGGAGATCTGTTAGCCGGTATTGTGGTAGCGCTGGCGTTAATCCCTGAGGCAATTGCCTTTTCTATTATTGCAGGTGTCGATCCTAAGGTCGGCCTATATGCTTCATTCTGTATCGCTGTGGTTATTGCCTTTACTGGTGGCCGTCCTGGCATGATCTCTGCCGCAACAGGCGCGATGGCACTGTTAATGGTGACCTTAGTAAAGGAACATGGCCTTGAGTATTTACTCGCGGCGACCTTATTAACCGGTGTGCTGCAAATTGCTGCGGGTTACTTAAAACTCGGTAGCTTGATGCGTTTCGTCTCCCGCTCTGTGGTGACGGGTTTTGTGAATGCACTGGCGATTCTGATCTTTATGGCCCAGTTGCCCGAACTGACCAATGTGACTTGGCACGTATATGCGATGACGGTAGCTGGCCTCGGTATCATTTACCTATTCCCACTCATCCCTGTGATTGGTAAATCCGTACCTTCGCCTCTCGTGTGTATTGTCGGATTAACGCTTTTTGCGGTTTATATGGGGTTAGATATTCGTACTGTCGGCGACATGGGACAACTGCCTGATACTTTACCTATTTTCCTCTGGCCTGAAGTGCCCTTGACCCTTGAAACTCTGATGATCATCTTCCCTTACTCGGCCGGCCTTGCCGTGGTGGGCTTGCTGGAATCTATGATGACCGCCACCATAGTTGATGACTTAACCGATACCCAAAGCGATAAGAATCGCGAGTGTAAGGGCCAAGGTATTGCCAATATCGGCGCGGGTTTAATGGGCGGTATGGCTGGTTGCGCTATGATTGGTCAGTCGATCATCAACGTTAAATCGGGTGGTCGCGGACGTTTATCATCCTTCGCTGCAGGCGTTTTTTTACTTGTGATGGTGGTGTTTTTAGGAGAGTGGTTAAAGCTTATTCCTATGGCGGCACTGGTTGCCGTGATGATCATGGTGGCTATCGGTACATTCTCTTGGGATTCAATCCGTAATCTTAAGCATCATCCTATGTCAACCAACCTTGTGATGGTGGCGACGGTTGTGGTCGTGGTCGCTACCCATAACTTAGCAATTGGGGTATTTGTAGGTGTATTACTCGCGTCCCTATTTTTTGCTAATAAAGTGGGACGTTTTATGGTGGTTAAGAGTACAACGACTGCTGCTGACACTGGTCGCCATTATCAGGTTATTGGACAAGTCTTTTTTGCTTCATCAGATAAGTTCAGTAATTCATTCGATTTTAGGGAAGTGGTTGATAAAGTGACTATCGACTTATCTCAAGCACATTTTTGGGATATTACCGCGGTATCGGCCCTCGACAAGGTAGTGATTAAATTCCGCCGCGAGGGGACTGAGGTTGAGTTGATTGGCCTTAACGAAGCCAGTGCCACCATAGTCGATAAATTTGGGGTACACGATAAGCCAGAAGAAGTTGAAAAAATGATGTCTGGTCACTAAGCCATTAGCAACACAACAACAAAGGAATAAAACGATGACAAATGTGATTGCTTGTATTGACGGTTCAAATGTGACATCCGCTGTATGTGATGCCAGTGGCTGGGCCGCCTTTCAACTGAATGCCCCTGTAATCCTATTACATGTATTGGATAAGTCAGCCTATCCGATAGAGTCAGATCTGTCGGGAAATATTGGCCTAGGTACACGGGAGCACTTGCTCAATGAAATGGTTGAGCTCGAAGCGCGCCGGGGCAAGCTGGCACTCGAGCAGGGTAAGTATATGTTGCAAGATGCGCAAACGCGCATCGTGGAGGCACAACCTGCAGTCGTGGTTAAAACCTTGCAGCGTCACGGCGATTTAGTCGAAACCCTGTTAGAGCAAGAATCCCATGCCAGATTGGTGGTGATGGGGCGTCAAGGGGAGCAACATCAAGATCAAGCGCAGGCGATTGGCAGCCATCTAGAAAACGTCATTCGCACAGTTAAGCAGCCTATTTTAGTGGTGATGACAGAGTTTGAAGCACCGAAACGATTTATGATTGCCTACGATGGCAGCATTACTGCGAAAAAAGCCCTTAATCAAGTGCTAACAAGTCCACTCTTAAAAGGGCTTGAATGTCATTTGGTGATGGTGTCTGATGCTCAATCACAGGCGACAGCAGAACTGGCGTTGGTGACCGAATCTCTGATGGCGGCGAATTTCAATGTGGTTACCGCTGTTTGTCAGGGAGAAGTTCAAACGGCTCTTGAGATCTATCAACTTGAGCATCACATCGATCTTATGGTGATGGGGGCCTACGGCCATTCGCGGATAAGAGAGTTTTTTGTGGGAAGCAATACCACAAAGATGATCAGTAAAAGCCATATCCCATTATTATTATTGCGCTAACAGCTATTGATATTGCACTAATCAGTATCCAAGACGCTGGTTAGTGCATAGTAATAGAGATAGGTTCTGACGCTTAAGTTTGGAGGTGAAATGAACGAGCAGCTAAAGCAACAACTGCATTTACAGTTACAGCAAATGCTGGAAAGTTTGTTAGCGCAGATTGCAGCACAAACGAGTGATGTGCAAGTTGTCGAACTTGACCAATCACGACTCGGACGTCTTTCACGTATAGATGCATTGCAAGGACAGCAAATGGAATTAGAAACTGCGAGACGCAAGCAGCATCAGTTACAAGTTATTGAAGGTGCATTATTGCGCATAAATAGCGATGAATATGGCAGCTGTTTTGTCTGTGGTGAAGATATCGATTTGAATCGGCTTATGTTTGATCCTACCGTGACTCGCTGCATTAACTGTTCGTAGAAATATTAATGTTAGGCTAAGGCTCTTTAGATAAGGAAAATTTATCATACCTATTGATGTTACGTTAATACAGTAAGGCTAATTTTAAACGTCAATACATACAATAGTCAGTATCAATCACGTTTTATATTTTCCATAATCTCGCAGCTCTTTAACATCTATCGAGTAGGGGGAAACAATTGATTGCTTAACTGAATTTATTGCCCGATAAATAGAAGCTTCTCCAAGGTGATACTCCTTGGCAAGCTGACCAATAGTGGCCCCCTCAGCTCTTTTATCATAAATTGCTTGTTTTAAGGTGTCCGTAAGTTTTACAGGCCTACCAAATTTAACTCCATTTTCATGTGCTTTTGCGATACCTTCAGCTTGCCTCTCTGTCCGCAAGTCATTTTCAAACTCAGCAATAGCAGCCAACATATTGAACATGAGTCTCCCAGTCGAAGTGCTCGTATCAATGTTCTGATCGATAACGAGCAAATCAATACCTTCACTTTGAAAACGCGAAGCAATCTGGGCTAAGTGGACGACTGAGCGAGCAAGACGATCGAGTCGGGTTACCACTAGGGTATCCCCTTCACGTAAATAACTCATGCAAGATTGAAATTCAGACCGTTCAGCCGTCCTCCCACTGCGTTTTTCTTGATATATCTTATTGCACTCAGCTCGATGTAACTTGCCCAGTTGCACTTCTAAGCTTTGACCCGTGGAACTCACTCGAGCATAACCAACTTTGGACATAAATCACCATATCTCTTTAAAGGTTTTGATAATGCACTTATGATAGTAGTTTTGATAGGTAATAACCAGAGCTATCAAATAGTATACATTTTGATAGGGTGCATTTTTGACTTTTATCGCCCAACTGGTGTAAATTGAGCGAATCGAACGATTCGTTTAAAGGTGATAAATGAACACTCTTTCAGCCAATGAAGCAAAAATTCACTTTGGAGATTTGTTGCTCAAAGCTCAACAAGCTCCAATCCAAATTAATAAAAATGGCAAGCCTGTGGCCGTTGTTATTTCAGCTGATGCATACCAAAGTATCGAGACACTAAAATTACATTTGCTTCAATCCAAAGCGGTGAAAGCCATAACTGACATCAAAATGGGCAATTTGGTTGATGGTAATACCTTTTTTGATGAGCTGGCCGCAGGGCAGTATGACTAATGCCGGTAACTTATCATTTAACGCCCGATGCACAATCTGATCTGATAGGTATTCACCGCTTTACGTTAGCCCAATGGGGAACGACTCAGTCGAAGACCTATTTATCAGGACTTAGACAAACGATTCAACTGCTGGCTGAAACACCCACCCTTGGGAAAAATAGACCCGAGGTACGCATGAATGTGTTTAGCTTCCCTTATTCAAGTCATGTCATCTATTACATCCAACATGAGCATCAATTCGTTGTATTTGGGATCTTACATAAAAGTATGGTTCCACTTGCACATCTCGCGGAGCGGGAAATTATTTGATGTAGTGAAATAGGGAGGGCACCATGAAAAATGATGTTCGGCGGCTATCTATTTTGTCAACTGATGAAATAGATGAACTGTTTGGATTACCTCATTTCTCAGATGATGATCGTCGATTATATTTTGACTTAAGTGCTAAAGAGCGCGAGCTATTCGACAATACCCGAACGTTTTCTGTGGCAGCCCATTTAGTATTGCAACTGGGCTATTTCAAAGCCAAACGGCAGTTTTTCAGTTATGAACAAGAATCGTCAGTACTAAATGACTTGGATTACATTGCCGCGCTGTACTTTCCCACCAAAACGCTTTCAAGACTGAAAAGTCCCTCAAGACCGATTAGGGCTGAACAACAACGAGCAATTCTTGATTTATTCCAGTATAAACAATGTGATAATGAGGTAAAAGTTGATTTGGAAGATAAAGCACAGCGGGTTGCGATGTTATCGACACAACCTATCTTTATCTTTCGTGAATTAACCCAATACTTAGCATTACACCGTATTGTCATGCCCAGTTATCGGTATATGCAAGAGATGATTGGTAGAGTGGTGGCTTATGAACGCACCCGTATTGCTCGATTACTTAGCACTTGCATGACTTCACTTATCGATCAGCAATTAGCGGCTTTGCTTCGGGCTGAGTCAGGAGTATTTCGCGTCAGCGCATTAAAACATGAAGCTAAAGATTTCAGTTATAAAGAATTGCGACATGAAGTCGCACGGCGGCAGTTTTTCCAGCCTCTACATGAGTTTGCCAAGCAGTTCCTCATAACAGCGGGGATCTCCAATGAAAGCGGCAAGTATTATGCTTCTATGGTTAAGTTTTATACCACTTATAAACTTCAACGCATGAAAAAAGAGACTGCTCAGTTATATCTGCTGTTTTTTGCTTTTCATCGGTTTCAGCAAATTAATGACAACTTAATTGAAGCATTGCTCCATTGGGTCGATCAATACGAGAAACAGGCCAAGCGTGCCGCTGAAGAAGCAATGAATAATGCGGTTACCAATGCAGCGAAAAATTTACAGGCTGCGGGTCATGTATTGAGCCTGTTTACGGATGACACCATCACCGATGACACACCTTTTTCCATTATTAAAGAAAAAGCCTATGCATTGCTTGAACAAGAGAGATTCCCATTAGTTGCTGATTACTTACGCAATATTGCTTTCGACAAAACGGCATTTGAATGGTCACATTACACAAAATTATCCGCCACATTCAAACGTAACTTAAGGCAACTTTTTACTGATCTGGATTTTGCCGGACGTGTAGAAGACTCTCCTTTGCTTGAAGCTATCGCGTTTTTACAAAACTTATTGCGCACAGAAAAATCACCAAGGCAAACTGACCCTAATTCATTTCCGACTGAGATTATTCCTAAAGGTTTACGCCGATATTTGTTTAGTAAAGAGGGCAAAACATTTAAAACGCTTGATGTAGATCGCTATGAGTTTTTGGTCTATCGCCTACTACGCAACTCACTGGAAGCGGGTGATGTGTACGTTAAACATAGTAATGAATTTCGCCGCTTTGAAGATGACTTAATAAGCGATCTTAGATGGCAGGATAAAGAACGAGTATTGCAAGATATTGGTGCACCCATTTTATTGGCCCCTATCCAAGATACTCTGGCTGTATTTCATACTATGCTAGCAGCACGTTATAGTGCGATTAACCAACATATTTCTGATGGGGTCAACAAACATATTAAAGTAATTGGGGCTGCCGAAAAGCGTCGTTGGAAGCTGCTTTATCCGAGCAGTGATGAATCCGTTAATAGCGATTTTTACAGCCAGTTACCAGGAATTGGTATTGCGGATCTACTGTGGTTTGTTGCGGGTAATACTGGATTTTTAAATGCATTTACCCATGTATTAGATCGTTATGTAAAGCATGAAGCTGATCCCCGTGAAATTTTCGCCTGTATTGTTGCGATGGGAACAAACATGGGGTTAGCAAAAATGGCTGAGGTTTCAGGCCTTAGCTCAGCATCAATGGCGGGGACATCAAGAAATTATCTACGCTTGGAGACATTACGAGCGGCTAATGATGCGATTAGTAATGCGACCAGCCAGCTACCCGCATTTCATCTCTATGATATTCAGGACACACTTCATTCAAGTAGCGATGGTCAGCGGATAGAAACGCAAATTAACACCCTTAACGCTCGATATTCTCCCAAGTATTTTGGTTTACAGAAAGGTGTCAGCGCCTACACGTTGGTTGCAAATCATGTTCCTATAAATGCAAAGATTATTGGGACTCACGAACATGAAAGCCATTACGTTTTCGATTTATTGCATAACAATACCTCTGATATAAAGCCAGAACGGCATTCCACTGACACCCATGGCACCAATCAGGTTAATTTTTGGATTTTGCATGCATTTGGATATCATTTTGCACCTCGTTATCGTGATTTGCATAAGAAAATGGATACGTTAGTCGGCTCACAACATCCCAATGAGTGTGGTGACTGGCTAATAAAGCCTGCCCGAAAAACCAACGATGAATTGATTGAACGTGAATGGCCCAATATTCAACGGATCATGGCATCGCTAGCTCAAAAAGATGTTACTCAAGCCACGATTGTTCGCAAACTCTCGAGCTATTCGCGTCAGAATCAGACCAAGAAAGCATTATGGGAGTTGGAAAACATATGCCGAACGCTATACATTCTCGACTTTGTCGACGATGTTGGCTTACGTCAATGTGTACAAAAAGCATTAAATCGTGGCGAAGCCTATCATCGTCTTAGACGAGCAGTTGCATTTGTTAACGGTGGAAAATTCAGAGTAAAAACAGAAGAGGAGCAGCAAATATGGAATGAATGCTCTCGGCTCATCACCAACGCGGTCATTTACTACAACACAGTGCTGCTATCTCGTGTCTATGAACAGAAGCAAACAGTAGGAGATCAAAATGCACTGGCTCAGCTTCACAGTATTTCGCCCGTTGCATGGCAGCACATCAATATGTATGGCAATTTTGAGTTTAGTCCATCAACCTCAAAAATAGATATCGATGCATTGGTTGCTCGATATGCTGAACCAGAATATTGGAAGCAAGCGCTGATTGAGAACGAGAATTCAAGTGAGTGATTTTAGAATTTAAAGCTAACTTTACATTTTTGGCGCGTTGGGCAAATTTAGCCAGATTTCAAAAGTAGAATTTTCTCGTAATATATACGCAGGGAGATTCTGCATGAAAACATCAAAATTTAGCGACAGCCAAATCCTAGCAATCCTTAAACAAGCCGAAGCTGGCACCCCAGTTCCGGGGCTTTGCCGTGAGCATGGCATGAGCTCTGCGACCTTCTACAAATGGCGCGCCAAATTCGGTGGAATGGACGCTTCTATGATGGCGCGATTGAAGGAGTTAGAGGCTGAGAATTCACGACTCAAAAAAATGTATGCCGAAGAGCGACTCAAAGCTGAAATACTCAAAGAGGCCATCGAAAAAAAGTGGTAAAGCCGTCGCGGCGGCGGGAGCTGGCGCAAAAGGCGGTGCAAGATAAAGCCATTTCGATCGCATTTGCGTGTGCCTTGTTTGGACTCAGTGAGAGCTGTTATCGCTATCAGGCAAAACTCAGTGATGAAAACGCTGCAATAGCCGACTGGTTACAGCAACTGACATCAACCCATCGGAGTTGGGGGTTTGGGCTATGTTATTACTTTTTACGTAACGTGAAACGCTACCGATGGAACCATAAGCGGGTGTATAGGATTTACCGAGAATTGGAGCTAAATCTACGAATTAAGCCGAAGAAACGCTTGAAGCGTGATAAACCGGACGCATTGGCGGTGCCAGAGGCAATCAATGAATGTTGGTCCATGGACTTTATGCACCCCCTGTGTCAGGATAGTTGTCGCCTCTAACTTTTAATAGAGGCAATAAAATGAGTCGTCGATTTACACAAGAATTTAAAGTTCAAGCTGTTGAAAAAGCATTATCTCAATGTGATGATGTTCGCC
>NZ_JCAYNT010000035.1:0-14911 GCF_059758095.1 Shewanella sp. MF05913
TACGTTTCGCTATCCGTGAAGGTGGCCGTACAGTTGGTGCTGGTGTAGTAGCTAAAATCATCGCGTAATAGCGACTTTAGTGAACACTGAAAAAGGAAGCTTCGGCTTCCTTTTTTGTTTTTAGGAATAAATCAGACAATCTGCTAGCATAAACGCATAAATTGTGTAAAATGCGCCGCAATTGATTGTGAAAAGACTTTCTGAAGACTATTTACACAATGGGCTTGATCTCCAATAGAAGATCTGTATAATTGCCCTCTCGCTGACATGTGCAGCGAAAATATTTGTTTAACCTTTTAGGTTATTCATATTCATAGCGACTCCGATTGGGAGTCGAACGGTTAAATCATCTCGCTCTGCTTTTCCAGAAAGGAAAAAGCTAGAGGGTGATTTTTTATGTGTCCATTTTAGGAGCTCTGGTCAATGCAGAACCAAAGAATCCGTATCCGCTTGAAAGGCTTTGATCATCGTTTGATTGATCAGTCTACAGCGGAAATCGTTGAAACTGCTAAGCGTACAGGCGCGCAGGTACGTGGTCCTATTCCACTACCAACACGCAAAGAGCGTTATACCGTTTTGATCTCTCCGCACGTTAATAAAGATGCACGTGATCAGTACGAAATTCGTACCCACAAGCGTTTAGTTGACATCGTAGAGCCAACAGAAAAGACTGTAGACGCATTAATGCGTTTAGATCTTGCGGCTGGTGTCGACGTTCAGATTAGCTTAGGTTAATTGAGATCCTTAGAAGAGGTTTGAGAGATGGCTATCGGTCTTATTGGTCGTAAAGTGGGTATGACTCGCATCTTCACAGAAGATGGTACGTCAATCCCTGTAACAGTAATTGAAATTGCTGGCAACCGCGTTACTCAAGTGAAAACTTTAGAAACTGACGGCTACCGCGCACTTCAAGTGACTACTGGTACCAAAAAAGCCAATCGCATCACCAAAGCAGAAGCAGGTCATTTTGCCAAGGGCGGCGTAGAAGCCGGTCGTGGTTTATGGGAATTGCGTTTAGCAGATGGTGAAGGCGAAGGCATTGAAGTTGGTGCTGAGCTTAATGTTGATATTTTCGCAGAAGTTGTGAAAGTAGATGTTACTGGTCAATCAAAAGGTAAGGGCTTCCAAGGCGGTATTAAACGCTGGAACTTCCGTACTCAAGATGCGACTCACGGTAACTCATTGGCGCACCGCGCGAACGGTTCTATTGGTCAGAACCAAACGCCTGGTCGTGTATTCAAAGGCAAAAAAATGTCAGGTCATATGGGTGCTGAGCAAGTAACTACTCAAAATCTACACGTTGTACGTGTTGATGCAGAGCGTAACTTGTTATTAGTACGCGGCGCAGTTCCAGGCGCTACCAATGGTGATCTAATCATTAAGCCTGCAGTTAAAGCTTAGGTCTGAGGAGATAGTAATGGAATTGGTATTGAAAGACGCGCAAAGCGCTCTTGAAGTTTCCGAAACTACCTTCGGCCGTGACTTTAACGAGGCACTGGTTCATCAGGTAGTTGTAGCTTACGCTGCAAACGCACGTCAGGGCACTCGTGCTCAAAAGACTCGTGCGGAAGTAACTGGCTCTGGTAAAAAACCATGGCGCCAGAAAGGCACAGGCCGCGCTCGTGCCGGTAGTGTTAAAGGCCCAATCTGGCGTGGCGGTGGCGTAACATTCGCTGCTAAAACCCAAGATCACAGCCAAAAAGTTAACAAGAAGATGTACCGTGGTGCTCTTAAGAGCATTCTGTCTGAATTGGTACGTCAAGAGCGTTTAGTTGTTGTTGAATCATTTAGTGTTGAAGCTCCTAAAACTAAAGAGCTTAAAGCTAAATTAGCAGCAATGAACTTAGAAGACGTTCTAATTGTTACAGCTGAAGTTGATGAGAATTTATTCTTAGCAGCTCGCAACTTATACAAAGTTGACGTACGTGACGTAGCGGGTCTAGACCCAGTTAGTCTAATTGCGTTCAACACTGTTCTTGTTACTGCTGATGCAGTGAAGCAAATCGAGGAGATGCTAGCATGATCCGCGAAGAACGTTTGCTAAAAGTGATTCTAGCACCACATATCTCTGAAAAGAGTACTGTAGTCGCTGAGAAGAACAACACTGTAGTTTTCCGCGTAGCAATCGATGCGACTAAAGCAGAGATCAAAGCTGCAGTAGCGAAGCTATTTGAAGTTGAAGTAGATTCAGTTCGTACTTTAGTTAACAAAGGCAAAACCAAACGTACCGGTGGCCGTGTAGGTCGTCGTAGCGATTGGAAAAAAGCTTATGTAACTTTAGTTGCGGGTGCTGACATCGATTTCGTCGGCGGCGCTGAGTAAGCATAGGAGAATTATCATGGCAGTTATTAAGTGTAAGCCAACCTCTCCAGGTCGTCGCCACGTAGTTAAAGTGGTGAATACGGACCTGCATAAGGGTAAACCTTTTGCTGGCCTGTTGGCGAGAAAAACCAAAAGTGGTGGCCGTAACAATACTGGTCGTATCACTGTACGCCACGTAGGTGGTGGACATAAGCAGCACTATCGTTTAATCGACTTTAAACGCGATAAAGATGGTATCCCTGCGAAAGTTGAACGTCTTGAATACGATCCAAACCGTACAGCGCACATTGCGTTAGTACTGTATGCAGATGGTGAACGTCGTTATATTCTTGCTGCTAAAGGCATGAAAGCTGGCGACCCAATCAAATCTGGTTTGGATGCAGAAATCAAGACTGGTAACGCTATGCCGTTACGCAACATTCCTGTCGGTTCAGTTGTACACGCTGTTGAAATGAAGCCTGGTAAAGGCGCTCAGATCGCACGTTCAGCTGGTGCTTATGTACAAGTTGTTGCTCGTGATGGTGCCTACGCAACTCTACGTCTTCGCTCTGGCGAAATGCGTAAAGTTCCAGTAGATTGCCGCGCGACATTTGGTGAAGTTGGTAATGCCGAACACATGCTACGCCAGTTAGGCAAAGCAGGTGCTAAGCGCTGGAGAGGCATACGCCCTACAGTGCGTGGTGTTGCAATGAACCCAGTAGACCATCCACATGGTGGTGGTGAAGGCCGTACTTCTGGTGGACGTCATCCAGTGAGTCCATGGGGTGTGCCAACTAAGGGTTATAAAACTCGTAGTAACAAGCGCACTGACAAGTACATCGTACGTCGTCGTAATAAATAAGTAAGAGGATTCGCCATGCCACGTTCTCTCAAGAAAGGTCCCTTCATTGACCTGCACTTGCTGAAGAAGGTAGAGAAAGCGATGGAAGCGGGAGATAAAAAGCCAATTAAAACTTGGTCTCGCCGCTCAATGATCATCCCTAATATGATTGGGTTGACCATCGCTGTCCATAATGGTCGTCAGCACGTACCTGTGTTCGTAACTGACGAGATGATCGGCCACAAGCTTGGTGAATTTTCACCAACTCGCACTTATCGCGGCCATGCTGCAGATAAGAAAGCGAAGAAGCGTTAATACGGGAGGAATAAGATGGAAGTTTTAGCTAAACATCGTTTTGCTCGTACGTCTGCGCAGAAGGCCCGTCTAGTTGCTGATCAGATTCGTGGATTGCCAGTTTCTAAGGCCCTCGAGATTTTGACGTTCAGCCCAAAGAAAGCCGCCGTACTGGTTAAGAAAGTACTTGACTCAGCTATCGCAAACGCCGAACACAACGAAGGTGCGGATATTGATGAGCTTAAAGTTGGAGCCGTCTTCGTAGATGAAGGCCCAACAATGAAGCGTATCATGCCACGTGCCAAAGGCCGCGCTGATCGTATCATGAAGCGTACCAGCCACATCACTGTGGTTGTAGCAGATCGCTAGGAGAAGAGAGCAATGGGACAGAAAGTACATCCTAATGGTATCCGTCTGGGTATCACCAAGCCTTGGATCTCTACCTGGTACGCCGATAAATCAGATTATGCAAATAATCTGAACAGCGACTGGGAAGTGCGTCAATATTTAACTGCAAAGTTAAAAGCCGCATCAGTATCTAAGATTGTTATCGAACGCCCAGCGAAAAGCATCCGCGTTACGATTCACACTGCCCGTCCAGGTGTTGTGATTGGTAAGAAAGGTGAAGACGTTGAAGTATTACGTGCACATGTGTCTAAAATCACAGGCACTACTGCTCAAATCAACATCGCTGAAATCCGTAAACCTGAATTAGACGCTAAGTTAGTTGCTGACTCTATTGCTCAGCAATTAGAACGTCGTGTTATGTTCCGTCGTGCTATGAAGCGCGCAGTTCAAAACGCAATGCGCATTGGTGCTCAAGGTATCAAAGTTCAAGTGAGCGGCCGTTTAGGTGGCGCTGAAATCGCACGTGCTGAATGGTATCGTGAAGGTCGTGTACCTTTACATACATTACGTGCTGATATCGACTACTCAACTGCAGAAAGTCACACGCAATATGGTGTGATTGGTATTAAAGTTTGGATCTTCAAAGGCGAAGTTCTAGACGGTTTAATACCTGCTATTGAAGAGCCAAAGCAGCAACCTAAGCGTAAGCCTCGTGGTAAATAGGAGAAACTTTTATGCTGCAACCTAAACGTATGAAGTTTCGCAAGATGTTCAAGGGCCGCAACCGTGGTCTAGCGAACGGTACTGAAGTTAGCTTTGGTACTTTCGGTTTGAAAGCAGTCGGCCGTGGCCGTTTAACTGCACGTCAAATTGAATCTGCACGTCGTGCCATGACACGTCATGTTAAACGTCAAGGACAAATTTGGATTCGAGTTTTCCCTGACAAGCCAATTACCTCTAAGCCTCTTGAAGTGCGTATGGGTAAAGGTAAAGGTAACGTTGAATACTGGGTATGTCAGATTCAACCTGGTAAGGTTCTTTATGAGATGGGTGGTGTACCTGAAGCTTTGGCTCGTGAAGCCTTCGCTTTGGCTTCTGCCAAACTTCCTTTAAAGACTACCTTCGTAACTAAGACGGTGATGTAATGAAAGCGAGCGAACTAAGAGAAAAGAGCGTTGAAGAACTTAACGCTGAATTACTTGGTCTGCTGCGTGAGCAGTTTAACCTGCGTATGCAACACGCTACTGGTCAATTGACTCAAACGAATCAATTGAAACTAGTGCGTCGTAACATTGCACGTGTTAAGACCATTATTACTTCTAAGGCAGGTGCGTAATGTCTGATAAAACCCGTACTTTGCAAGGTAAAGTTGTAAGCAACAAGATGGAAAAATCTATCACTGTTGCTATTGAACGCCAAGTGAAACACCCTATTTATGGGAAGTACATTAAGCGTACAACTAAGATCCATGCACATGACGAAACTAATCAGTGTAATGAAGGTGACATCGTGACAATTAGTCAGTGTCGTCCTCTATCTAAGACTAAGTCTTGGACACTAGCTGAAGTAGTAACAAAAGCCTAATTTTTATTAGGATAACGTAAACGGCTCCAGAATTTGGGGCCGTTTGTTTTTTTTGCTATGCATTCGTAAAATGTGGTGTTATACTTGCGCGCCATTTTTGAGTAAATTATTGCTTAAATTTGGTTCAAAATATACTCCCATAGTGGGATTGTGTAGTAACGATAGCGGAGCACTTGAAATGATCCAAATGCAATCGACTCTAGACGTCGCATGTAACAGCGGCGCACGCAGAGTTCAGTGTATTAAGGTCTTGGGTGGCTCTCATCGTCGTTATGCCGGTATCGGCGACATCATTAAAGTTTCTGTTAAAGAAGCAATTCCTCGCGCTAAAGCGAAGAAAGGTGATGTATATAACGCGGTGGTAGTCCGTACTAAGAAAGGCGTACGTCGTCCAGACGGTTCTGTCATTCGCTTCGATCGGAATGCAGCGGTATTGCTTAACGCAAACCTTGCACCGATTGGTACTCGTATCTTTGGCCCAGTGACACGTGAATTGCGTAATGATAAATTCATGAAAATTGTCTCGCTGGCACCAGAAGTACTGTAAGGAGCTTCAAAATGGCAGCTAAAATCCGTCGTGAAGACGAAGTAGTAATATTAGCAGGTAAAGACAAGGGTAAACGCGCTAAGGTTTCTCAAGTTCTACCTACTGGTAAATTAATTGTTGAAGGCATCAATCTAGTTAAAAAGCACCAGAAGCCAAACCCACAATTGGGCGTGACTGGCGGCGTTATCGAGAAAGAAGCACCGATACAAGCATCAAACGTTGCGATCTTTAACCAAGCCACAGGCAAGGCGGATCGTGTTGGTTTCCGATTTGAAGACGGTAAAAAAGTCCGTTTCTTTAAGTCGAACAGCGAACTCGTTAAGTAATTTGGAGTAAACGATGGCGAAACTGCATGATAAATATCAAGAGACTGTGGTCGCTGAACTAGCTAAAAAGTTCGGTTATAGCAGTGTCATGCAAGTCCCTCGGATTGAGAAAATCACCCTTAATATGGGTGTTGGCGAAGCTGTTGCAGATAAGAAAGTTATGGAGCATGCGCTTCGTGACATGACTGCAATCGCTGGTCAAAAACCAATTGTAACTGTTGCTCGTAAATCAGTTGCTGGTTTTAAAATCCGTGAAGGCTACCCTATTGGCTGTAAAGTTACCCTACGCGGTGAGCGTATGTGGGAATTTTTAGAGCGTCTAGTTGACATTGCAATTCCACGTATTCGTGACTTCCGTGGCTTAAGCGCTAAAGCGTTTGACGGCCGTGGTAACTACGCAATGGGTGTGAAAGAGCAGATCATCTTCCCAGAAATCGATTACGATAAAATCGATAAAATTCGCGGTATGGATATTGTTATCACTACCACTGCGAAGAATGACGAAGAAGGTCGTGCTTTGTTGACCGCTTTTAACTTCCCATTTAAGAAATAAGGGTAGCATAATGGCTAAAACATCTATGAAAGCACGTGAAGCAAAACGTGCGCAGCTCGTAGCTAAGTTCGCTGAGAAGCGTCTAGCACTTAAAGCTACTATCAGTAACCCAGAGTCTTCTGACGAAGATCGTTGGGATGCTGTGCTTAAGTTGCAAGCACTACCACGTGATTCAAGCGCATCGCGTCAACGCAATCGCTGTAATCAAACTGGTCGCCCACATGGCGTTTTACGTAAATTCGGCTTAAGCCGTATTAAATTACGTGAAGCAACTATGCGCGGTGAAGTTCCTGGTCTACGTAAGGCCAGCTGGTAAGCACTTGTCACGGAGTAAGCTAATATGAGCATGCAAGATCCTATTGCGGATATGTTAACCCGTATTCGTAACGGCCAAGCTGCTAACCACGTATCTGTAAAGATGCCTTCAGCTAAGTTAAAAGTAGCAATCGCGAAATTACTTAAAGATGAAGGTTTCATTACTGACTACGCCGTAGCAGATGAAGCTAAGCCTGAATTAGAAATTACATTAAAGTATTTTCAAGGCAAACCAGTCGTTGAGACTATCCAGCGCGTAAGCCGTCCTGGTCTTCGTATTTACAAAGGTAAAGACGAACTTCCAAAGGTTATGGGCGGTCTGGGTATCGCAATTGTGTCCACTTCTCAAGGCTTGATGACTGATCGTGCCGCCCGCCAATTTGGCTCGGGTGGCGAGGTTATCTGCTACGTAGCGTAAGGAGTTAGTAATGTCTCGTGTTGCAAAGGCACCAGTCACTATCCCTGCTGGCGTAGAGGTGACTATAAGCGAACAGACTTTAACCGTTAAAGGCGGTAAAGGAAGTCTGACTCGAGTAATCAATAATGCGGTTAATGTTGTTATTGAAGATGCACAAATAAAGTTCCTACCTGTTGAAGGCGTTTCTGACGCTTGGGCACAGGCTGGTACTACTCGTGCACTAGTAAACAATATGATTGTTGGTGTATCTCAAGGTTTTGTGAGAAAACTTAAATTGGTTGGCGTTGGTTACCGTGCAAAGATTGCTGGTAGCGACTTAGACCTGACATTAGGTTTTTCACATCCATTAGTACACAAACTTCCCGCAGGCGTAACTGCTGAATGTCCTAGTCAAACTGAAATCGTCCTAACAGGCGTTGATAAACAGTTAGTAGGTCAAACTGCAGCCAACATTCGTGGCTATCGTCCACCAGAGCCTTACAAAGGCAAAGGTGTTCGCTATGACGACGAAGTTGTACGCCGTAAAGAGGCTAAGAAGAAGTAGGTAACGCGATATGGATAAGAAAACATCTCGCTTACGTCGCGCGTTACGTGCACGTAAGAAGATCCAAGAGCTAGGCGTGAACCGTCTGGTTGTACATCGTACACCGCGTCACATCTATGCTCAGGTGATCAGTCCTGAATTTAAGGTGTTAGCTGCTGCGTCAACTGTTGAAAAAACAGTTAAAGAGCAACTAAAGAGTACCGGAAACGTAGATGCGGCCAAAGCAGTGGGTAAAACTGTTGCTGAGCGTGCGATCGAGAAGGGCGTAGCTATTGTTGCGTTCGACCGTTCTGGATTCAAGTATCATGGCCGTGTAGCTGCTCTTGCAGATGCCGCTCGTGAAGCTGGCCTGAAATTCTAAGGGGTTATAAAATGGCTAAATTAGAAGCTCAGCAAAAAGACGATCTGCAAGAGAAATTGATTGCAGTTAATCGTGTTTCTAAAGTCGTTAAGGGCGGTCGTATCTTTAGCTTCACAGCACTAACAGTAGTGGGTGACGGTAACGGTAAGATCGGCTATGGCTATGGAAAAGCGCGTGAAGTTCCAGCTGCTATTCAAAAAGCAATGGAAAAAGCCCGTCGTAACATGGTAACCGTGGAGTTGAATGCAGGTACTTTGCATCACCCAGTTAAAGGTCGCCATACTGGTTCAAAAGTTTATATGCAACCAGCATCACAGGGTACCGGTATTATTGCCGGTGGCGCAATGCGTGCCGTATTAGAAGTTGCAGGCGTTCATAACGTTCTGTCAAAAGCATACGGTTCTACTAACCCGATCAACATCGTTCGCGCAACTGTCGATGCGTTGGTGCACATGAAGTCACCAGCTCAAATCGCAGCAAAACGTGGCCTGAATGTTGATGAAATTCGGGGGTAATGCACCATGGCTACTAAAACTTTAAAAGTAACACAGACTAAAAGCAGCATCGGTCGTTTACCAAAACACCGTGCTACCCTAACCGGTTTAGGTCTGCGTCGTATTGGTCACACTGTTGAAGTTGAAGATACTCCTTCAGTTCGCGGTATGATCAATAAGGTGTACTACATGGTTTCGGTGGAGGAATAAGATAATGCGTCTAAATACTCTATCTCCAGCAGCAGGTTCTAAATCTGCTCCTAAGCGTGTAGGCCGTGGTATTGGTTCAGGTTTAGGTAAAACAGCGGGGCGCGGCCATAAAGGTCAGAAGTCTCGTTCAGGCGGCGGCGTTCGCGTCGGTTTTGAAGGTGGTCAAATGCCGCTTAAGATCCGTCTACCTAAGTTTGGTTTTACCTCGCGTCGCGCTTTGGTAACAGCTGAAGTTCGTTTACTCGAACTAGCAAAAGTTAACGGTGATGTTGTCGATTTGAATGCACTGAAAGATGCGAACGTTATTACTCGCAACATCCAGTTTGCGAAAATCGTTCTTTCAGGTACCATTGACCGCCCAGTGACTGTAAAAGGTCTAAAGGTAACCAAAGGTGCTCGTGCAGCTATTGAAGCTGCCGGTGGCAAGATCGAGGAATAATACGTCGATGGCAAAACCAGGACTTGATTTAAAAAGCGCGAAAGGCGGTTTCTCTGAACTGAAAACTCGTCTTCTGTTCGTGATTGGTGCGATTATCGTCTTTAGAGCCGGTTCGTTCGTGCCAATTCCTGGTATTGACGCAGCTGTATTAGCAGAGCTTTTTGCTCAGCAGAAAGATACCATCCTTGGCATGTTTAACATGTTCTCGGGTGGTGCTTTAGAGCGTGCTTCTATCTTCGCATTAGGTATAATGCCGTATATTTCGGCATCTATTATCATGCAGTTATTGACTGTTGTGCATCCTGCACTAGCTGAATTGAAAAAAGAAGGCGAATCAGGGCGTAAAAAAATCAGTCAATATACTCGATATGGCACACTTGTGTTGGGTACATTGCAATCTATCGGTATTGCAACGGGTTTACCAAATCTCATGCCTGGCCTTGTTGCCAATCCTGGATTTGGTTTCTACTTTGTTGCTGTTGTCAGTTTAGTTACTGGAACGATGTTCCTAATGTGGCTAGGCGAACAAATTACCGAACGTGGTATTGGTAATGGTATCTCGATTTTAATTTTCGCAGGTATTGTTGCAGGTTTACCATCGGCTATCGGCTCAACAGCCGAGCAAGCTCGTCAAGGTGACATGAATGTATTAGTACTACTGTTGCTCGCGGTAATCGTATTTGCTGTAACTTATTTAGTGGTATTTGTGGAACGTGGTCAACGTCGTATCGTCGTTAACTACGCTAAACGCCAACAAGGCCGAAAGGTTTTTGCAGCGCAAAGCACTCACTTACCATTAAAAGTGAACATGGCAGGTGTGATTCCACCAATTTTTGCATCCAGCATTATTTTGTTTCCAGGCACACTGGCTCAGTGGTTTGGTCAAAATGAGTCTATGTCATGGTTAAGCGATTTCGCTTTAGCTGTGTCCCCTGGGCAACCGCTGTATTCATTATTGTACGCGACAGCAATCATCTTTTTCTGTTTCTTCTATACTGCGTTGGTTTTCAATCCACGCGAAACAGCGGATAATCTGAAAAAGAGTGGTGCATTCATTCCTGGGATCCGTCCCGGAGAACAGACTTCGCGTTACATAGATAAAGTCATGACACGCTTAACCTTAGCGGGTGCGTTGTACATTACCTTTATCTGCTTAATTCCGGAGTTCATGTTAATTGCGTGGAAAGTACAGTTCTATTTTGGCGGTACTTCACTACTAATTATTGTAGTCGTAATCATGGACTTCATGGCTCAGGTTCAGACCCATATGATGTCTCATCAGTATGAGTCTGTGATGAAGAAAGCTAATCTTGTGAACAAAGCGAACTTAGATCGCTTTGGTAAATAAGATTACTTTGACGGAGTGATGAAATGAAAGTTCGAGCTTCCGTGAAGAAGATCTGCCGTAATTGCAAGATCGTCAAGCGTAGTGGCGTTGTTCGCGTTATCTGTGTTGAACCAAAACACAAACAGCGTCAAGGCTAAGAAAGAATTTTGGTCAGCTCAATAATGGGCTGACTAAAAATATTGTTTGCAAATCTGTCGTCTGTCGAGTATCCTTTCGGGCTTTTCGCAGATGGCCTTTAACTTTAAGGAGTGCATAGTGGCCCGTATCGCTGGCATTAACATTCCTGATCAAAAGCATACAGTCATTGCATTGACTGCAATCTTTGGTATTGGACGTACACGCGCTAGAGCAATCTGCGCATCTACTTCAATTGCTGAAGACGCTAAGATCAAGGAATTGAGCGAAGCTCAAATAGATATCCTACGCGAAGAAGTCGCCAAATACACTGTAGAAGGTGACTTGCGTCGTGAGATTTCAATGAACATCAAACGTCTTATGGACCTTGGTTGTTATCGTGGTCTCCGCCATCGTCGTAGCCTGCCTCTTCGTGGGCAACGTACTAAGACCAATGCGCGTACGCGTAAAGGTCCACGTAAACCAATAAGAAAGTAACGGGAAGGTAAACCAAAATGGCTAAAGTTCCGTCACGTTCTCCGCGTAAGCGCGTACGTAAACAGGTTGCAGATGGCATGGCTCATATCCATGCTTCTTTCAACAACACAATTGTCACCATTACAGATCGTCAAGGTAATGCGTTGTCATGGGCTACCTCAGGTGGTTCTGGTTTCCGTGGTTCACGTAAATCAACACCATTCGCTGCACAGGTAGCTGCTGAGCGTGCAGGTATTGCTGCTCAAGACTACGGTGTTAAAAACCTTGAAGTTTTCGTGAAGGGTCCAGGTCCAGGTCGTGAATCAGCCATTCGTGCGCTGAACGCTGTTGGTTATAAAATAACTAACATTACCGATGTGACGCCTATCCCTCATAATGGCTGTCGTCCACCTAAAAAACGTCGTGTATAACACTGCGTATATAGGATAGTTGGAGAAAGATCATGGCAAGATACTTGGGTCCTAAGCTCAAGCTCAGCCGCAGAGAAGGTACAGACCTTTTCCTAAAAAGCGGTGTGAGAGCAATCGATTCGAAGTGTAAGCTTGAAGCTGCACCAGGACAACATGGCGCACGTAAGCCACGTTTGTCTGAGTACGGTTTACAGCTACGCGAGAAACAAAAAGTTCGTCGTATTTACGGTGTGTTAGAAAAGCAATTCCGTAACTACTATAAAGAAGCTGCACGTCTAAAAGGTAATACTGGTGAAAACCTATTACAACTTTTAGAAGTCCGCCTAGATAACGTCGTTTATCGTATGGGTTTCGGTTCTACTCGTGCAGAATCACGTCAGCTAGTAAGCCATAAATCTGTTATGGTTAACGGTCGTGTTGTTAACATTCCGTCATTCAAAGTGTCTGCGAATGATGTTGTAAGCATCCGTGAAAAGTCACGTACTCAAGCTCGTATTAAAGCGGCTTTAGAAGTGGCTGGTCAACGCGAGAAGCCTACATGGGTAGAAGTCGACAATGCGAAAATGGAAGGTGCTTTCAAGCGCGTTCCAGAACGTAGCGATTTGTCTGCGGATATTAACGAACAGCTGATCGTCGAGCTTTACTCTAAGTAAAGCTAACAAACAAGAGAGGACACAATGCAGGGTTCTGTTACAGAATTTCTTAAACCGCGTCTCGTTGATATTGAGCAGGTTAATTCAACTCGCGCCAAAGTTACACTAGAGCCACTCGAACGTGGTTTTGGCCATACCTTAGGTAACGCGTTGCGTCGCATCCTATTGTCGTCTATGCCAGGCTGTGCAGTTACTGAAGTCGAAATTGACGGAGTACTGCATGAGTACAGCAGTAAGGAAGGCGTACAAGAAGATATCCTTGAGATATTGCTTAATCTTAAGGGATTAGCAGTGACTATCGAGGGTAAAGACGAGGCTTTGCTTACATTAAGCAAGTCCGGCACAGGCCCTGTTACAGCAGCAGATATCACACATGATGGTGATGTTACCATTATGAATCCTGATCATGTTATCTGTCACTTGACCGGTAATAATGATATCAGCATGCGTATCCGCGTTGAGCGTGGTCGTGGTTATGTGCCAGCTTCGGCTCGTGCACAAACTGAAGACGACGATCGCCCAATTGGTCGCCTGTTGGTTGATGCTTCATTCTCACCTGTAGCTCGCATTGCTTATAATGTTGAAGCTGCTCGTGTAGAACAGCGTACTGACTTAGATAAACTTGTGATTGATATGACCACTAATGGTACTATTGATCCTGAGGAAGCAATTCGTCGTTCTGCAACTATTTTAGCTGAACAGCTAGATGCGTTTGTTGAATTACGTGATGTTACTGAGCAGGCTGTTGTAGAAGAGAAACCGGAGTTTGATCCGATTTTGCTGCGTCCTGTCGACGATTTAGAGCTAACTGTACGTTCGGCTAACTGTTTAAAAGCCGAAGCGATTCATTACATCGGAGATCTGGTACAACGCACTGAAGTTGAGTTGCTTAAGACCCCTAACTTAGGTAAGAAGTCTCTTACGGAAATTAAGGATGTTTTAGCGTCTCGCGGACTGTCGTTAGGTATGCGTCTTGAAAACTGGCCTCCAGCTAGTTTAGCAGACGACCTATAAGTCTCAGGTTAGTACAGATTTAGGTTATAAGGATTAGGTCATGCGCCATCGTAAGAGTGGTCGTCAACTAAACCGCAACAGCAGTCATCGTCAAGCTATGTTTCGTAACATGGCTTGTTCAATAGTTCGTCATGAGATTATCAAGACAACTACTGTTAAAGCGAAAGAACTGCGTCGCGTAGTTGAACCTCTAATAACACTTGCTAAAGTTGACAGCGTTGCAAATCGCCGTTTAGCTTTCGCTCGTACCCGCGACGCTGAAGTTGTAGGTAAGTTATTTACTGAATTGGGTCCACGCTTCCAGGATCGTCCTGGCGGTTACACCCGTATTCTTAAGTGTGGCCTACGTGCCGGTGATAAAGCCCCAATGGCTTACATCGAGTTAGTAGGTCGCCCTGAAGCTGCTGAGTAATTTTAATTACTCAACTAAAAACCGAGCTTAGGCTCGGTTTTTTTATACCTACATTTTCTTCCTGAAATGTAATTCACAATCTTGGTTTTATCTTTGATGACTTATATTTCAACCACAGCCAGAACCCCTTCATACATAGTTTTGTTTCAATTTTATTAAATCCTATTCCGCTTTGATAAGTGATGACTCAGTGATAGTTTAAAAGAGCTTAAACAAGGCGTATGAGTGAATGGGTAGTCGTCTTCTTTCTATGCCATACACCGCGGTCTAAGCCTTTTAAAACTCGACAGAAAGGAATCTTACAGTATCTTTTTGTTATGTGTGCTCGCTATTCGAAATGGGAACAATTACGATGTAGCCACGCCTTAATCAATAAGCGCAGGACGCATTCTGAGTGGTGACTTATTAATGCGGATTGGTATAAAACAAACCTTAATTCTGTTGCGCATCAATCTTGTTATTGTTCTAGCAGTAGCAGAACCCATTACCATAGTCATAGTATATAGGTGCTTGTATATGGGGCATGATTTATAGCACTCGTCTTTACTATTGTTACAGATTACTGCCATGTTGGTTCCATGACCAGGTTTAGCTAATTTTGATAGCTAATTTTTAAAGTTAATTTTAGTTTTTTTTTACCAGAAAAATCACGCTTTATCACAAGCTAGAACCATTAAACGAGTTTTCTTAAGCTTTAATTTCGATGATTTTTATACTCCATGACTGCCTAATCTCTATTAGATATTTTGATGTTTCTTTTGTATGCGTCTAGCAAAGTACACCTAGCATCGATGCTCTGATTGTCTAAAAATACCTGCTTAATGATAAATTTGGAGCAGGTGATGAAAACATACAGAACAACTACTCAGTGGCAGATGCTACTTCAA
>NZ_JCAYNT010000036.1:0-14701 GCF_059758095.1 Shewanella sp. MF05913
AGCCGATCACTCAATACTATTTTGACCGAAAAGTGATCGGCATCGATGGTATTGAGTGATCGCGATGAATGGTATTAGGTGATCGGCTTAGATGGTATTAGGTGATCGCGATGCATGAGAATATGCAATTGGGCAATAAATGAATTTATCAAGCTAGTTCATACCGCTGGAAGACCGCAATTATGAGGGAAACAGCCAGGGCATCTTATTACTTTGAGATGAAACAGTATTATTTATAATTTTATTAAAAATTATCTTTTTTTGTTGCCACTTGATTAATAAACGCTCACCCCCCATTATAACTCACTGTCGTCATTAATTATTTTAAAAGGAGGCAGGAATGTCACTTGAACATATTTCACACAGTGAAATCCTGCAATTTGCTAAAGATAAAGTCAATTTACCTAAAACCAAAGCTGATATGTTCAGAAAACAGGCTAAAGGTTTAAGAGATAAACTTGAAAGTTACTTAAAAGAACATCCTGACTTTTCATTAAAGAGAATGCAATTATCGGGAAGTTTAGCAAAGGGAACGGGATTAAAAACACTAAATGACATTGACGTTGCTGTTTATATTTCAGGACTAAATTCTGATACTGAATTGAGTGAGTTATTAGATTATTTAGTTGATAAAATCCAAAAAGCATACCCCAACTTTAAACCAGAACAGATTATACGACAAACATATAGTATTTGTGTTTCATTTGCTGGAAGTGGTCTCGATGTTGATTTAGTTCCCATTTTATATTTTGGAGATCCAGAGTGGCGAGGTCAGCTAGTTAGTCAATCTGACGGTTCATATTTAGAAACTAGTATACCTTTACATTTGAAGTTTGCTAAAGCACGTAAAACAAAGCAACCAGATCATTTCACTCAAGTAGTTAGATTAGTAAAATATTGGGCCAGAAAGCAAAAAATGGAAGTCGAAGGTTTCCGGTTTAAATCATTTATGATTGAATTGATTTTGGCGAAGTTATGTGATCAAGGAGTTGATTTCTCTAATTATATTGAAGCTCTTCAATCATTTTTTACTTATATAGTTAAGACGAACTTAGAAGAAAAATTAGTCTTTGAAGATTATTGTGCAGCGGCCAGCATTAATGACTTCAATGATCCAGTACAAATTATTGACCCTGTTAATAATGAAAATAATGTTTCTGGATTATATACACGTTATCAAGCTGATTTGATTGTTAATGCTGCAATGGAAGCTGGCGATGCGATTGATGCAGCTGAGTTTTCACCAACAAAAGGCTTAACAGTAAGTTACTGGCAAATCGTTTTTGGAACAGCATTTACAGGATAAATAATGAGCTACTCACAAACAGCTACAAGTTCAAGTACATTTACCATTACTCATGCACGTTATATGTCTGCAAAAGTAGCTGCAGATTTGAGACGGATGCAGCGTTTTTACAATAATCCTAGTAACATTCAGATTGCTGATTTTGAAGAAGAAATTGCTCAACTATTAAAGAATGGATATTTAGAAAAAGCCACTTTTGGATTTAAGCGTGATGGGAAGTGGATTGAACCTACTTTTTCTTATACATCCAACGAAATATCTAATGGTGTTGACGATATGCCTGGGACATTGAGGCCTAATGCGGATATATCAGGGGCCAGCTTTGGAAGCTTCGTAGAATATACATCAAAGTACTTTAATCTTACCCAAGAAGAAAGGGATAATTTTAAATTGACTTTACCTATTCAAAGAGTGTCTGGTGATACTCCTGGGGTATCTGGATATTTAGAAAGTGACAAAAACTATTCAGCTGGTGATAGAAGCTTATCTCGTTCAACTGTAAGGAATTATTGATAATGATCGAAACAGAAGTAATGAATATATTTGAAGATACCCAAGAGTTTCCAGACTTCGATGCCCAGATGAGACTAAATAGACTTGTCGGTTTAGATGATTACAAAAATCGTTTAGCCAAAATGCTCAGTTTATTGGTTAATCCGAACGCCTTAGAAGTATGGATAAAAAAATTCCATGGAGACCATTTTGAGGCGTTAAAACCGATGATATCTCGTCCTCCGCTCATAATATTGGCTGGTGATGTTGGTTCTGGTAAGACTGAACTAGCAGAAACTATTGGAGATAGTGTTGCAAGACTGAATAAAATAAATGTAACTTTATTACCATTAAGCCTTTCCTCAAGAGGGCAAGGAAGGGTTGGGGAAATGACTCAGTTAGTTTCGTCAGCATTTAATCGTACTAAACAACTGGCCAATAAATTCAAAAGTGAAAGTGGAAAATCTAGAGGTGCTGTGATTCTACTAATTGATGAAGCTGACGCCTTAGCTCAATCTAGAGAGTCAGATCAAATGCATCATGAAGATAGAGCTGGAGTAAACGCATTTATTCGTGGTATTGATTCTTTGGCAAATGCTGGGTTACCTGCTGCGGTGATTATGTGTACGAATCGGTTAGACTCGTTAGATCCGGCTGTTCAACGAAGAGCTGCGGAAATCATGCTATTTAAGCGCCCAAGCCTGCAACAAAGAACATCAATTTTGACCCGACTTTTATCACCGTTTAATTTTGAATCTGGAATCATCAATCAAATAGCCGAGATGACAGGGCCTAATGAAAATCGAAATTATGGTTTTTCTTTTTCTGATATATCACAAAGATTAATCCCTACCATAGTTTTGGATGCTTTTCCTAACAACGCAGTATTAGAAGATAGAGCTGTTGAACTAGTTGAATCGGTTCAACCAACACCACCATTTGGAGGTAGTTAACTATGAGTAAGACAAAATGGCTGAGAGACGTATTTACCGATGTCCAAACTGACCTCGAGCATAATCTTCAACGTGCCTCCAGGGGAATAGAACACCCAGGAACGAAAGGTGATGTACATGAAGATAGCTGGATTGAATTATTAAGAAGCTATCTGCCAAAGCGTTATGAAATTGATAAGGGCATAATTATTGATAATCAGGGTAATAAGAGTCACCAAATTGATGTTGTTATATATGATCCTCAATATACGCCATTATTACTTACCCAACAAAATCATAAATACATACCTGTTGAAGCTGTTTATGCTGTGTTTGAATGTAAGCCTGAAATAAATAAAAATTACTTACAATATGCTGGTGAAAAAACTGCCTCGGTAAGATCCTTAAAGCGGACGTCCATAGGGATTAAACATGCAGGAGGTATATACCCGCCTAAAGAATTATTTAGAATAATTGGGGGGATTTTAGCTGCTAAATCTTGCTGGACCGATGGTTTGAAGAGTTCAAGTTTTGAAAGTAATCTACCAACTATTGATTTGCAAAAGCTGGACTGTGGTTGTGCATTAGCTTGTGGAGCATTTAATTATACTAATGACGTTATCGAAGTTGTAAAACATGAAGCAAATTTAATGCATTTCTTGTTTAACTTACTAGATTCGTTGCAATCTTTAGGTACTGTACCCGCTATTGATTGGAAAGCTTATTCTAAGGTTTTATAAGTTCATATAATCTTTTGACCACCACAGTATGTTGTGAGAGGTTTGTGATTATAAATTTTTCACTTACTCGTGTAGTGACCTTTTGATTAGGCTAATATTTATAATTATTTGAAATATATGAGAAAATATAGGCGTGGTAAGTCTCCATTTAGATTCATCATGATAAATTATATGAGGATTATAGTCCCCCTCCTTATATAAGAACATCTATGACAATCCTATATGAGCATATCTTGACAGAGAATCAGCACTAACTCGTTTTGGTCGGATAAGCGGCACCTGTTACCAGGTGCCGCTCTCCTAAGAACCGTACGTGCAACTTTCACACCCGACTTGTGGTTATCAGGAAGAACGTCCTCTCACGATTCTGTTCCCGTCCAATGGACTTCGTTACATTGTCAGACTCGCTTCTTTATTCAGAGTCTTAGGGTCATCTGGTGATACAGATGGTTCACTCTTATCGTGGTGAACAACGCTTCATACGACTTCACGTCGCACGGGCATAAATGATTTACATTGTAGTGATACATTTCTGAACTTGAGTACAAAATCTGTATTACTACAGCACATAAAGGACTACTAAAATACACACCGACAGTTAGTTGAGTTTTTCCACTGCCCTGCATTTGGGAAAGTTTGAACAGCCCCAAAATTTAGAGCCTGCATTTTGGCCTTTTTTAGCTTCACGCAACACCATATATGATCCACATTTTGTGCAAAGCTTGTCGGTAGTTTTTTGCTTAATGATCTCTTTAACATGAGCTTTATGAGCTTGATTTGTAGAAAACCCTCGATCTAAGCGACCTGATTCAATATTTTCGATAACAGCTAAAACTTGCTGTTGATTCAGTAGTTCAGCAGAATGTGAACGAATGTATGATAAGCAACCACTTGCATAAGTTACATTTTCCGGCATATCCGTTTTAAATTTACTATCACCGATAAATACAACAACTGAGAAAAGTGCATCAATATTGATATTAAGCTGCGCTTCTAGTGTTTTTAGATGCTTATAATTTTGATGAATTGGATTTTGAAACTTAGATGAGTATTTAAAAATTTTCTGTGTCCACATCTTTTGGTTAGCGGAGCCAAAAATCCACCCTTTCATGTTTTTTGTTTCTACAATGAACACACCAAACTGAGATACGACGATATGATCAATTTGAGTTGTTCCATCTTTTGTTGGCAAGGTGGCATTTTTGATCAGGTAATATTCGTTGCTAGGTAATTTCTTGAGTATCAAATTGACCTGAAACTCACCAAAAACACCTTTAAACCAAGGCGTCCTGATTATAAAAGTCAATATAATTACAGGGAAGATATACCAAACCTGAAAAGCAGCACTAATTACAACCCCTATGAGATCCACCGAAATATCCTTACTGTATTTGCAACCATAGCCTGATAAATCAACAATGGACATTCATGAAGATATGCAATTTCCTTATGTAACACGAAATTGCTTATAGCCTATGTGTAATGGCACTTCACGACCCATTACCATTTTAATGCGTTTGCTTAAGCTCAGACCGTTTAAGAAAGTTGTAATAGATAATCATCTAATGTGATGACCAAATATTTAAGCAACGACAAAATCATTGGCAGAGCAGAGCGCTATCAATAGTAAATTCACAACTATCAGCTTTAGCATCTATCCAATGGTTTACGTCCAATTTACCATTGCAACCAGCATCCTCAATAATGGCGATATTTTCATCACAAAGTAGCAGAATTGCATTACCACTTTGTATTTTTGTCATTATCGTAAAATCTTTAAAAGGAGCAATTAACTGTGGATATCGCTCTGATATTTCAGACAATAATTGAGCACCATCATCGACTTGCTCACCACTGAACTTAAGGTGTCCATCGACTGCTTGGGATAAATCCTTAAACTTTGATGCTAAATCATACATTGACTCATCATCATATTTATCAGTGCAAGAACAACTTAAGGATAAAAACATCAATGCAAAAAAAACGATAAATTTCATCGGTTAACTCCAAGCGGTAAGGGTTTTATTTTCTGAAAGGCCTGTATCTAAGTTCCAACTTAAAAACATATTATCGTCACCATCTTCAAAAACTGCTTTTGCCAAATAGCACCAATATTTTTGAACATTCTTTACCGCCAAATCAAAGATATCATCGTAATCCATACTCCCATTTGGAGTCTTCAAGTTTTGAATATAAGACATATCAAGATCATCAATTGATGGATAAAGAATTCCAACTGAAGCAGCTACATGACGAGCAAACGGAAAAAGTCTATGCCCTTCATCAACATTGTCCACGACTATCTGGAATCCTTTATGCCACGAATGAATTTCTGGAGGAGAAGAACTAAACTTATCTGGAAATACAGTTTTTAAAGCGTCATACCATAAACCATGAATGACACTATCCAACTGAGATGAATCATTTAAATCAATACAAGAACCAATATTCAATCTAACACGATCAGCCAAACCAATGTCACCAAGATTAAGACGCCCCCAGATATAGGTGTCCTGATTCATCTCACAGATCCGATGCTCTTTCTGATTTTGCTCATAAGGCCCAACTCTTAATTGCACCACAGGATGAACGGTTATGTCACAAATAACATGAGCTACGTAACCAGAGAGCCATGCAAATGCCCTTTCCTGTTCCTTATTTGATAACTTCTTCGTTAGGTTAATAAGCTTTTTAATAAATAGATCTACACTTTCATAGTGCATTTTATCAGCCCATTCATTCTGCTCACTGTCGCCGATTTTCAAATAAGGATAATCAGGGCTTACACACCCTAACTCCATGAAACTTTTCTCTCTAGAAAGTATCAATTTTGCCTTTTGTGGCATATCCAATTTAGATAGGTCATTGTTTGATGATGCAAGATTTACTGCCGTAATATGGGCAAATGCTCCAGGCATAAGAACTCCTTTTCAAAATTTATTAAATTTACACAAATCTAAAATAGCTAAGCCACTACAATTCGGGAAAACATGACCGGAACCGGCAATTCTAATAATCGAATACCGAATTAATAGATAATATTGATCACATTAGGAGGTTGTATGACCCAAGTAACACTAGGGTCATACAACCTATCATATTTCTAACAAATAGTTAGTGTGGTAATGAGCGTAAATGTGAGCACACATTTTCCCATTGACCTGCTCGGTAGCGCATATATGCGCATACTCGGCCAACTTTTGATCCAGACATAGCTGTAATCTCCAAAAATATAAAGGAGGGAGCTCTGGCATATTGAGTTGGAAGCATCTACCCTGTAGGATGTAACCGTATTAAAGTGGTCCTAAGGTATTTACTGACTTGAGACCTCCCAGTGTTGAGTCGATAATTATTGTTGGTAGCAATATTTATCACCAGCTCAATACTTAAAAGGCTTCTGCTAACTAATAGCTGAAGCCTTTTTATTTTTCTTTGGTAACACCTTTATAGACTCCGCCTGTTTTTTTCACACTCATAAATTGTCCCGTTTCAGAATCACGTTTCGTCCATAATTGTGTTTGTGGATTGAATACTTGAGTACGTTCACGTACAGCACCAATTCTTGCATTATCACCGTAAGGTTTGTTAACAGCCATTATCACGCTCCAAATAGTATATATTGTGTTATAAATTAAAAATGGCACACAATGTAGTGTTTCCATTAATTCCATTATAATCGGAACAAAAAAAGATCGCAAGCATAAAGATGCTGAAAAAGTGACCACCAGATCATTTTGATGTTGTTATTGTTTAGAATAAGTGCTAATTTTATCGTCAATATCTATAAAATAGCAGGCATAAGCACATGCAATTACTCCCTGTAAATCGTCAAGAGCGATTAGCTTTTATTGAACTCAATTTATTATTTGTAGGCACAATCACAAGGAAGACATTGAAGGAAAGGTTCCAAATTAGTGACGCTGCCGCAACTAGAGATCTAATAGACTATCAAAAGTACTGCCCTGATAATTGCACTTACGATAACAAACTCAAAGCATACCTATACAATCAAAGTAGCTTTACTCAACAATTTGAAATTGACGTTAATGTTGCATTGTTAGAATTAACGGGACAAAGGCAAAGTCTGACTCAGAAAACACATGAACGATTTTTGAGTAGTGAAACTCTAGAAATGATTACAAAACCGAAGGTTGAAATCGTTTCTGCAATAACGAGATCTATGGCTAGCGCTATTCCTATAGAAATTGAGTATTACTCTGTTCGATCAGGGAAGCGCCGAGCAGTCATTATTCCTCACTCTGTCGTTAATAATGGGGAAAGATGGCATTTCAGAGCTTATGACAGAGAAAAAGACTTATTTTCTGATTTTGTTATCACTCGAATTGAAAAGGTTAAAGGAATCAAAAGTAAGGTTAATAGCTATGAAAATAAAACTAATGATACTGAATGGAATAGCGAAGTTAGGCTAGTTTTGGTACCACATCCATTATTGCAGAATCCACGCTCTATTGAATTAGATTATGCGATGCAAAATGGTGAACATAGAGTGACTGTAAAAGCGGCCTTAATGGGATATTTTCTCAGACATTGGAATGTTGACTGCTCGCCCGCCGATAATTTACTAGTTGGCAAACAATATCATTTATGGTTAAAAAACAATGAAGTTATCTTACATAACCAGCAAAGATTTTTTGTACCTGGTTTCGAAAATCATAAGATAAATTAAGGCAAAAATGGATAAAGGTGATGTTAGATTCTTGGGTTGTGGATATTGATATAAAAGTTATTATTGCTTTGATTAGTATTGTTGGCATTCTTATAACTGCCATACTGAGTAGTTCTGGGTATTTTTACCGTAATAGATTTGAAAGCAAAAAAAGTGCAAGAAAAGTGCTCTATTTGCTTCTAGAGATTCGACACGCGATAAATGTGTCACTTTTTGATGTTGATGAAGTAACAGATCAATACATTGAACATTTTGTAACACGCCTACAAAGCAAAGGTATGCCGGTCAAGAAAGAAGAAATTGAAGGAACATTATTTGAAATGATCAGAAGCCATATCGATAATCTAAATTCAGCAATTAAAACAGACATATCAATCCGCTTGTTGCCACAATTCGAAGATACATTAATGGAACTAGCTTCTGTGGCACCGGTGCTGGCATATCAACTACGTGGCAAAGAAAAAATAGAAGCCTTAATTGATCTTACAAACACATATATTGAGAGAATAGATTCTGAATTGATTCCAACAGTGAACGTAGATTGGATGAAAAATATGTTGGTCGATATTTCTCAGCAACAGAAAGTAGATACGTTGAAAGAAGTATCAGCGAGCTTAGATACAGATGTAATCTTACTGGCAAAACATTGTGGAAGAAGTGACTTATTGAAATGTAAAAAGGCGTTAAAATCGGGAGCTAGCAACAAATTAGACTTTCAAGATTTAGATAAAGTGATCGATAAAATCATAGATAAATTAATAGTTACTGCTAGTGCACAAAATCCTAAATAACACCCTATACCAATACAAAATACCATCACAGTATGAGTTAAATTAATAACCGATGAGTAACCAATAAAAAGCCTCCTCTCAGTGACACAAGAGGAGGCTTTTACTACCTTTTCGGCAGTTTGTGCGCGAACATATACGTCGAAACGATTATCTTCTTTTTCAACTGCCTATTCGGCAGAGACCGCATTAACCTATACATCATATCGATTGTTTTTATTTTCAGCTGCCTATTCGGCAGGTCACGTTAGTCTCACCGAGGGAGGAAAGCCAGCTAAATTTTCAGCTGCCTATTCGGCAGGTCACACTTGCCGCGAGTCGAGCCAAGTGATTATGTCATTTTCAGCTGCCTATTCGGCAGGTCACGCGTAGTGTTTCGGCCATTTTGATAAGCGTGAATTTTCAGCTGCCTATTCGGCAGGTCACAATAAACTTACCAAATAAAATGCTACAAGATCAACCACTAAATATCCAAATAGAATAATGACCATTTAATTTTCGAGATGGGAAATATGCATAAAAATCATATAGTAAAAATAATTTAAAAATAAAGGGTTAAACATTATCTGTTAAAAATGATAAATCCGGTACGGTCCCACTAAGTAACTTATTAGTGGCAAAGCCATAACTATTAAATAATGGTTCATATTGTTTCTCACCCACAACCTTCTGAATATGCAATATATAATCTTGCTTGGTACTTTGACTAGTCATTGCAATTCGATGAAAAACATCAAGCTCTCTTGGCTCAGTATTTTTACTAGGTTCGAAGATCTCACCTCTCGCTATTGCCCGTTTTTCCAAACGTTTTAATCGTCGCCTTGCTTCGCCAATAAACATCTTAGCGATTGCTTGGTTTCGCTTAAATCTAACTTCAGGACAGTCAACTGGAACAGTTTCAACCTCACTCACTTTAAAATAACCACAATCTTGCATGTCTTGAAAGTAGGACTGTTGTTTAAGCTCATTTAATATTGATGTATCACTGTGAACAAACGCAACAGCATTACCAATTGATGTTTCAGACCAAGCCGGAAAACTCACGCCTAAACCCGCTATGTCATGCTTACTGACATAACCATGTAAAACAGAAATACACCGGCCAGTAAGTAACTCAAGATTGGCTTCTTTAGGTAAAAAACGAATCATAAAATAATATCGCTGTGCGTTACTCACCTTTTTTTACCTCTGCTTTTTTCTGAAACATACCGCCTTTAATCAATACAGCAAATAAGTAATAAATATCAGGGTTTATGGCCTGAAAATCATGTGCATCAAGCTGATTTAATTCTTCTAGATAATGTTCCGCATTAATAAAAATTGAATAAAAATTTAATGCCGTATTGGGCATTCGTCTAGCAATATTATTCTCTTTGTCTGCACCATACTCATGTACTCTCAATCGTTTCGAATCGCCCCACCAATCATCAATTAACTGTAACGCGGCTCCAATTTTTACTGAGTTAAAACTAACAGCGTACCGTCCATCCAAACATTTAACTTTTGAAAAGTTTTTGGTCACATCAACTTTGTCTGCTTTCATATTAAATACTTGGCTAGGAAAGATTTCTTGGCAAAACGATGTGCTAATTTTAGCGGTAATATCAGCACTCCAATAAATCGTCGGATCAGTCAAAGCATTTGAAAGTTCAATGCTTAATTGCTCCAGAGTCTTCAAGTCATTGTCGTTCCAGCGACTTTCCCAGGCTAGTTGGCGAGTATTTTCTACTTGATATGTATTACCAAGACTCGTTTTAATCAAGATATGAGTATCACCAGAATTTTGATTTCGCCATAACCATGTGCCAAGCATCAGATTTTTACAGTATCGTGTAGCAAGCTCTTTATACCCACCACAAGCATTAAATTGTTTAGACAATAACCTTAAAAGCACAATGACATCATCGTTGTTACATGCATTTGGGGTCAAAGAGTTCGCTTGGACACGTAATGAAAAGCGGCAATAAATATGCTCCACATTTGGGGGAACATAACACTCTTCAATAGTTATAGGATTACAATGAGCAAGATCTTGCGGGGCCACATTTTTAGGTTCAAAACTTATATTAAAACCTTCTGTAAAACCCGCTTTTTGACCACGAATACGTGTAATATCAGCCTCTAGAGGAATAAAGTCTGACTCAGGTGTTTTGTAAAAAAATACGGCTTTACCTGGGTGTAGTGAACGCTCATACTTTAAAAAATTACTCAACTCCATTGCCATTCCTTAGATTCTTTTCATTAACAAGAATTGCTCTTTAGCCTCAAGGAACCAAAAAGCTCGCCTGTAAAAATTCAGTTGACCTTGTAACCTTATATCAATAGCAGAATCACATGATGCAAGTCCAATTACAGGTTCGCCGTAGCTATGTAATGAAGCGATAGAACCCGCTCTTGATTTAGGTTTCTCGAGTAATATATAGCCAGCCATAACAGAACAAAGTGAAGCATTGTTCTCTAATAGTACTGTTAATTCTCTAACACTATTAATAGAGTGTTTTGTTGGCATAACCCACTTACCATAGGCAGGAAAGCGACTTAAGATTGAATAAAGTAAGTCTTCATTTTCATATAGCTTACACCATTCATAATCTGCATTAACTGAGGGACCATGCATTGTTCCTCCGGCAAAGCGAGAAGGAAAACAAGCCTTCAATTTAGTAGTACTGTTATCCAGTTTCGCTAAATCATCTTCATAACCATCAATATGAATAACAAGGTCAAAAACTAAGTCACCATTTCTCTTATCTATAATACCAGGGCGGCGAAATTCACTCTCTTTGCGCCCTTGCATTGCAAATTCAGGTAATTGGGTGCCTTTTACATAATCAAACTCACGAATGAACCATGCAAAAGAAGTAAGTCGGATCGTGGTGCCTAACATTGCATTTAACTTGCGTTGATAGTTATGCATCATCCCCCAAACAGCGGTAAGTGATGGCAAGCCGAAGCAATAAGGATTTGATAACAACTGAGCGTCATAAACGCTTATATTTTTAAGGTGCAAGTATCGCTGCAATTTTTTAGCATCAACGACTTCAGCAGGACCTCTGGATAATTGCTTTAAAATCCAGAGTAATTGATTTTTTAAGGGCTTCATCAAATCTGGATGGTATGCATATTTTCTGGTTTTATTCGAATTTGATAACATAAAATTCAAATGACTAAACAACAGTGGTAAAAGACTTTCCCAATCTGAGTCTGGGTGATTTAAAAGTTGCCACTCAATACCATCTTGATTCAACAAACCAGCTTTAATATCAACATCATGTTCTTCTACTGCTTTGCGTCCCTCAATTAGCGGTGCTAACCATGCGCTCAGCGAATGTCTAACTTGCTTTAAACTGGCTACTTTTGCTTGCCTTCGCTGTTTGACTGCAAGTTCGGCGTAATTATCAACAAGCTTATCCAATGCATTGGGAAATTCATTTCTAAGTAAGGCGTATTGATCGAATAAGCTCTGACCATGCTCTAATCTAGTCAGCATAGACTCATGAAAATTTGATTTATTGTCTGATATTTTCGGTGGATAATTTAAACACCTTACCTTGCCTCCTAGGCCTGCCACTAATTCACTAACCGCCCCAGGGCGGTTGTAGTTTAAATGCGTATAACGCCCTTCTCGCCGAGAGGCAGCTTGTTGAAGTTCTACTTGCAATCCATGGCTAACAACAGGTGTGATAGAAGTATAGCTATCGTGATATGGCATCAAGACTTGAGTTGAGTATTTATCAACATAGGAAGGTAGCTCACTCTGCGGTAGTCTTAGTTGAACTTGGGCACTAATTACATTCAGCGACTTAGCTGAAACACCTAACGCTTTAAATGCCGACAACCACTCTTTAGGTATCCCACCACAAAAAATATTGGCAAGGCAAACTAATCGGCCTTGCCAATAAAAGTAACACACAAATAATTTAGCGAGATTTATTTTAGCGCTATTGTTCGACCAACCTAAGGTTGGGCTACAGTCTGCACTGCTTAACACTTGTCGTTGAGGCACTATAGGCTTAGCTATTAACCGCTGCTTACTCACACGGATATCAGGATATTTTAAGTTGTGTGTATGAAACCACTCAACTTGCTTAATGCATTCATTGAGATGGTACTCATCTTTTAGCGTTGCTTTGGCATGCTTTTTATCTAGTACGTCTTTCACTGCTTTTTTAGGGAAGGTCAAGTTTACTAGAATGATCAGCGCTTCTTTTTCACAGCCTGTCACATCGACACTGTCAGTAAATGAGCTAAAACCACGCCTTATCGCTTCTGTCCGCTCATCAAGCTCTTTAATTTGTAACAACTCACTTAAATGCTTAATTACCATGCTGATACGTACATCCTTTGGTCTGATGAACCAAAGCTATTTTTATATTCAACAACCTGTCTTAAATAAAAAATAGCCGCTTGAGGATCTATTCGATACTTCATTTTATGTCTAAACGAGCTGCTTAATACCCCGTCCTGATACAAACGATAAATTTGTTCATGGGTTGTTCCCAAAATCACAGCAGCTTCACTAATACTCACCAGCATATCGGCAACATTAGGCTTTTTCGATTTAGGATGCGCAGCAACTAAACGACTTAAAAATTCCAACACTGTTTTCCGAATAAAGTGAGTTTCTTTTTCATCACGGTAGATATGCGGCAGGCCCATAATTAACTCTCCATAAATAAACCGAAAGGAAGTGCGGTTAAACAAATCAATCAACTTATTATCAGCATTCAAAGTCATAAGATTTAATTCTTCGAATACATTTTGAGGCCAAGCTTTAAAGTAAGTTACTGCGGCATTAAACGGAAAATCCTCATGTTTAACATACCTCCGCTGAAACCAAACCAAGCTAGCAAAACGTTGAGATATTGATACTGACTTAAATAATGAGTTTTCATCCTCCTTATCGCTCATCAATTTAGTCGCTAATTCTACTTCATCATTACTGGCAGGCTTTACACACCCTTTTGCTAATTCAAAACCACAAACACAGTGGCTAATCGACTCATTTTCAATGTAGTTAATGGGAATTGAGCATTCAGGACACTGATGCAACAGCTGACATTTATGCTTTGCACATGCCTCTATGGGGGTTAAATGCCATATCTGCCGAATATAAGGTTCATCAGATAAGCAATGGGGGCAAACCGGTATCGCATCAGTTCCCATAGTGGAGTGATAACGAATAAAACTCAGTGGAATATCAACGCCATTTTTGTGTACAGCAGATAAGCCAATGACGGTTCGGTCTGACTTTAACAAAGCCAATTTTTGAATTTCAAATTGCGGCAAGCCAAGCAAAGACTCAAGTAAACCTAATGCTCGCATTCTAAAGTGGCTGTTATGTTTGGCGTGATAAACATTAAGGCGTTTTAAATCGATAGGAAAAGCACCATGGGCTTCAAAATCAAGCTCATGTAGCTCTTCACGTATAGCTAGGCTGAGTTGCTGATATGAATCAAAAAAGTTCTCGGCCACTACCCGTAGCAAGTAACTTTCGAGCGACTCATCATCGGCGTTTTTCAAGGTAGTTGTCGCCTAAGCTGTTAAGCTGCTTCTTTTTTGTTCTCTGGGTTTAACTCCACCTCACCGATTTCATCCCAGTTTCTGGTGCCATTTGACCAGCGGTTAGGGGTAATTTTTTGCGATTTTTTGTATAACTCACGGCGTTTTGCCAATATCGCTTTATCTTCACCATGATGACGTTGTGCCGGTGTCACGAATTTGATACGACTATGTCTGTGCTCATTGTTGTACCAATT
>NZ_JCAYNT010000037.1:0-12762 GCF_059758095.1 Shewanella sp. MF05913
CTACCCATACCTCACTCAAGGCTGTGGAAAAACAACTGGGCCGCGTTCCTAACATGTTCCGCGTCGTTGCCAACAGCCCTGCTGCGCTGACTGGCTACCTGCAATTGAGCGCAGCATCAGCACAGGGCGGCTTGGGTACAGCGACTCTTGAGCGTATTGCCCTAGCCGTCGCTGAGATCAACGGCTGCGATTATTGCCTTGCTGCCCATTCCTTCCTAGGCCGTAAGGTGGCCAAGCTTGATGATGCTGAACTCACTGCCAACCGCAGCGGTGCATCAAATGACCCTAAGGCCGACGCAGCCGTGCGTTTTGCTGCCGCCGTAGTCCGCCAGCGCGGGCAAGTCAGCAATGACCAGGTCCAAGCGGTGCTGAACGCTGGCTACAGTGATGCACATGTAGTGGATATTCTGTTGGCTGTTGCCCTGAACACTTTCACTAACTACGTTAACGAAGTGACACAGACCGAGGTCGACTTCCCCGCCGTTCAACCACTAGGCATTGATGTCTAATCCATTGGTGCTCAACTACAGCAATTACCTAAGTTAGGTTCGACCCGAGTAAACATATAGTTTTTCTCAAGAGTCATATCATTTTAGTGGGCTACATAGAGTGAGTCCACATGGCTAAAAATAATTGGAGATATAAGATGACTATTCCCGAAATTGAAAATGGTGTCCAGACTACCAATACCCTTAGTAATAATCTCGGTGCAAAAATCACTAAGTTTGGTATAGGTGGCATCTACGTTGCCATGACGATAATATATTTGTGGTTTGGTGGCATGAAATTCACTAGCTACGAAGCAAACGGTATACATGGTTTTGTTAGTAATAGCCCTCTGCTTTCGTGGATGTATAGCTTCCTCAGCATTCAAGGATTCTCAAATTTTCTGGGTGTGCTTGAAATTTCAGTTGGCCTGTTAATCGCTGCACGAGTTTTCTCCCCTAAGCTCGCAATCTTGGGCGGTGTACTTTCAACCGGACTCTTTTTTACGACATTGTCGTTCATGCTGACTACACCCGGTGTTTTTGAGGCATCTCTTGGGTTTCCTGCGATCTCTGTGGTTCCTGGCCAGTTTTTGCTAAAAGATTTAGGCTTGTTTGTCGTGTCTATATTTATCGTAGGTACATCACTTACAGCACTGGAGCACAAAAACAAATAAGCCTCACCCGAAACAACTATAAGTTAGATGGCTCCTAAACACATTAGAGAGCCTTTATTTTTATCTTTTAAGTGCTTCAAGTACGTGCCTTACTAGAGGCTGTTGATCTTTGAGTGAAAAATGAACGGCATAGCAACAAGGTATAATGGTTTCGCCAAAAATCAAAAATACCACCGAGAACGGACGTTGCTATGCCAAGGACAATGCTAACAGATAACGCCTAGGAAGCCCTAAAGCAAATACTTAAAGAGACAGGGCGTGTTTACAATAAATATGAACACCGAAATACACTGGAAGGCATACTTTATCGTATGCGCACAGGCATTCAGTGGCGAGATTTGCCTGAAAGATTCGGTCGTTGGAACTCTGTATTTAAGCGCTTTAACCTTTGGTCAAAGAAAGGTGTGTTACAAAAATGGTTTCAAAGCATATCGTCCGATAATGATCCAGAATGGTTGTTTATTGATGGAAGTATTGTCAAAGCGCATCAAGACAGTAGCGGAGCCGCAAGCAGTTCAGATGAAGCGATAGGAAAAAGTCGGGGTGGGAGTTCTACAAAAATTCATCTCGCTGTAGATAGCGGTGGGCTTCCCGTTTATTTTGAAATATCGGGTGGTCAGATAAATGACATTGTCCATGCTCAGAGCTTAGTATCCGCGGCCCCAAAGTCATGTAGTGTTACGGCCGATAAGGGCTATGACAGTGATAACTTCAGAGCATTTATTAAGGCAAATGGCAGCATTGCCAATATTCCAAGAAAAGAGAACAGTAAAACAGGGAATGGTCACATGGATTGGTGCCTTTATAAGTATCGGCACTTAGTTGAGAACGCTTTTTTAAGGATAAAGAGATACAGAGGTATCGCTACACGGTACGACAAACTGGCCAGAAACTACGCCAGCAATGTAGCGTTGGCATTTGTGATTATGTGGCTGCCGATGCATTTCTGAGCAAAATATGTTCAAAGATCAACACGCTCTAGCACATATTTAAAGCTGATAATGACTATTTGATTGATAGGCATGATTTATTTAGATCAACATACACTTTTAGCAGCAGGTCTAATCGTAGCATTGGTATTAGTTTGAAGGCCAAGAATCTATAGCCTGCGTCGCTACTGCTTCGAGTTTTTCCTTGCTAAAGCCTGCTTTCGCTTGTACGGCCATTCCGTGCAAAACTGCACACACATAAGAAGCCAAAGCAGAACAATCTGCTGATGCAGGTAAATCCCCATCGTCTCTAGCTCGTTCTAAGCGCTCCCTAAGAATGCTCTCACCCTTTGCTCTGGCTTCCACAACAGCAAGTCGAACTGGCTCAGAACTGTCAGAAACAGCTAATGCGCCTTGAATTCCCAGGCAGCCTCTGCGATCAGGATTACGTGTATTTACCTCTATAGATTTAAACAGAATGTCCTTAACTACTTCTTTAGAGGTAGGCAATTCTAATGCCGCAGGGAAGAACGCCAAATAGTGATCATAGTAGCGCTCAAGTGCTTGTTTAAAAAGCGACTCCTTATTTCCAAATGCCGAATACAGTCCAGGCCTTTCCACACCTGTAGCACTGGTTAAATCAGCATATGATGCTCCCTCGTACCCTTTCTGCCAAAACACATCCAGCGCGGCATCCAAAACCTCTTGTACATCAAATTCCCGGTGACGACCCATAACACTCTCCTTAATTCATTAATGACCATTGTAAAAACGTTAAGACCTCCATGCAAATTTATTTAACGGCCATTACAGTAACGGTCGTTAAATAATTCTGGACATTACCGGGCCCCTAACTATAATGGCCGTTATGATAACGATCGTTATTTAATTTGAACTGTAGAGGTAAATCAAATGAGCAAGACATTTCAAGGCAAAACCGCACTAGTAACTGGTGGTTCACGTGGACTTGGCGCTGTTGTAGCAAAACAATTGGCAAAGCAAGGTGCAAACGTTGCTATTACGTACGTAGCATCAGAGGCGAAAGCCGCTGCGGTTGTAAATGAGCTTAAAGAGTTCGGCGTAAAAGCCATTGCGATAAAGAGTGATCAAGGCGACTTGGCATCAGCTCAACCGTTAATTGATACCGTAATCTCAGAGTTCGGCAAACTGGACATTTTGATTAACAACGCAGGCATTGCTATCCAAGGTCAACTGACCGATGACCCCACTCTGGATGCAGAGAAATTCAACTCTCAGTGGCATGTCAATGTGTTGGGTTCTATTGCTGTTACACGTGCCGCAGCCGCCAAACTAACAGACGGCGGTCGAATTATTTTTATTGGATCACTGTTAGGCAGCTATGTGCCCTTTGCAGGTGCTGCTGACTACGCCGGTAGCAAAACTGCACTTGTTGGTTATGCACGGGGTGTTGCTCGTGATCTTGGTGGTCGAAATATTACCGTCAACGTTATTCAACCTGGTGTTATGCCAACCGACATGGCTGCGGCGGTTCTGGGTGAGAATGGTGCCCCGGATGCGCTGCTTGATCTTCATCCTATTCGCCGTATCGCAACTCTGGAAGAGGTGTCTGAAACCGTCTGTTTTATTGCCGGTCCGCATGCGGGCTATATCACAGGTGAAACCATCAATGTGGCAGGTGGTTTAGGTATTTAGTTTTAGAACATCCACTTTTAAAAGTGATTCAAAGAAAACTTTATTGATCAAACTTTTCGGAGCGAAATTATGACAACTTTATTTGGTGCTAAATCTACAGCGGACGAGGTGCTTGCAGGCACTAAGCTGATAAACAAGCGATATTTGGTAACAGGTGTTTCTTCTGGTATCGGTTTAGAAACAGCTCGTTCTTTGGTTGCCCATGGTGCAACAGTTATTGGAGCAGTCCGCGATATTGCAAAAGCAGAATTGGCATCAGGTGGGATAAAAACATCTGCTCTGAACGGTGGTGGGAAATTTGAGTTAGTGGAACTTGATCTTGGCTCGTTAGCCAGCGTCAGGGCATGCGCCAATTATTTGCTTGAACAAGGCGAGCATTTCGACGGGATCATTGCAAATGCAGGAGTGATGGCGACACCTTTTGGCAAAACTGATGATGGGTTCGAAACTCAGTTTGGCATTAATTACGTTGGTCACTTTGCCTTGATCAACATGCTTATGCCACTGCTGGTAATAGCCTGCATGTTGCGCCCGAGTTCCTGCATGATCTTGCGTAGCGCCAGTAGCTCAACCTGGGTAGCGTCACCAGCCCAAGCTGGCAACTGAAAACCCCATAAAGCAGGCAGGCCGTAACGGTCAGGGTGATAGTTCCAAATTCGTGGCTGTGTTTGCGGTGGGTCATGAAATTCTCCTGTAATTCAATCGTTCTCTCATTCGAACTCCCGCCCTTCGCCAGCTTCCTCATGGGTCACGCCGTCGCGGATGTGGTAGATGCGCTTGAATGTGGGGATGATCTTTTCGTCATGGGTGACGACGATGATGGCGGTCTCGAACTTCCGGGCCATGTCGTTGAGGATGCGGATTACAGCCATGGCGCGCTCGGAATCCAGCGGCGCAGTGGGTTCATCGGCCAGGATCACCGGCGGACGATTGACCAGTCCGCGCGCGATGGCGACCCGTTGCTGCTCGCCACCGGAGAGTTGCGAGGGCATTGCGCGAGCTCGGTGTTGCACATCAAGCGCTGTGAGCAATTCCAGTGCCTTCGCGCGCGACTCTCCATTCGCGACGCCTGCAAGCATCGGCAGCAGCGCCACGTTGTCGGTGACATCGAGAAACGGAATCAGGTACGGCGCCTGGAAAACGAAACCGATCTTGTCACGCCGTAAGGCGCGCAGGTCGCGGACTTTCCAGCCATCGGCGTAGATCACTTCATCGCCCAGCGTCATGCGACCGGCGGTCGGTTCGATCACCGCACCCAGACACTTGAGCAGCGTGCTCTTGCCGGACCCGGAAGGGCCGATCAGTCCCACCACTTCACCAGGCGCAACATGCATATTCACGTCTCTCAAGGCAAAGACAGCGGTGTCACCATCGCCATACCGCTTGCTTAAACTTTCGATGTGTATCCCTTTGCCACTCATCTCAACCTCCAATGGCTTCGGCCGGGTCGACCTTGAGTGCCATGCGAATGGCGACGAGGCTAGCTAGAACGCAGATCACGAGCACGGCAAAAAAACCGGCGACAGAATCCATTGGCGTGAGCAGGACATATTTTGGAAAAGCCGGTGCTGAAAAGGTGGCTGTGATCTTGCCGACCACGAAGCCAATCACGCCCAGGGCGAGCGCCTGCTGCATGATCATCGCGGCGATGGTTCGGTTGCGTGTGCCGATGAGCTTCAACACCGCGATCTCACGGATTTTGTCCATCGTCAGCGAATAGATGATGAAGGCAACGATGGCCGCGCTAACGATGGCCAGAATCACAAGGAACATGCCGATCTGCTTGGCTGAGGTGGCGATCAGCTTGCCGACGAGGATGTCTTCCATCTGTGCCCGGGTGTAGACCGTGAAACGCTTCCAGCGCTGGATGGATTCGGCAACCTCGTCCGGCGCATGACCAGGTTTCAGAGTGACCAGCACGGCATTGACGAACGCGTTGCTGCTCTGTGAAGCAATCACGGCATCCAGCAAACCTGGATCACCGGGTCGATTGAAGACCGGGTTGGCTTCGGTGCGACGCCGGCTTTGCCAGATGGCATCGTTGTCCTTGAGGAACTGGGCCTCCTGGGCATCTTTGAGCGGAATGAATACCATCGGGTCGCCGCTGGACGACACCATGCGCCGTGTCAGCCCCACGACGGTGTAATGATTGCGGCGAATGGCAAGACGATCTCCCAGTTTGAAGCCGGTGGCGATGTCGGCCACAGCCTCGTAGTGACCGCGCGTGATCTGGCGTCCAGCGACGAGATAAGGAGGCCATCCGGGTGTAGCCCCCAACGCACCGGGCGCGATGCCGACCACCATGGTGCGTACATCACTCTCGCCCTTGCGTACCTGCATGGTCAGGTAGGTCGCGTTCGCTGCCTGTGAGACTCCCGGCATGGCGAGAATGGCGCGATACACGTCATCGTTGAGGCTGGACGACTCCGCATAAGGACCCAGAGTATCCTTTTGCACCACCCAAAGGTCAGCGCCACTGTTGTCGAGCAACGCCTTGCCGTCGTCCACCATGCCTCGGTACACCCCAGCCATGACTAGGGTGACGCCGATCAGCAGACCCAGACCGATGCCGGTGAAGACGAATTTCCCCCAGGCATGGAGAATGTCGCGGCCGGCCAGGCTGATCATCGTGAAACTCCCGGGATATGCTCGACCACATGGATGCGGCTGCGCGCCGTCAGTGCCTTTTCGCTATAGGTCACAACCTGGTCCCCATTCTTGAGCCCTTCGCGCACCTGCACGTAACCATTGAGGTCGGAAGTGCCGAGCTTGACCGGGGAGAAATGCAGATCACCATCCACGATTTGCCAGACACCAACTTTATCGCCTTCACGCTGGACGGCAGCGTTGGGGATCAGTGGAGCGGCCGGGAGCGCCGGCAAGTCAACCGTGACTTCGGCCAGTTCACCCACTGGTGGCAAAGGTTCTGGTTTGTTATCGAATGTCACCTTGGCAAGCGTTTCCTCGGTTACCGCGTCGGCCTTGGGTTCCACCCGCAGCACGCGACCTTTCAAGGTCTGGCCACCACGCGAACGCAGGACGATATGAGCCGGCAGCCCCCCAGCCAGCCCCGATGCGCTGATCTGGTCGAAGCGCACATTGATCCACAAACTCTTGGGGTCGATCACTTCCACCACGGCCTGGCCCGCGACGATGGTCGTGCCGGGATCGGCATCGCGCACGGTGACTACACCATCGACCGGCGCGATCAGGCGCAGATTGCTCCGCTGCGCGACGAGTGCTTCGCGGTCGGAGCGTGCCCGGGCAATATCTTCCCGAGCGGCGGATAGGGCGGCATCGGCGATCTGCAGTTCCTGCCGCTTGGTGGTGACGATTTCCTCGCTGGTCGAGCGCACCGCAAACAATTGCTCATAGCGGCGCGCCTGGGTTTGCGCGTAGGCTTGCCGGGCTTCTGCCTCGCGCAAAGCCGCTTCCGCCCGCTTGAATACAGACTCCTGTGAGCGCACCCGAGCATCAAGGTCGACCGGCTCCATCTCGCCGAGCACCTGTCCGGCCTTGACCTGGTCGCCTACATGCACCTCCAGGCGTTTGACGCGCCCGGCAAACGTCGGCCCGATCTTGTAGGTGTAGCGCGCCTCCACCGTGCCGATGCCGAACAGCGCCGGTGTGATAGCCCGTGATTCCACGCTTGCCACCGTCACAGCGACCGGGGCGAGCGGCCCTGATCGCAGACCGACATAAATAAAAAGCACCAGCAAAGGAATGATGACGGCAAGCAGTGCCAGGGTGCGGCCTTGCAAGGGTAACTTTTTCATTGCGCACTCCTTATGCCACGCCGATAAATTGCAAAGACGCGCGGCGCATCGCGGTGCATACGTCCCACATCACCCGCCAACAGCGATTGCATGACCAAGCCCTGGATCGTGCCAATGAACAGCGTTGCCGCCGCCTCGTTGTCAAGCGAGGGAGACAACTCGCCGCTGGCCTTGCCTTTCTCGATGAGACGATGCAAACGTTCGCCGTAGCGCTGAATCAAGGTTTGCACCATGCGCTTGGCCGGTGTCGATTCGGCACGCTGAAGCTCACCAAACATCATTCTTGGCACGCCTGGGTGCTCAGCTACGAATTCGATGTGACTCATGAACATCGCCTCCATGGCTGCCAAGGGCGACTCGATTCCTTGTGCGGATCGATCGATTCTGGCTAATAGGCGCTCTGCTACCCACTCCATGACCGCCTGCCAAATGGCTTCCTTGTTCGGGAAGTGCCGAAACAGCGCACCCTGGGTCAAGTTCATGTGTTTAGCGATAGCCGCAGTGGTTATCTCGCTTGGGTTTTGTGAACCGGCAAGCGCCACGACGGACTCGACAGTTACGGCACGACGTTCATCGGCCGGCAGATGCTTTGGATGGGGGTCCACGAGCACTCCTTGTAAGATAGTAATTGATTACTATCTTACCACAAGAGGCAACTCAAACAAGAGAAAACCCGACGTACTCGTCAATATCTAGAGTCTGCAATGGGCTTAACGTGCTTTATTTTCCGTTTTCTGAGACGTCCCCAGTACTCGATTGCCGACTACCAGCTTGCGATTAAACTGCTTAGGATTCCATGAATAATGAACGGATGATGGTATTTGAGTGCTTTCACCTGAGAGGCTTTGCAGAGATAGGTTGTCCATCTCAAAATCGACCCCTTTCATCTTTAATATCTCACGCATCAGGGCATCGCATCCCCCTGGGTTAGTAGGCATGGGTCTGCCTGTTAAGCTGTTAATCCTTGCCTTGGTATACAAGCCATAGCCAAGCTTGATTAACTCACCTTTTTTGACTAGTTGTTTTAGCGCACGACCAATTTGATCGTAGCTAGCAAAGCCATCAAAGTCTTTGCGCTCAAACACATAGCGTCTTGAACGCTTTATCTTTTGATAAATACGGTCAACGGCTGTCATTTGAACCTCCTAATTTCCTAAGTGTTCAGATTATAACTCAACCCTGTTGCCATAGGAATAAATACGGCACATGCATATGAGTAAATGCGACACTTGATCAGTTGATAGTTAGCATAAAGCATTGAAATAAAGATACAATATTGATTCAACTCAAGATCGACATAATTTGAATTTAGTGTCTAACCTTGTTATGAGTCTATCCCTTCAGAGATGTTCAGCGCATCCTCTATCTCGACCCCCAAATATCGAATTGTATTATCTAGCTTCACGTGACCAAGTAACAGCTGAACAGCCCGAATGTTTTTGGTGCGAGCATAGATTAACGTCGCCTTGGTACGGCGCATTGAGTGCGTACCATAAAGATAAGGATCGTAGCCAAGTTCAGTTGCCCAGCGGCGAATAATGGTGGCATAGCAGCTATAACTCATTGGCTTACCTTGTTTGCGAGGGCTTGGGAAAAGATAATCTGGTGCAGATAATTGGCTGAGTATTAGCCATTGAGTCAAGGATTGTGCTGTGCGGGAAGTGATCTCAAACTGTACCTCTCGACCAGTTTTGCTTTGGCTGTAAAGAACACGATCTTGAATGACACCGCCAGAAGATATATCTCTAACTTTCATCCTAAGTAAATCGCATGAGCGTAACTTGCAGTCGATGGCGAGATTCAGCAACGCTAGCTCCATGATGTTTCCTTCGATTTCGAGTCTAGTGCGAATTCGCCAGATGTCTTCGAGCTTGAAGGGCTTTTTCTGCCCAGTTAAGTGACCTTTCTTCGTCCACATAATTGACCTCCAGTCTAACTTTAGAAGTGGCCTTAATAAGTTTAGATGAGGAAATTGAATGGCTATGCAGTTAGGGGGCCGAAAAATATTGCAGACTAAAGTGGGTTAGAATCTTTACTCTAGATGATAAAGGGGCAAAAATGTGCTAACTCTTAATCCGCACATTCACCAAAAGAGCCAAAAAATATCAAACTATTATATAAATGATCAAACATTATTAAGAATTATCAAACTATTATATAAACGCACATTAACGCGATAGTGAAAAACCATAGAATAAAGCTAATTAAAAAACAAAAAACCGACATAATGTCGGTTTTTATAAATATGTAGAGGCAGTAAGTGCCTAGCGTGATGCAGCAGAACCTTCATCCCACATTCGCTTTTCAACTCTTAACCGTTCGAGTCGCCACTTATAAGCCAAGCTCCATTTCATTTTTTTTACTATCACTCTCATAGCAGCTTTATATAATTATATCTTCAGGCCAAATAAAGTAATCTCCAAACCGGCCTGTTTTGGCCTCCCCACCCATTTCAACACCCTTCTGCGTCAGCACTTGCTTTTGGTCCACTTCGGCTACATACCCAATCTTTATAAGTTTATCAAGAAGCTCTGAAGTGCTTAATTTGAGCGTCTTAGCCAGCTTAGATGAAGTCACCTTTTCTTGTTTCCCGGTTAACTCTTGAGTTTCTTTTTTGGAATTAGGTATGATTATTTTTTCTAATGTCACTCTTACTTCATCACTAATTCTGATTATCCGCTGGGCTTCTTCAAATGTGTCTCGGTACATATCACAGTCATCTATTCTAGAAATGTGAATACCCATTTCATTGTTATTGACCTGACTAAACTCATAAAGGTTCAAGCTAGTAATAATGCAAGAATTTTCGTTTAAATAACACTTAGCGTGAAGGTTCTTGCAAAAACTTGTTCGAACAAAAGAAAGCTCATTTAACCAACTTATTTCACTCGGTTGCAGCTCACTTTTACCATACACAATCCTCACATCAATTTTTAATCTGTTCTTATCTTCTAGTAGCTCTTTAATACGATCATTTAACTTTAAATAGGGACTGATTAAAATGAGTCTGTCGGATGCATTTTTAATTAATTCTTCCAAATAATAATTGGTCGCGCTAGTGTTTAAGAATTTTGCCATACTCAAGCATTCCTCTTCTAAAAATAAATTCCAACCCCAAATATGTAACGCTTCACATGCTTAATTCCCATGCAAACGGATTCATTGTGCTAATCAACTCTTACCCATTCGACGTCTATTTGTGGTGACTTCGTTTTAACTTATCGTGATCAGCACTAAGGAATTTTTCACATAGTCATTTGAACGAAATGTAAACGATATTCCATTGTGATTAATAACACATTCATTCAGATGTATTGCATCAGGATTAGCTATTAAAGCTTCTTTAACCAACTGATTACACCAACTGCTAATACCATGCTCTCCATCAAATTCATTTATAAATTTATGCATGTAAAGCGTACTAAGTCTATCGATCGCGTGAAGCGTAATATCAAATGTCACCCCTAATACTTCACTATCGATATAATTTCTGCGAGCCAGCTCTGCTGCAGCTAAATTCTTTTGAATGCGTGTAGCTTTTGAATGAGATCTTATTGATTTTAATTCTCTGGCCCTAAGTCGTGTATAGCGTTGGCCTCGATATACAGGCAATGTGCACAACACATTATGCGTAGAGCATTCTTTTTCTGTGTTTTGGATGTCTGTGTCTAATACTATTTCCATTTTTGCGTTCCCTATCTGCGGTTGATAGAAACATTTTCTCACTGGACTTTAAACCGGCAACCACCCTACTCGGCACCCTTTTCTTTAAAGTTTTCGTACTGTTTTTTAAAGTCTTGGTTCATTTTAAAATATACGATTGAGTCGTTTACTGACTTAATGACTTCGAACGAACCTAATGAACCATGAAGAAACGATTCGTTTGCAGGTAATAGTGTAAATTCAAACTCATATTCAATCTGCCCTTGGTTACAAAGCTCTAATTTAACTTCTTGGGCCACAATTTCAATTTGAGTTACCTCAGACCGCTTACCGTTCTTAAGTAGGTATTGATCTGTTATATCGATACCTTCTATTCCTTTCATCTTGTCATTGCAAAAACCTTCTGCAGCAACCCATTCACCAGTAGCTTTCAGCCTTAATTCAGCCTTATGGCCTTCAGCTGCTTTCATGAAGTAGCTGGCAGCTAACCCTATGAGGATAATTCCAGCTATCACTATCGATGATTTGATCAATTTAGTGTTCATACACTCCCTCGTTTGAGATAAGCCCGGAAAATATATGTTTGTAGCACTGAATGAATGTATTAATCATGTAGTAGATGTGTCTTTTTGTAACTCCACCACTCATATGAATATCGACCCGATACACTGAGGTTTGTGAGCTTGAGTCAATTGTATAAAGGCGACCAATTTTTGTGTTTTGGTTAAACTTTGAGATAAAATCTAAATCAAACCCAATCGGCAATGTTGCCATGACGCAGAAAAAATCTTCCGCACTTTTTGCAGACCAGGTGTTGTTACTAAAAAACAACACTCTACCAACATCAATCTCGATACTAAACATAGCGTCATCTGGTGATAGTGATTGCTTGGCATTTGAAAAACTAAACTCATTAATGATATTAATTAGCTCTTGAGTTGTTATTTTTTCAAATACTTCAGCCGATATAATTTCAGGTATTTCAGAGTTAACCTTTTTAGCGAGTAGTACCTCTGCCAAAAAATCATCTTGTTTACTGTTCATGTGAATTCCTAGAATATTATGGCCAGCCATAGCAGGCCCAATGCGATTATGGGTTCCAACAACCCACCTGATGTACAAAGCTTTATGCCAAACCGACCCTGATGTGGCCAGAATAGCGGTATACCGCTATCGGATATAAAATCTGCCAGTAAATGCGAAAAATACCCAATGCCAAAGGCCATAGCCAATGGCGTGGCCCACGTATCATAGCTTAATGCCCAAGCTGTTAATACAAATGGCCATACCGAGTGCGTTATCTGTCTGTGTCCGAACAATCCGGCAAGTGGAAGCGAAATAAAGAGAAATCGCTTCCCTATTGTTGAGCTAGGGTGATCTAAATCAGGTAATAAGGACCCCCCAAAAATGAGAATCAACACCACCCACAACCAGGGGCTGATTACACTTTTTGACCAGCGCCAAAAATAATCTCTTCCCTGAAATCATCACTCCAACAAGCCCTATTGAATTTCTGATTCTGGCTTGTTTTAGCGGGATGTAGCTTCACTAGATTTAA
>NZ_JCAYNT010000038.1:0-11430 GCF_059758095.1 Shewanella sp. MF05913
ATGCGAAAAAAACTAAATACCTTGACTGAAGCCGATCACTGAAGCTAGATTTTACGGAGGTCTACTGGCGAACAAAAAAGTGATCGGCTTGAATGGTATTGACCGATCGGCATCATGGTATTACGCAATGAACACCGATCACAATGCAGTCCAACAAATCTGGCCGTTTAAATGAGCGTTCTTTTGAATTTCTGGGTAATTGAACATCTAACTGCTTAATAATGGTGAACTCTGAAAACGGGTCTGATGCAATTGTTTGAATAATCGACAATGCAGTTAACAATGATTGACTACCGTTAAGCAGACATCTTACTTCACCCTGAAAAGCCATGGTGACAAAATATAAGCCACCACGACTAATCAATTGAAGCTCTGAGTTTTTGACAACATCTTTCACTTGCGCAACAAAATGACAGATATTCATTTTTATCACCCAATTAAGCCGCAATAGAACTTTGAATATTATTTGTAACGCTTGATGTATCAGCATTACCTTCTTTTTCAAGCTCGCTTAGTAGAGTTTTCAACTCAATTATCCTTTGTTTGCATTCGATTAACTGATCAATTTCTGTAAATGTAGATGATATTGCTATTTCAGCTACTTCTTTAGTAGCTATGCCATGGCGAATATCAGCCAAATAACGTTGAATATGCTTATCATAATTTCTAATAAAATTATTGACGGTATTTAGTATTTGTAAGCCTAAGCTAGCGGTTTTGCTGAGGTCTAGCTTAAATTGATAAACAATACTGTCTGCAACACATAAGTTGATTTTGGTACCAATAGAGCTAATGGATAATTGGTATCCGGCGAAATAACCGAGTTTAATTTTTTGGTTCTGATAAAAGCCCAAGCAAATAGATTCAGCCATAGGAACGACATAGTTAGCTATGTCGCTTGACGCTTCATGAAGCGATACAAATTCAGCGCCATGAGCATTGATGTAACTAAATGCATCAGCAACTTGAGGAACATGTAAACCGCTTGCCTTATCTGCTTTTATAGCCGCTAAATAGTTTTTGTTACTCGCCAATTGCGATTTAATACGTTCAATATCCAGCTTAGCTTCGCGTTGATTACGTATAAAAGCATGACGTTTAGCTTCTAATCTCTGGATCGTTTTAGTTAAACTAACAAACTCTAATACCAAAGGAGATCCGCTTGTTTCTGCTTTGAGTTCAGCAAATGTGATTTCAGCATTTGATAAGTCTGTAACGATATTTTCTATATTTCTAGACGAATTAAAGCTGTCAATAAACGATTGTTTATTCTGTAAACATTGAAACAAAAAGCTGTCCAAGCTGTTTTTTGTTGCAATAAAATTAACATCCAAACTAAACGAGTCAGGTCTTGCTTGATAAAGTAAATTACCTTGGCGAACCGCCCTACCAATGCGCTGTTTTAGATCTGCTGGTCTAAATGGTGCATCTAGAATTGTCATGCCTACCAATCGTTGATTGATGTTAGCGCCACACCCTAGGGTATTGGTGGAAGCAATGATAACCCTTATTACCCCAGCATTAAGTTTTGAGTACAATTCAGCACGTGCTTTAGGTGTTTTAAATGATTGTGCAAACACAATCTGATCTGCACTCACACCTTTAGTGATTAAACCTTTTTTTATATCGTCATAAACGGAATGCTTACCCTCTTTTGAAGGTACGCCGATATCAACAAAAATAATTTGCACCCCGCGTTCATTGGTAGTTGCGTGGTATTTATCCGCAGTAATTTGTATACAAGTAGGGATTTTTAAGCCTGACTCGTCCCGCGAAATATTCTTATCAAGAAGGCGCATATCAACGCTCGCTTTCTTGGCCTCTGACATAATCAATAACATGTTGTCATTGTTAATCGGGCTCGCTTTAAAATCTTTTGCTCTTGAAACGAGCTGATTTGTATAATTTATCTGCGCATCCGTTGCTTCAACAACGATTTGTCGTGGTTTACCACCCGTCATTGGTGGAATGGCAGAATAATTTTTACCATTAAAACAAATCTTTGGTAAAAATTGAGAAAGCTCTTTTTCATTTACGCTATCCGCAATAGAACCCCATAGGCTTTGAAGTACGGTTAAATTACGAAATTCGCGCAAGCGGGTCACTGTTTTAAAACCTTTGCCTGTTGCCTGGATCTCAAAATCACTGCTGACCAGTGCAAATGATGACACAAAATCATCAATTGAATTAATATCCTGAGATTCGAGAAGGCCTTCATTTAAGAATTTTAAAAAGGTGTAACATTCAAGAAGAGTATTTGAAATGGGCGTACCTGTGGCGAAATATACGCCAAGGTTGTTACCATTTTCATGGTTGTTTCTTCTTAATGTTCTGATTTTTAAATACCAATCAAACGAACGTTTTGAACCTGTTGGATTGCCGCAACCCCGAACATTATTTAAACGTGTTGATTCATATTGAAGATTTTTAGCATACTGCGCTTCGTCAAGAACAAGAGCATCAATTCCCAGCTCAGTAATGCTAAAGCCTTTTTTACGATTATCTTGAGCTAATTCCTGTAAGCGTGCTTTTAATTTGGCCTTTTTATTCTCAATTGATTTAACTGAAAATCTAGCGTCGCCCTTGCTCTTCATTTGATAAAGCGCGTTATCAAGTTTGGTTACTTCTTCCTCAATAACAGACTTTTCTATTTCTTCATCAGCTGGAATGGCTGCAAATGATGATTCAGGACAGATAACCAATTTAGCGCCTGTCTTTAATCGTAACAACGTCGCATGGCGTGTTGTTGGGCTTAAATCTTCGGGATCTAAAACCGTAATAATATCTTGCGGGAAAAGTTGTAAATATTCCGCTGCAAATTGGTTAGTTAGGTGGTTTGGAACAACGCACATAATACGTTGCTTAAGGCCCAATCTTAATAATGTGTTCATAATGGCACTTAAGGTTAATGTTTTACCCGCCCCTACTTCATGAGCTAAAAGCAACTTACCTTCTGTTACGCCACGATATACCGCATTCAATTGATGCTCTCTAAGCTGGATTGCTTGATTCGAATTTGGCAGCGAAATTGTTTTACCATCGGCTTTCAACTGAACAAAGCGATTAAATTTCTCGTTAAATGTTGTAGAAAGTTTTTCTTGAATATCAATTCTTTCAAGTAAAAAAGCATCCCATTCACCGATAATTTTTTCTGCATTTATTTCATTTTCGAGTGTTGCTTGTTTATTGATAACCCGATGACCATTTTCATCTTTAGTGGTTACGGTAGTGCTTTTACCATTCATCAAACATTCAAACAATTTGCTAAAGCGATAAGCTGAGTTCGAACCAAGTCGAGTCTCCAACTGATATGGTAAGCATGTTAGGTTGATTTGCCATTGGTTTGCAGCATACATGAAATCAATCTCAGTATATCGGCCCTCTTTCCCTTCACACAAAATAGTAACAAATTCCTGATACACGTTCGCCGGAACCCAAGACGCACCTAGATTGACCTTGATGTTTTCAAATGAAATATCAAGTGGGATCACCGTATTTAATGCATCGATATACAAGGTTTGGGTGTCACTATCTAAACCAAGCTGGTGGACGTTGGACAATTTAGTTTTTACATCACCGGATAGGTAAACATTTCGTGTAACCCATGTGCCGCTATCTTTAAATATCAAGTCACCATTCGCACGATTGATAAATTCAAGTTCGCTGATATTCAATAACGTTGAACAATACAAAGTATCAACGCGACCGTAGACATTGACTGATGCGATTAGAGCATCATCAATTGAGCTTGCGTGAGTCGGAGGCGCCCAAGGTGTTAAAATACGTTGAGAAAATATCTCTGCTTTTTTGGCTGATGGGTTAACTGCTGTAAGGCCAAGTTTTTTAGCCGCCGCTTTGGTGAGTCCGGCTGAATAATTAAGCTCTAGTGATAAGAGGTTGTAATTAGTTGGATCTAGTTTAGCCACTCTTTGATTTGAAGCATCATGAATAAATCCGAAATCATTAACAAAACGATCATATCGGTAATTAAGCTGCTCTCTCATTGAGTCCAATTCATTTACAGGTTTATCTTCTTGTTCAGCATCAAGCAACGTCATTAAACTATGGCGAATACCACACAAACCCGTTAAACGCGCCTTACTGCTTCCGTTTAAGTTTGTCGTGGTCCAAATATCGTTTATTAACTGGTAAATTTCGCCATCAACTCCAACGGCATACGAGTATTCACGTGTCCCTGCTGCTTCAACAACTTCATGACCAGCCAGCGGGACATTATTAGCATGAGATTCAAACGATGTTTCACCGTCAAACTTCAAACCTGAAAACATGGATTTGATAGCCGTTACTGAAACATTCTCAAAATTCTTATCTCCAACACAATGAACACTATTACCTTGGAACGATTCACCAACTAACATTTTTCCATGAATTTTGTCAGGGTTAGCTGCAAAGTAATCATTTAATGTGTATTCATTATTATTTACGTCATGAACATTGCTTGCAGTAAACCAAACAGGGTTCGTTTCAGCCCCTTGTTGAAACAATAGAACATCCACTGTTGCATTTGCACCAGTGCTTACCTCAAACACTTGCTTTGGCAGTCTAATAGCCGCTTTAAGCGTCGCATATTGACCTACAAGTTCTCTCGCTTTTGTAGATGATGAATCCATGAAAGAGCGCGATACAATAGCTATCATCCACCCGTTTTTAGCTAATAAAGTCGCTGATTTAGCGAGAAAATAATTATGTAGTGATAATCCGCTCAAGGTTTTATTTGTACTATCAAAAATAGGAGACTGGCCGAACGGCGGGTTATGTAAAACTAACGAAAATGGTTTTGCAAACTTGGCATTTTCAAACCCAGTATGTTGAATATTAGCCGTGGGATATAGCTTATCGAGTATTTGTGCTGAAATTTCGTCTTGTTCTACAAGGTGAATATCCATGTTATTAAACAATGCTTCCGGCATAGTTCGCACCAATCCACCGACACCCGCAGACGAATCTAAAAAAGTGCCACAACTCAAACCAGCATCAACAAGACCGAGGTAAATTGCCTCAGAAATAAAATCAGGAGTGTAAAACGAAGAAAGAGTTGAAGCCTTTGCTAAGTCCCATTGTTCGCGGGTTAAAAGAGATTTTAGCTTGTCGTGGCGTTTAGACCATTTAATATCGGTTGGATCGAACACATTAGCACAACCGCCCCACCCCACGTATTTTGAAAGTGTTACCTGTTCAGTATGAGTTGCCTCAGCCTGTGCCTGTTTTAGTTCTGACAGGGTTTTTATAGCAGCGATATTCATGTTATACCGCGTAACCATACCTATTTTAGACAAAGGAAATCTGTGTAAGAAATTATTAGCTTTTACCTGCACTCGGCCATTAAGCTTTTTGTTTTCTTGTGTTTTAGCTATATAGGTTGAAAGTTCACTTTCGGAACCAAAAAAGAACCCCATTTGTCCACCCACATACTCTAATGATCTAACAGATTCCATTTTCTACCCGTCTAAATTGATTTGACATACCCATATAAGAACATGGCGAACAAAACAGGCAACTGGCATGATTAATGGCGAACAAAATTGAATAATGTTCTGTACCACTTATTTGTTATTCGATATTAAACATAGCTTTATGTAAATATACTTTCGAACGAACGAACAATGTTCAGCGAACAACATTGTTGACGAACAAGAAGGTGAAGAGTATTATTTGAACAATTATTTTTAAGTAGGCATACCGCTATGAGTAACGATGCATTTTCAACTGAGTTATCCGTTAGAGAACGAGTTTTTAAAATCTGTAATCAACTATATGCGGAAAACACGAGAGTAAAAATTCGTACAGTCCTTTCTTTGTTGCCAGATGTAAAGAGCACATCAACGGTGCACAAATATCATAAAGAATGGCGAACAGATTTAGAGAACTCTAAAAAAACGCTGTTTGATTCATTTGGATTTAGCGATGCTTTTCAAAACGCATTTGTCACTGAGATTGCCAGGTTTCACACTGATGCAAAGAATGAGTACAGCGAGAAGTTAGTCGAACTCACTGAAGAACGAGATTCAGCTGTATTGGGACTTGAAAAGGCAGATGGAGAGATTATCGCTCTACAAGATAAAAATAACGAATTAAACGAGCTGGTCCGCGAGTTACAGAATGAAATATCCTTGATTACCAGGGACGCAAAACAACAAGTAGAGCGATTAGAAAAAGACAAGTCGGCAGCCACAGACCGATTAGAGCGCCAAATGACAGATTTAGAGTCACGCTTAAACAATGAGAAAAAGGCGTTAGCGGAACAGCTTCAAAACCAAATAGATTCCGTTACATTGAAAAATAATGAGTTACGTGAAATATCCGAGCAGCAGCGTACTGAATTGGCCAAAGCCCAGCTTAAACTTGAGAGCAATAACGCATTGGTGGTTGAAATTAAAGACCGAGCCAAATCATCGGAAGAAGAAGCGAAGTCGAAAATATCAAAATTAGAAGAATCACTATCAGCGTTAAGCATCGAGTACAACCAAGCGGCTCAAGCATTGGCCGTAGCGAAAGAAAAAATCATTTCAAAAGATGATTTAGTTGTTAGCAGCCTAAATCAATATGAAATCGCAATTAAAAATGAATCCTCTTTAAGATTAATGGTTGAAGAAAAAGACCGTGAGCAACGTGAGTTGAGAGCAAAGCTTGAGCGAGTTACTAGAGACGATGAAAGCGCTCAAGCTGAATTGCTGCGCTTAACTGAAAAAATGGGTGAAATCAAACATGTGTTAGTGCTGCGCGAAAGAGAGCTTGCAGAGCTAAAAAACTCAATGAAAGCGAAAAAGTAAATGTATCCAGATGATTACGTCGAGGAATGAGCATGAATGTATACCTGGACACCGAAACCAACGGGTTAAATGATGAGGCAGAAATTATTCAAATAGGGGTGATCAACGATAACGGAAGTGTTCTCATAGATACATTAATCCAGTGCCAGGGAGACATCCCTACTGAAGTATCCGCAATTAATGGCATTACAAAGAATGATTTAAGTTGCGCCCCAACCTTTCCTCAAGTCTTTGATAAAGTTTGCGAAACGCTCAAAAATGCAGAAGCAGTTTTGATTTATAATGCTGAGTTTGATTTAAGACTACTTAAACAAACATCTAAGCGTTATGGGCTCCAAATGCCTGATATTAATGCGTCATGCGTCATGCTTGGGTATGCTCATAAATTCAATAATGGCAAAAGGCGTAAGCTGGTTGATGCGTGTGATGACTTACTCATATACACAGCGGATGTCATACTGCATAGTGCGGTTGGCGATTGTGAACTGACTCGCCGCCTAAACAACAAAATGAAGCTAGAAATTGCTGAGGAACAACTTCAGCGCGAAAAAAGGCGTAAAAGCAGAGAATATCGCAGAAAAATTAAAGCAAAAAAATTGGCGTATATTCCTGATAATTGGATTGAATATCCAGATTTTGGCGCACAAAATAGGCCTTCGGGTTACAAGACATTAAGTCAGATCTCATTAAAAGAGATACACAAATACGAATTTGCTGGCGTTTGTTGTGATACATACGGTGGGTCTGGGTATTTATTTAAACCCGTTAATTGTATTAGTCTCGACTTGATCTGACATTTCACTTGAAAAAGTGAGAGTTACCCGTTTTGATAAAGGTGTCGAATCTTTTAATCAAAACCAAAAGGTAACTCTCATGTTGCATACTAACAATCCAATCATTAAACACAAAGCAGGTTTACTGAATTTAGCTGAAGAACTCGGTAATGTATCCAAAGCTTGTAAAGTCATGGGGGTATCTCGAGATACCTTCTATCGCTATCAAGAACTCGTTCAAGATGGTGGTATTGACGCCCTAATAGAAAAAACACGTAGAACACCCAATCTTAAAAATCGTGTTGATGACGCCACCGAACAATCGGTTATCAAGTACGCGATAGACTTCCCAGCACATGGCCAGCACAGAACAAGCAATGAACTTCGAAAGCTCGGTGTTTTTGTTTCAGGCAGTGGTGTTCGTTCAATTTGGCTCAGACACAATCTAGAAAACTTTAAAAAGCGGCTGAAAGCGTTAGAAGAAAAAGTCGCAAATGAAGGGATCATCTTGTCTGATGCTCAAGTCGCAGCACTTGAGAAGAAAAAGCATGACGATGAAGCCTGTGGTGAGATAGAAACCCAGCATCCAGGCTACCTTGGCTCACAAGATACCTTCTACGTTGGTAACCTAAAAGGCGTGGGCAGGATATACCAACAAACCTTTGTCGATACCTATAGCAAGATAGCATTCGCTAAGCTTTATACGACGAAAACACCGATTACAGCTGCTGATATGCTCAATGATAAAGTACTGCCTTATTTCGAGCATTATGAGCTGCCTATGCTGCGAATATTGACCGATAGAGGCACAGAGTATTGTGGTCGAGTTGAACAGCATGACTATCAGTTATACCTTGCAATAAATGATATCGATCATACAAAAACAAAGGCGATGTCACCGCAAACCAATGGTATTTGTGAACGGTTCCATAAAACTATTTTAAATGAGTTTTATCAAGTTACGTTCCGCAAAAAGCTCTATGACAGTTTAGAAGTGTTGCAAAAAGATCTAGACGAATGGATAAATTACTACAACAATAACCGAACACATCAAGGTAAAATGTGCTGCGGAAGAACTCCGCTTGAAACATTACTCGATGGAAAACAGATTTGGGCCGAAAAAAACTTAGCTCAAATCTAAGCTGACAGACACCAATTAGAATGGGTAACTGTCAGATCAAGTCTGAGCTAGTACACGTTAATAAACAATTTCGAGAAATTTAAGCTGTTTAAAAAACGGGCTCTTAGCCGTAGCGAATACTCATGTTAAAAAAGTGATTGCTGTCTTGTACCAGATAATTTTCTTGAGGCAATTTCTTCCTTCATGACATTTTCTGAAACGGATAACATCGTTATGGCCTCCGTGATTGGGATACCAACAGTACAGCGCAAGCTATTTAACGCTTGAGCTCGCCTAGCATCATCGTGAACTCGGCCAATCGTGCCTTTGGCCAAAGTGACAACTCCAGATTCAAGAAGCTGTTTAAGCATAACGGTCGGGCATTTGTTATCTAGATGTCCATCTTCTTTCAACTCTAAATAAAAATCTTCTACAAAAGTCATGGCAAATGCGTTTTTTGTTACCACTTCGACTCGGTGTAACGCACAACCCTATGAGACTCCCCGTCGCGCTTAAACATGCGCTCAATTGATTTAAACTGGTGATCCAAACCTTCGTCATCTAAACCAACCGGTTTATTGCCCTCAACGAATTTCATCAATGGAAAATACATGTATTTGGGTGTAAATTTTTTTTCTGTATAACTGGTTTTTGGGATTGGGTACCGCATTCCTTCATTTACAACGTCATGCCAGATTTTGAGCGCCATCCCAGCTTGTTCTTCACCGCCTTCACGTGCCCAGGCATACTGAATCGCTAATAACTCTCTGTAATCAACAAGATCGATAGTGTGATTACCAGAACGCTCATATGATTCCTGTTGGATTGTGAGTATAAATCTCAATAAGTCCATTCGGTATTCGAGGCTATACTGGTTTAATCCCACTTTTATGTAACCTTCTTTTGTCAGCTTGCGCCCCAATGTTGAACGGTTAGAGTAATCATATAGCGTATTGATCATGTAGGTTCTTAAATCGTTAAGAGGACGCATAAATCCGTAAGTTTTTGGGTCTGTGTCCATCTGGTTTTCAAGTGAAGAATCATCCTTGTTAAGCGCGCATAGAAAACAACCAAATCTACTGCCGCAGCTTTTGCTTTGAGCCAAGTTTCCTGCGAACAAGTCGCATACGCCACCATTACCGGCAGAATAGTGTTTTTTCATGTAATGGAAGTTATCACTGTAACTTTCAATATCACCATCATCGATAATCGAAAACAACTGCCAAACATCGCTTAATGACCAATCTTTGATTATCGCAAGGGTCCAGCCTAGTTCAGTCATAACGGGTGTATGGCTCGTTTCATTACGCTTTTGTAAGTTTGATTTTCTCACTGCACTTTCTGCATCACGTAAACCCGATACCGACAAGATTTTGTCCGTTTGGTATTTATCTGATAATGATTTTAAAAAGGCTTTCATGGGTTGAATCTTCCATGAATACGCGCAATCTCTCGCGTTTGAAGTGGTTTCGGGTGTTCTTAGTAGCTTACCTCTGCCTACATATAAGTTAATATGAATATGGAGCATTCGATAAGATAAAAAATAATGGACAAGTATTTCCTTTAAAACTTTTTGATGCACAACCTCAGCATGTACAAAAAATAGACAAAAACGACTTCAGCTGTTACATTATTGTGACATTTAAATTGGGGAACTATTTACGTGAGAATCCATGGATTTAAATAAATTGTATGAATTACATTTAGCAGGAGAAAAGCCGAGATTGGTAGTCATACCAACTTTTAGGTTCTATCGTCCTGTACTCACAACAAGACTTATTGAAAGTTGTGATGTAATTAAGAAACTGTCATATAAGAAAAAACAAGGCAGTTTAAACACCGAAGTTTTCGCTTGCCAAAAAAAACAAAACCATACTAAATTTAATCATCTACCTATAATTCTCTTGCATGACTCAAGCCCTTGGGAAGAAGCTAATTGTTATCTTATGAGCTTAATAGAGAATACTCACAAGTTTGAGGCTTTACCTTCATACCAGCAACTCTATAGGAAAGCTCTATCTATCAAGGGTTTTTCAGAGTTCATCGTTGCAGAGAAGATTAATTTCAAAGAATGTAAATCGAGAGCAAAAAGCCCTTTACGTAGATATAGATTCATGCTGAATGAAAAGATGAAAATAAGAGAAATTTCAGCAAATACTATAAAGGTAACAATGTTGAATCTAGTTTCATTTTATCGCTATTTAATCAAAACAGAAAAAATTAAATTTCAATACCCTCCTTGGGATGAGAAGGAGAGGTATATTCAATATAGGGGACAGTCTGGTAACTATATAAATCATAGAGTAATTAGTTCTGATGTATCTCAAGTTCATGGTATTAAACACGCAAATATAAAAAATGCAGCTTTTGAAGGAAAAATTATCGACGGCGGAACTCTTCGCCCCTTAAGTATAGATGAGCAAAAAACTCTAATTTTTACACTTAAAGAAGTCGGTTCAATTGAAATGACACTTGTGCACCTTCACGGTCTCATAACCGGCGTTTTTCAAGGTAGTTGTCGCCTAAGCTGTTAAGCTGCTTCTTTTTTGTTCTCTGGGTTTAACTCCACCTCACCGATTTCATCCCAGTTTCTGGTGCCATTTGACCAGCGGTTAGGGTTAATTTTTTGCGATTTTTTGTATAACTCACGGCGTTTTGCCAATATCGCTTTATCTTCACCATGATGACGTTGTGCCGGTGTCACGAATTTGATACGACTATGTCTGTGCTCATTGTTGTACCAATT
>NZ_JCAYNT010000039.1:0-9402 GCF_059758095.1 Shewanella sp. MF05913
TTCTTTTCGCCTTGAACTCAGTGTTAATAACCACTTCATTCAACCTAACCCGGTGACCGCTTTCGCTGTCTGCCGTGTCAGTGGATGCGCATTATAGGCACCATGAGATTTAGTGCAACCCCTTTTTAGACAAAAAAGGATCGCTTGGCGATCTTTTCACCAAAAACGATCCTTTTAAGCTTTTTAAATGCTTTTATGCTGGTTTATTGTGCTTTTTCGGTGTTTTTTCTGAATTGAGTTAGAAAGGCTATCGCGTTTTCATCGTCCCAATCGACATATGAACGGACATAAGCCACCAGCTCACCTTGCTCATTTAAGATAAATGTTGCTGGTATTGTATCAAGCGGGAATACATCACGTAATTCTTGCTGTGGATCAAAGTAGGAATTAAATGCAGGTAAACCCAAATCCGTTAAGAAAGGTTTTACCACTGTTGAATCGGCATCGATTGAAATAGGTAATAGTACAAATTGCTCAGCATTGAGCGTTTGGTTTAAACGATGTAAAGCAGGAAGCTCTCTTACACAAGGTGGGCACCATGTTGCCCAAAGGTTCACTACAACAACCTTACCTTTATAGTGTTCGAAGTTAACCTGTTTACCAATTGCATTCGTGAAGTCCACGAGTGCAATTGGAAACGGTTGGGGTAATATATTAATTCGTTCGAGTGTTGATTGAGTGACTTGTTGAGTTTGTTGCTGCATACCTGGGTATGCACTCACTATATTGGTCATGCTTATTAGCAGTACATTAAATAGTATTATCGCAAGCCACTTTTTCAATGTTGTTACTCCACGTTTTATTTACTTGCCTTGTTTTTATTTAGTAGAGCATCAAGTTCTGCTTGTTGCTCTGGTGTGAGAGTTTCCGCTTCTGTGGTTTGAATTCGTTGTTTACGCACAAATATAAACCCGATAAGCAAACCAAACACTAATAAACCTGCTGGACCTAACCATAAAACATAGGTTTTAGCATCAAGCTTTGGCTTATAAAGCACAAAATCACCATAGCGGCTGGTCATAAAGTCGATAATTTCAGAATCTGCTTTACCGCTGTCGACCATTTTATATACTTCAAGACGTAAGTCTTGGGCCACAGGTGAGTTGGAATCCACTAAGTTTTGGTTCTGACACTGTGGGCAACGTAATTGATGCGCTAGTGACAATGCACGCTCTTGGTTATCTGTCGATTTAAATTCGTAAGTATCTACTGGCGTAGCAAAAGCTGATACCGTAAATAGTACGCTAGCAAAACAGATTAATAATTTAGTCACCATGTTCATTAAGATGCCCCATCTGCTTTAGCTTCGGTTTGGAGTTGTTGGATCATTGGGTATAAAGTTTCCGTCCACACCGTTTGATCAATAGGGCCCGCATAGCGATAACGTATAATGCCATTATGATCGACAATAAATGTTTCTGGCGCACCATACACACCAAGATCCAAACCTAACCGGCCATCTTTATCAAAAATATTCAAAGTATATGGATCACCTTGAGTCTGCAGCTCTTTGATTGCTAATGCTCGTTCGTCACGGTAATTAATACCATATATAGGTAGTAGATTACGTTTTGACAGCATCAATAAATATGGGTGTTCATACTTACAGGCTGGACACCATGTGGCCCAAAAGTTAAGCATTGTTACTTTGCCAGCAAGATTCTTCTCGGTCAGTATTTCAGTCGCTACTTCAAGTCGCTCAAGTTGGAAAGCCGGTACAGGCTTTCCTTCTAGGGCAGAATCAAGCACTTTTGGATTTAAAAATAATCCTTTGTATAAGAACACGCCCATACCCAAAAATATAACGAGGGGTATAAACAGTACAAACTTCTTCATAGTGTCTCCGAGTGATTATGCTGTAGCCAATTTTGCTTTAGCGGCTTCTTGCTGCTGTGCGACTTGCTTTACACGGTAGCGCTTATCAGATGCAGCAAGGAATCCACCCACCATCATAAAGATAGAACCAAACCATAACCAACGAACAAATGGCTTATAGTTTAGGCGCACTGCAAACTCAGTTAAGCTAATTGGATCACCCATGGTGACATATAAATCTCTGAATAGTCCCCAATCGATACCCGCTTCGGTCATGTCCATCGTCCGCACGTTATATTGACGGCGATCTGGCTTTAATAAAGTGATAAGTTCATCGTCTTTATAAATCTCAATCTGACCTTGTTGCGCGGTGTAATTAGGACCAACAACATTTTTGGTTTCTAAATACTTAAAGGTATAGCCAGCTAACTCTTGTGAGATACCTGGGCCCATTCGCACACTTTTTTCAATTGAGTAGTTAGATACCATTGTTGCGCCAAGTACTGATACAGCAATACCAAAGTGAGCAATCATCATACCTAGCTGACTACGACTGATTCGACTCAGGCTAATACCACCTTCTTTTTGGCTTACAATATTATATCCAGCGCGGAGTGTTGATAGCATAATCCAAGACGTTGCCGCGACACCAGCCATAACCCACGCATCAAACTCACCACCAGCAATAAACGGCACAGCTGCACCTATTACTAATGAGATAATTGCCGGTACTAATAATTGACGTCTAATTTCACCGGCTTTTGATTTTTTCCAACGAATGATTGGACCGATGCCCATAAAGCCAAATAGCACAAGCACAATAGGAACAAATACAGCGTTAAAATATGGAGGCCCAACAGAAATTTTACCCATACCCAGTGCATCTATCAGTAATGGATATAATGTTCCTAGTAGTACCGTACCTGCTGCAACTGTAAGTAGCACATTACAGATTAGCAACATGGTTTCTTTCGATTTAAGTTCAAATCGCGCAGGGCTACTCATCTCATTAGCACGGAATGCAAATAGAGTTAGCGAACCACCAACGGCAAGGCCAAGTAATAATAGAATAAACAAACCACGACTTGGATCTGCAGCAAATGAGTGCACCGATGTTAAAACACCTGAACGCACAATAAAGGTACCTAACAGACTCAATGAGAATGCAAAGATAGAAAGTAGTACGGTCCAGTTACGGAATGCGCCACGCTTTTCCGTCACAATTAATGAGTGCACCAAAGCCGTACCAACTAACCAAGGCATAAATGATGCATTTTCAACTGGATCCCAAAACCACCAGCCGCCCCAACCTAATTCGTAATATGCCCACCAAGAACCAAGTGAGATACCACCGGTTAAAAATATCCAGGCTGCCAGTGTCCATGGACGACTCCAGCGTGCCCATGCAGAATCAAGTCGACCACTCATTAGTGCTGCAATAGCAAATGCAAAACATACTGAGAACCCCACGTAACCCAGATATAGCATTGGAGGATGGAAAATCAGCCCCACATCTTGCAGCATTGGGTTTAAATCTCGTCCTTCCATTGGGATCGGAAATAACCGTTCGAATGGGCTAGAGGTCAAGACCATAAATAAAGTAAAACCAACGACTATCATCGCAAGGACTGACAATACCCTTGCAGTAAAGACTTCTTCTAAGCCTTTACTAAAGATAGCGACAGACATTGCCCAAACGGATAGCGCAAAAACCCAAAACAGTAATGACCCTTCATGACCACCCCAAACAGCAGCAATTTTAAAGAAGATGGGTAACTGTGAGTTTGAATGATGCGCGACGTAAGCAACAGAGAAGTCATCTGTCGCAAAGCTGTAGGCTAAGGTAATAACAGAAAGACTGATAAAGAAAAACATTCCGTAGGTCAGTGGCCAAGCATAACGAACAAGATACTGGTCTTTACGAGCGGCACCATATAACGGTACAGACGCTAACAGTAGGGCAAAAGCCAAACCGAGAATTAGCGAGAAATGTCCAAGTTCTGGAATCATGGGTATTCCTTAGTCTAAATAATTAAGCGGGATTTGAAACAAACAAACCACGACAGTATCAATCAATGCATCGAAACTAAATATACGCACATTAGCTTAAACGAATTTTAACGCATTTTAGAACTTGCTGTTGCATCTGTCTGCCCTTTTCGTACAAAACTGGGTCTCCAGTCTCATTATGAACATCTAAGTAATCAAAATGAATCCCTAGTATTGGCATATGACACAAGAGGAATTATAAAGTTTCAGACAATTTAACAAACACATCCAATCTGTGAACCAGTACGCAACTCTCAGGATTTGGATTCATATCTTCCTTATATTACTATTCAATTAATAATCTTTACGTATAATCAAACTTCCAAGCACTGCGGTAAACACCGCTTCTTCTGTTAACCTAAAAGTGAATATTTAAACAATGACCACATTTTGGATTTTTATTGCGCTTGTCGTACTCATCGGCCTAATCATGATTTGGGTTCCTCACTTTCGCCAACAAAAGCTATTACAAGCAGAAGAGGCTGGCGTTCGTAGACAAACTAACCTTGAACTTTATGGTGAACGTTTAGCAATACTTGAAAAAGAATTGCAAGATGAGATGTTAGACAAAACCGAATTTGATGCCTTAAAGAAAGAACTTGAGATCAACTTACTTCAGGATATGAAGCAAGAAGGTGATGACTCACTTGATGTTGAGATTAAGCCTAAGAGTGCATTATGGCCTGCTTTTATGACCATTTGTTTGCTCGCCATTTCAGGTTACTTCTACCAGCAACTAGGCGCTTACAACGAGTTAGCCAATCCACCTCAAGCTAATAATCCTCATCAAGGCATGGATCCCGCTCAAATCATGTCGCAACGAGTGCAGATGATGGAAGCAAAAGTGCAAGCACAACCTGATGATAGCCAAGCTTGGTTTAGTCTAGGTCACGCTTACGTTTCAGCTAACCAATATGACAAAGCAGTAGCAGCATTTGATAAAGTGATGGCATTAGTTGGCACACATGCCGAGTTACTTGGTCCTAAAGCAACTGCACTATATTATAAAGCAGGTCAAAAAATCACGCCTGACATCCAAGCGGTTATTGATCAATCACTGGCTTTAGACCCTCAAGATCCTTCAACATTATTGCTTGTTGGTATGGATGCTTTCTTTACCGCTGACTACAACAAAGCGATTGCAGCCTGGCAAATGATTTTAGACAGCGATCGCAACGATGTAGATCGCACTGCATTAATGAATGCGATTGAATCAGCCAAAATGCGCATGAACGAAACAGCAGACACAATGCCTAATGACACTAACCACAATGGTGTTGCTACAGTAAACGCTAAAACATTGGCAATAGAAGTCACTATTTCAGAAGAACTAGCAGACAAGGTTAGTGCAACAGATACAATATTTATCTTTGCCCGTGCGACCCAGGGTCCTAAAGTTCCGTTAGCGGCAATAAAGATTAGCGCGGCGAACTTACCAACAACCATAACGTTAGATGACAGCACGTCTATGGGCGGCGATTTAACCTTGAGCTCAGCTAAAGAGGTTGAAGTGATTGCGGTGCTATCTAAAAATGGCAGCGTTAAACCACAAGCAGGTGACTTAAAGGGCACTATTGATGCTATCGCAGTGGGTGGAAGCGCTACATTAACGTTAGATACGCTAGTGCAATAACATAAGTAAAAAAGACTAAAAATGATTGCTATGTAACACGTTTTATATAGCTATCGTTAAATCTGTCAAAAAGCACCCATAAAAAAACCGGCTATTAGGCCGGTTTTTGGTTTAGTCGAAAAATTACTTAGACATAAACTCGATAGCGTTTTTGTAATCATCGTCTGTACAATCTGTACACATACCACCTGGTGGCATTGCATTTAAACCAGACTTTACAGAACCCACTAAGGCATCTAAACCTTTAGCTAGGCGTGGTTCCCAAGCAGCAGCATCATGAACTTTTGGCGCACCGGCCACACCCATGCTGTGACATACTTGACACGCTTTGTTGTAAATAGCTTCACCTTCTTGAGCAAACACATTCGCAGACAAAGTTAATGCAGCTACTGCAGTCATTGCTAACAATTTTTTCATGTTCAACGTTCCTAATTGCAAATATACAAAGCTTAACGCTGCCCTTTGATTTAGAAGGCAGACTCTTTTTAGCCACACTAGATTACTACAAATAGCAAAAAAACTCATCTTTTTGTGATAACAATCTCAGGTTAGTCTCTAAATCAAGACAATCTGGCTAGTTCAGGTAATATATTAGTAATCGTTAAAAAAGTTCAATTGATATTGTGTTTTTTGGAACTATATCAAATTGCTAGCACTTAGTCTGAGACAAAGCTAAACCGACAAAAGCCTTTGTGTTAGTATCATTTTGAATTCATCCTCACGCGTAAATAAGAGGGATAAGTGACCATCTCAAATCAATCAAGAGTACTGTTAAGTGCCAACGAATTAACCTGTATTCGTGAGGAGCGCATATTATTTGATGGACTCAGCTTTACTATTAATGCTGGTGATATCGTCCAAATTGAAGGCCCTAACGGCGCAGGTAAAACAAGTTTATTACGCATTATTGCGGGTCTGTCACGTCCATACGCTGGAGAAGTAGAATACCTAGGTGAAGACATTACACGTTGTCGTGATGAATTCAATCACGACTTACTTTATTTAGGCCATTTAGCCGGTGTAAAGAGTGAACTCACAGCAGAAGAAAATCTTAACTTCAATTTAAGAATCAGTGGCTATGATGACTTTGATACCACTGAGTTACTCGCTAAAGTTAACCTAGCAGGATTTGAAGAAGCCCTTGCCGGACACTTGTCTGCAGGACAGCATCGACGCACAGCACTCGCTAGATTACAGCACAGTAATTGCAAAATATGGATTTTAGACGAACCCTTTACTGCTATCGATAAAAAAGGCGTAGAAGAGTTAGAGCTGTTGTTCATTGAACATGCTAAGTCTGGAGGATGTGTCATTTTAACGACGCACCAAGATATGAGCATTATTAGTGATGACATATTACGTAAAATCACGCTCGACTATCGCTTCGTATAAGGTATCTGAATGAAACGAGGAATTAGTTATACCACGGCATTCATGACGCTCTTACAGCGTGATTTACGCATTGCTATCCGTCATCGTGGGGATATTTTCAATCCGTTATTGTTTTTTATATTGGTTGTGACTCTGTTTCCATTAGGGATTGGGCCAGAACCACAAGTGCTCACCCGAGTCGCCCCAGGGATTATTTGGGTTGCAGCACTCTTAGCATCAATGTTGTCACTCGAACGTTTATTTAAAGCTGATTATAATGATGGCACCTTAGAGCAAATGCTATTAAGCCCTCAACCTCTGTCACTTTTAGTTCTGGCAAAGGTATTGGCTCACTGGATATTAACCGGTGTTCCTTTGATATTAGTTGCACCATTGCTTGCAGTTTTACTGCACTTAGACGGCAATAGCTATGGCGCATTAATGGCAACACTTGCATTAGGTACCCCTATATTATCATTACTGGGTGCTATTGGTGTTGCCCTAACCGTAGGTTTGAGAAAAGGCGGTGTGTTACTCAGCTTATTGATTTTACCCCTGTATATTCCGGTGCTTATTTTTGCTACTAGTGCCATAGATGCAGCCGGACTAAACCTAGCTTATGATGGTCAACTTGCGATACTTGCGGCAATGTTGGTCGGTTCTTTAATCTTGGCACCTTTTGCAATTGGCGCCTCCTTACGTGTGAGTACAAACTAATGTGGAAATGGCTACATTCTTACGCAGACCCAGAACGGGCATATAAATTATCGGGCACCTTATTGCCATGGTTTTCTGTATTAGCAATATTACTTGTGGGTACTGGCAGTATTTGGGGTTTGTTATTTGCCCCTACAGATTATCAACAAGGTGATAGTTATCGAATTATTTTTATCCATGTTCCGGCGGCCTCAATGTCTATGGCAGCATATATGGGCATGGCGATTGCTTCATTTATTGGACTGGTATGGCAAATTAAGTCGGCAGACTGGGCAGCAGCTGCAATTGCTCCTATTGGCGCCGTAATTACCTTTATAGCCCTTTTAACTGGGGCAGCATGGGGCAAGCCTATGTGGGGCACATGGTGGGTTTGGGATGCACGTCTAACATCCGAACTCGTACTGCTATTTTTATACCTAGGGGTAATCTCCTTATATGCCTCGTTTGAAGATAAGGTTCTTGCCGCTCGCGCTGCTGGAATCTTAGCTATTGTAGGTGTCATTAATATACCGATCATCAAGTATTCTGTTGATTGGTGGAGCAGCCTACATCAGCCATCGACAATTAGAATTACTGAAAAATCGACCATGTCGACTGATATGTTATATCCATTATTAATCAACATTGTTGGTTTTGGGATGATGATAGGCGCAATTACACTCGTACGTTATAGAACTGAAATTCTTGCCCGTAATGGTATGAGACCTTGGGTTCGTGAACTGGCTACTGCAGAGGAGGCTAAGTAATGCAGTTTGATTCATTTGCAGACTTTGTAGATATGGGTGGCTATGCGTTTTATGTATGGTTGTCTTATGGTGTAACATTTGGCTCCTTAGCCACATTAATTACCTTGAGCGTAAGACAAAAACGTAAAGTATTAATAGAAATTGCTAAAAAGATAACGCGTGAACAACGCCTTAAAGAAACAAGAGGTACTAACCGTGAATCCAAGACGTAAAAAGAGATTAACCTTAGCGGTAGCGTTGATTGCAGGTGTTGCAGCCGTAGCTTCGCTTTTGCTCTATGCATTAAATTCAAACCTTAATTTATTCTATACACCGTATGAAATTACACACGGGAAAAACGACACTGGAGTAATGCCAGAAGTGGGTCAACGTATTCGTGTTGGCGGTATGGTTACTGTAGGTTCAATGAAACGAGACCCTAATAGTTTGCATGTTGAGTTTGCCGTACACGACTCAGCAGGTGGTGAAGTCATTGTTACTTTTGATGATTTATTACCCGATCTTTTCCGTGAAGGTCAAGGTATCGTTGCGCAAGGAGTGCTCATTGAATCAGGTAAACTTGAGGCAACAGAAGTCTTAGCAAAGCATGATGAAAACTATATGCCACCTGAAGTAGCTGAAGCTATGGGCCAAAAACATGAAAAGCCCGAATATACTGATAAACAGGCTGAAGGATATAAATATTAATAGGCAGTTTAACTCTTATTAATATTAGAAAAGACAAATGCCAATCTGATGATTGGCATTTTTTTCTAAATTTGAATAAGGTTTATATCTGCCTATCTGCCTATCTGCCTATCTGCCTATCTGCCTATCTGCCTATCTGCCTATCTGCCTATCTGCCTATCTGCCTATCTGCCTATCTGCCTATCTGCCTATCTGCCTATCTGCCTATCTGCCTATCAAAAATGCTAGCAAAGACTACTTACCGAGACAAAAAGAAAGTAACCGTCTAGCGAACCACACCTACTTTTTTAAAATTCCATGGTAACAGGCTGTCGATATCAGGTGCTGGTTGGCACAGTTCATTAAGGCAAGCCATGATGTAATCAAATGGGATTAAACCATTTA
>NZ_JCAYNT010000004.1:0-298865 GCF_059758095.1 Shewanella sp. MF05913
ACGCCAGCGAAATTGGTGCTGACGGCACCGTGACCGCAACTGTCACGTTAGCGACTGGCACCCAGATCGGCGACACTCTCGTCGTGACCGATGGCAGTGGAAACGTATTAGCGACGGTCACCGTGACACAAGCAATGCTAACCAATGGTTACGCTGTTGAAGTTCCTGTGACTGCAGACGCAACAGAAGTGAACGTCACAGCTCAAGTCACTGACGCTGCAGGTAACCCATCGATTATCGCGACAGATAAAGAAGGGATCGATAAAACTGCTCCTTCGGCATTATCAATTATCATCGTTGATGACGGCACTCCTGGAGATGGCTGGTTAAATAATAATGAAATATTAGCTAATGGCAGTGGAATACAAATTAAAGCTGAGGCAGATCATGCAGATCTTACTGCTGGCGGATTTGTTTCAATATCGACAACAGTTAATGGCATCGAAGTGTCATTTGACCTGAAATTAGAAAATGGCCAATTAGTTAATTTGGATGGTTCTATACCTAATGTTGCTTTCAGTTATAACAATGGTGAGATTACATGGACTGCTGATGTACCAACTGCAGGTGAACAAATTACTGTTGAGATATCTCAAACTGATGCAGCTGGGAATGAATCTATAGCAGTCACAGACACCGCAATAATTAACAACGTTGATGCCAATGATGATATCCCTGGTTCGTCATACACAGTAACGACAGGTTCTAGCAGTAATTGGGCTATCCCGCAGTCAAACGGTGAAAACAAAATGACCATATCAGCTCGTAATGCTGATGGCTCTATGGGTGTAGTAAATATTGAAAGTGGTACAGGGAAGCTAGGCGTGTCAGGCTCCCCTCGTGTAAATGACAAAATTATTGGCCAAATAGAATACGACTCTGCTTCAGGCACATCTGAATCTATCGTGATTGATTTTAATGGTTTAGTGAATCAGGCAACGTTCAGCGTTTCAAACATGTTTACCAATGAAAATAACGGTGAGCAAGGCGTTTGGAAGGCTTACTACAATGGTCAATTGGTTGCGAGTGAAACATTTAAAACGCTTTCAGGTGACTCTGGAACATTCACTATCGATACCGGAAACATTGTCTTTGATCAGTTAGTCTTTGAGGCGACTAAAACCATTAGTGAAACAAATGGTGGCCCAGCATTAAGTGATTCTTCGGATTACTTCTTGACGAGTATTACCGCTGCCGGCCCTGCCATTATGGGTACCTACCTGGTCTCTGAAGATGGCGTGTTAACTATCTCCAATGCAAACCAAGGGTTACTCAATAACGACTCAGATGCACAAGGAAATACCTTTGCACTAACTGATGTGAATGGCACTGCTGTAGCTGATGGACAAGTTGTGATATTACCTAGTGGTGCATTATTAACTATCCACAGTGATGGTACTTATTCTTATGACACTAATGGTTCATTTGAAGCCTTAACAGCAGGTCAACTAGCTACAGATACCTTTACTTACACTGTTACTGATCTATACGGCGCCACGGATACAGCTACAGTGACGATAAACATTGTTGGCGAATCTGATACTGGCACTGTTTACGAGAAGTACACTGGTAATCCAGGTAATGATGTGATTAAAGGTACCGTTAATAACGATATTATTATCAGCGATCAACAAGGCTTACAGATTGTTGCCGGTGAGAACTACAATATCGCATTTATCTTTGATACGTCAGGCAGTATGTCTGGCGTTATCGCTGAAGCGAAGACTCAACTAGAAGCCGTTTTTGATTCACTGGCTAATAGCGCGACGGGCTCGCACAGCGGTACAGTAAATGTGTTGCTGACTAATTTTGCATCTGGTTCAAATTACACTGTATCGGTAAACATGGACGAACCGGATGCAGTGCAAAAACTACTGACTGAATTAGCAAAAATGAGCGCCAGTGGTTCCACTAACTATGAAGCAGGTTTTGAGTCTGCAATAAATTGGTTTACTAGCAGCACTGTTCTAAATAATGTTGGAAATAATATTTCTTACTTCATTACTGATGGTTCACCAAATGCACAAACAGTTGACACAAATACTTCAACAGTATTAATGAGTTATGATGTAGCGACCAGTAGTTATCAAACCTTAAGTAGTTTGTTGACTTCTAATAACTATGTTAAAGGCAACGTCATCAGCAGCATAGATGGTCAAGTTATTGTCAACGCTAGTGGTGCTGTGTATTCACCATACACAGGAGCTAAAATTGGCCAATTAAGCTTTAACACTAATAATACTGTTAAAAGCTTTACAGACAATGGTACAAATACAACCGCTCAAGCGCAGCATGCATTTAACTTGCTTGCCGCAGTGTCTGAAGTTGAAGCAATCAGTTTAGCTAGTGCTAACGGTAATACTACGGTTAATGAAGCCAACCTAAAACTATATGATACAGACGGCTTCGTCCGAGCTTCTATCGATGTGTCTGATCTATCAAGTGTTATCACAGGCTCTGAGACATTCCAATCTCAAGGTGATGATAATACAATCGGTAATCAAGGTGACGATATTATCTTCGGTGACCTGGTTAAATTTAGTGGTTCATCTGAGCAAGGTTACGTTGCATTACAAACCTATGTCGCCGATAAAACAGGCCAAAACGTTGCTGATATTGACGTTAAAGCCGTTCACGATTACATCCGTGATCATGTGAATGAATTTAATATCAATAACACCAATGACGGTAACGACATTTTAGATGGCGGTATTGGTGACGATATCTTATTTGGTCAAGGTGGCAATGATACTATCTATGGCGGCGAAGGTAATGACGTGCTTATCGGCGGATTAGGCAATGACACGCTAATCGGTGGATTAGGCAGTGACACCTTTGTATGGTCTAAAGGTGACATTGGGACTGATACCATTAAAGATTTTGAAGTGAACAACGATACACTTCATATCAGCGATTTATTGCAAGATGAGCAGAATGGTAATCTCGATGATTACCTGGACTTCTCGTTCAGCAATGGTAATACCACAATCTCTATTGATGCTAATAAAGATGGTACGGTAGACCAAGTGATAGTATTAGATGGTGTAGACCTGTCGCAGCAATATGGCGCTACGACTGATGGTGTTATTATTAATGGGTTGCTAAATGATGGCGCACTCATTGTTGATACACCAGCACAAACCCCTGCACCATCACCAGGAACCACCCCTGTCGATCTTTATGACCAGTACAGTGGAAATATTATTCCTTAATAACAACACATTGACTGCGTCACATAGTAATATGTGACGCATCACTTGTTATTTCTAACAATAATAAATTAAGGACTCTTATTAGGTGCCTATAACTGCGTCTAAAACAAGCGAGCAGTGGACGATTTCTGCTTCACAACGGGTAACGGTTGATCCGCTACTCGATTGCTTAGTATTGCTGACAGAACACTTTGGCAGCCCTTGCTCTATTGATTCTTTGGCTGCGGGTTTACCGCTGTCAGGCTCAGTTATTTCACCCGAATTAGTACCACAAGCTGCAGCTAGAGCAGGCTTGTCGGCCAAATTATCACGTAAAGATCTAAATCAAATATCAGACATACTATTGCCATGCATTTTATTGTTCAAAGATAAAAAAGCCTGTGTGTTAAGAGAGATTGATTTAGAAAATGACAAAGTTGTTATTCAATTACCTGAAACTGGTGGCGAAGATAACCTAACGCTAGAGGAACTAGAGTCCTTATATGTGGGTTACTTATTTCTGGTCAAACAAGATTATCGTGGCGATAAAAGTTTCGATGTTCATTTACATGACAACAGCACTCACTGGTTAATGCAAAGCATTAAAGACTCCGCCCCTATTTATAGAGATGCACTTATTGCATCAGTATTGGTTAACCTATTCGCATTAGTCTCACCACTGTTTATCATGAACGTTTATGACAAAGTGGTGCCCAATTTAGCGTTTGAATCACTTTGGGTGTTGGCTATTGGTGCCGGGATTGCATATCTTTTCGATTTTATTATGCGTCAATTACGCAGTTATTTAATCGATATTGCCGGCAAAAAAGTCGACATTATCGTTTCCTCAAAATTATTTGCTAAAGCCATTGGTATTCCGCTGTCAAAACGCTCCCCAAGTGTAGGCGGAATGGCAAGGCAACTCGGTGAGTTTGACAGTATTAGAGAGTTTTTAACCTCAGCAACAATCACTGCACTGGTCGATTTACCTTTTGCCTTGCTCTTTGTCATCATCATTTACATTGTGGCGGGTGATTTAGCACTCATTCCAGTTTTTAGCAGTATTGTCATTATCGCAGTGACCCTCTACCTACAACCTAAATTAAAGCAAGCCATTGAAGAAAGTAATCGTTTTTCAAGCTTAAAGCATGGCCACTTAATTGAAAGTTTAACCGCGCTTGAATCAATTAAGGCAAACGGTGCTGAAGGCTTAGTGCAGAAAAGCTGGCAGCAAATGATTGGCCATACCGCTAACTGGCAATTAAAAAGTAAAAAGCTCTCTAATCATGTAGCCCATGTTGCCAATTTTATGGTGCAAGTGACAGTAGTGCTGGTTGTGATTTTGGGCGTATATCGTTTAGCTGATAACGAAATATCCATGGGCGGCATTATTGCTGCTGTCATGCTATCAAGCCGGGCAATTGCCCCAATGGCCCAATTAGCAGGTCTTATTTCTCGTGGGAATCATACCATCAGTTCGTTACGTCAACTTGATGCCATCATGGAAGAAGAAGATGAGTTTGAAGATAAAGGCCATCTCGTCAGCAAAGAACGTATTATGGGAAAAATCGAAGCCGATAATATCAGTTTTAATTTTCCTGGCACAGAAAAGCCGAGCTTACACCCCTTATCACTGCGTATTAAACCAGGTGAACGAATTGCCATTATCGGACGCAATGGTTCCGGTAAAAGTACCTTAGCAAAACTGCTACTCGGCTTATATAAGCCGACTCAAGGTAGCCTTCGATATGATGGTTTAGACTCAGGACAAATTCATCCGAGTGATTTAAGACGTAACTTTGGTTATCTGCCACAAGATGTCACCCTATTTCACGGAAGTATCCGCGACAATATTTTATTCGGGTCGCGCCAAGTGACTGAACATCAATTAATGAGAGCCATTCAGCTTTCAGGCGTAGGCATGTTCACCAATTTAGAGTCGGAAGGACTTGATCAACAAGTGGGAGAAGGTGGTTTAGCATTAAGCCGAGGCCAACGACAAACCGTAGCCTTAGCCAGAGCGACACTTAATGATCCGTCTATATTGCTCATGGATGAACCCACAGCCAGTTTAGATGCACGCGCAGAGAAGCAATTTATTCGCTCTATGCAACTTGTTAGCCGTGACAGAACCTTGCTCTTAATTACGCACAAAATGCACCTGCTTAATTTAGTTGATCGTATTATTGTATTAGATAAAGGCCATGTGATGGCTGACGGCCCTAAAGATGAAGTACTAGCCATGCTTAACTCTGGTGCAATGGCTGGAGAGCAAAACGCATGAGCAAACATCTAACGGCAGAAGATTTAGAGATGGTTGACGACGTATATGGCGCCATTATGACCGATGCCCCGACAGGACATCGCCTCATTATTTGGTCATTAGCCGCTATGATGGTCTGCTTTGTTGTTTGGGCATATTTTTCTGAATTAGACCAAGTCACAACAGGTCAAGGCAAGGTTATTCCTTCTTCGCAAATCCAAATCATTCAGAGCTTAGATGGCGGAATACTTCAAGAAATCTATGTTCAAGAAGGCTTGATGGTTACTAAAGGTCAACCATTAGCGCGAATCGATGATACACGTTTTAGGTCTGATTTTGGCCAACAAGAACAAGAAGTATATGGACTGCAAACCAACATAATCCGCATGCGAGCAGAGTTAGACAGCATTGTGATTTCAGATATGTCCTCTGACTGGCGCCAACAAGTTAAAATTACCAAACAGGAATTGGTTTTCCCTGGAGAGACAATAGAAGCCGAGCCTGCATTAGTAAAACGCCAACAAGAAGAATACTCACTGCGTTTAGATAACTTAAACAATCAACTCGAAATATTAGTGCGCCAAATCCAGCAGCGTCAGCAAGAAATTGAAGATTTAGCATCAAAAATTAATACTCTCACGAAAAGTTACCAACTGGTTAGCCGTGAGCTTGAATTAACTAAACCGCTTGCTCGAAAAGGGATTGTGCCAGAAGTCGAGTTATTAAAACTTGAACGTACGGTAAATGATATCCAGGGTGAACTGCAGTCATTACGCCTCTTAAGGCCTAAAGTCAAAGCTGCAATGGATGAGGCGATTTTGAAACGTCGTGATGCTGTATTTGTTTATACCACCGACTTACGGGCGCAATTAAACGAGTTACAAACAAAATTATCACGTATGAATCAGGCACAAATTGGTGCATTTGATAAAGTCAGCAGAGCGGTAATCTCTTCGCCTGTCATTGGCACAATTAAAAAAATCTACTTTAATACTTTAGGTGGAGTTGTGCAGCCGGGTGAACAAATCATTGAGATTGTGCCATCAGAAGATAAACTACTGATAGAAACTAAAATTACACCAAAAGATATTGCTTTCTTACACCCTGGATTACCCGCTATAGTTAAAGTAACAGCATATGACTTTACTCGATATGGTGGCCTTAAAGGTACAGTAGAACATATTAGTGCCGATACATCACAAGATGAAGAAGGTAATAGTTTTTACATTATAAAAGTAAGAACAGAACAATCGAGTTTACTAAAAGACGATGGCACAGAGATGCCAATAATCCCAGGAATGCTCACTTCGGTGGACGTTATCACTGGGAAAAAATCAATACTTGAGTACATTTTGAATCCAATTTTAAGAGCGAAAGATACCGCCCTTAGAGAGCGCTAAGAAGAACCAGGAGGGTTTTAAATGAGCACTATAAAAAATCAGCACGCAAAGATCAGTGCTGTTGCACTTGCTTTGTCTATGCTGATTGCACCCGCAGCCTCAAGTCAATCACTTGAACAAGCTGTTGCGCATACGCTAGACACCAATCCAGATTTACGGATTGCGTTTAACCGCTTTAAAGCACGTGAAGAGCAAGTTAACCAGGCATCTGCCGGGTATATGCCAACTGTCGATCTGACAGCGGGATACGGCTGGGAGCAAACTGATAGCCCATCAAGTCGTCGCAAAGCAGGACAAGGCGACGTTGATAACGATGGCAAAATTGATTTAGAACGTGGTGAAGCCGGTTTTAGCATCAAACAAATGTTATTTGATGGCTTTTATACCAGTAGCGAAGTTGATCGCTATTCGAACGAAACCACCGCAGATCAATGGGCATTATTTGCTGCAGCAGAAGACATGGCATTAAATGTATCTAAAGTGTATTTAGACTACATTCGTAGCCAGCAAGTGTTAACGCTGTCAGAAAAAAACCTAGAAAGCCATAAAGCTATTTATGATCAAATTAAAGAACGTACTGACTCAGGATTAGGTTCAATTGCGGACTTGTCGCAAATTACCGGTCGTTTAGCACGAGCTAATGCGAATGTGGTTTCTGCGAAAAATAATTTAGAAGATGCTAAAGCTGCATTTATTCGAATTGTTGAGTCAGAACCAGAAGATCTTATTTTGCCAGTACCAGATGCAGATATGCTCCCAGCAGACTTGAATAAAGGTGTGATGCAAGCCAAAAGCAACCATCCAATCCTTAAGTCTGCTGAAGGTGATATCAACGCCGCAAAATATGAGCGTAGTTCTGCTAAGGCAAATTATTTCCCACAGTTAAGTCTAGAGCTTAACGGTAACTGGAATAATGACGTTGATGGTGAAGACGGTTATAGCGCATTGAGCAGCCAAAATGTTAATGGTCATAGTAATGATTTAGTGGCCATGGTTCGCGTTAAATACAACTTATTTTCAGGCGGAAAAGATTTAGCACGCGATAGAGAGACTGCGTACAAAATTAATGAAGCCAAAGAAATTCAACAACGCGCATATCGTCAAGTTGTTGAGGGTATTTCTTTAGCCTGGAACGCCTACGAAATGCTTGCACCACAAAAGCAATATATTCGTGAACACGTTGTCGCAGCAAAGCAAACGCAAGTCGCTTATGTGCAACAGTTTAATTTAGGTCAGCGTACTCTTCTCGATTTACTCGACACTGAAAACGAGTTATTTGAAGCGCGTAAAGACTACCTACAAACTGAATATGACGAAATTGCAGCTCGCTACAGAGTGTTAAATGCTACTGGCAGTTTGCTTGACTCACTGAGAGTCACACGCCCTGAAGAATGGCGCGGTGAACGCTCGTATGAGGGAGGGGTTCAATAATGAAATACTTAATGATTCTACTCGCTATGTTGACCGCCACTGGCTGTGCAATGAACGATATTGTTGAGCTTAATAAACCAACAAAGCAAAACTTCGACTTAACAGACATGGACAAAGATGGTGTTATCACTGCACGTGAAAACTGTGCAGGAACGCTATTAGGCGCTGAAGTTGATAATTATGGTTGTGGTCAGGTTAACGATATCAATGAGACCCAAGAGCTAAACATCTTTTTTGCGAATAACTCTGAAGTCATTGAGTCACAGTATTATGACCAAATAGAAAAAATCGCTAAGCTGATGAAAAAGTACCCGACGACAAAAGTGGTTATCGAAGGTCATACTAGCTTAAGAGGCAGTTATGAACTCAATTTAGCTTTGTCTCAAAAGCGTGCAAAATCAGTCATCGATGTACTCGAGAATACTTTTGGTATTAGCCCTGAGCGCATGTCAGCGGTTGGTTATAGTTTTGACAAACCAATTGATACCAGTGGCACACCTGAAGCAGAAGAGCGTAATAGACGTGTTATCTCGACAATATCTGGCGAAGATACAATGTCAAAGATGAGATGGAATATCTATACTGTTGACGATGAGAATGAATAATCGTTAAACAGGATATTGATCATTGAGTCGTAAAGACACACATGTCACTGCATCGTTTTATAAAAGGGTCTGCCACAGTGTAATTGTGACATCGGCCCTTTTAGTTTCATGTTTGTTTGCAGCGCCAACTCAAGAGTTAAATCAGCAGCAAATTGTATCTGCATTAACGAAGCGTTACGGCGACAGAGCGGCACTTCGCGCTAATGCATGGTTTAAAATTATTGATGATGCACAGCAATTAAGTGATATCGATAAATTGAAGAAGGTAAATCACTTTTTCAATTTATTTAGGTTTATCGACGACCAAACACTATGGGGCGACTCAAACTACTGGGCATCCCCTATGGAGTTTATTGGTGTTAATGGCGGCGACTGTGAAGATTTTTCTATCGCAAAGTACTTTACCTTACTCCAGCTTGGCGTATCGGAAGACAAAATGCGGATCACCATGGTAAAAGCCACAACGTTAAACCAATACCACATGGTATTAGCTTATTACGAACAACCTAATTCAATACCACTGGTATTAGATAATTTAGACAAAACCATCAAACCTGCGACACAAAGAAGAGATCTTCTGCCTGTATACAGTTTTAATGGTAAACAATTATGGTTAAACAAAGAAAAAGGTCGAGGAGTGTTAGCTGGCTCATCATCACGCCTTGAAAAATGGACTGACCTTAAACTTAGATTAGGCGTAGACCGCTTACGCCGACCAAAACTCAACATGGAGTAGTGACAACATGACCCTGTTCAGGCAGATCTATGCGTTACTTTTTGCACTTTTCTTGTTAACTATTGCAAGTGTGGCCTACGTACAATTTTCAGAAACCCAAGGTTTTTTAACCAAACAGATGGAGTCTGATCTTAATAATGCCAGTAACTCTTTAGGATTAATGCTGACTCCGGTATTGGAGTCAGGCGATACTGCTGGCGCAGAGACTTTAGTCAATGTCATCTTTGAAGGCGGCTACTATCAGCAGATCAAACTCATCTGGCTTGTCGACGGCAAGCAACAGGTTTGGAATAATTCGGTAAGAGTGAGTAATGTACCGCAATGGTTTATCAATTTAAATCTGTTTAAGAGTATCAACAAACAAACAACAATAACGTCAGGCTGGCTGCAGCTTGCTACCTTAGAAATCACGGCTCATCCAGGTTTTGGTTACCAAGAGTTATGGCGCATTATTACTGATATTGTCATTCTTTTTTCTATCTTATTTTTAATTGCCATTGTGTTTGCCAGAGTGGGATTAAGCTGGATTTTAAAACCATTAAACACCTTGTCTGTCCATGCAAAACAAATTTCAGATCGCCAGTTTGGCCCAGACATGCCAGCACCCAAAACCAAAGAGCTCAAAGAACTGGTTAACGCATTTAATAGTATGTCTGCACAGCTGAAACAAGTTTTCAATTCACTTGACGAAGAAGTCTCAGCATTACGTAAGAAAAACCTCGTTGATCAGGTTTCAGGTCTTCCCAATCGACAATACATGGTGAGCCGCATTAACGGTTGGTTAAGCGAACCAAGTACCGGCGCGCTGTATTTAGTCAAAATGGACTGGCTAGAAGATGTACACAGTAAGTATGGCTTCCAAGTCCGTGATGAAACCATTCGTATCCTGTCAGAAAAATTACAATATCATCAAGATGAAATTGCTCACTCGGTCATCGCACGCATAGCCGCTTATGAATTTGCATTTTTGGTAGAAGACTGTGAACACGACCAGCTAACTAAGTACTTACAAAGCCTCATACGCACAGTAAACAAGGAAATATCGAAAGCAGGCTGCAAACCTAATGAGCAGTTTAATATCGGTGTGGCCGAACGTTTAGGGCAAATGACAGTATCCGATATGATGGCTCAAGCAGATAACGCGCTGCAACAATCTATCAAAGATGCCAAAGTCTTCCATTGGTTTGAAAATACCCAGCAGCAATTGTTTACTCGTGAAGAGTGGCGAACAAACTTAGGTTATGCGATTCAACATAAAAAGTTTGAGTTCCGCTGGCAGCCAATTCAACTAAGCGCCAAAGATGAAGTCTGTCAGCGCGAATTATATTGTCAGTTACAAATCGCCAATACTACGCTTCATGCAGGCCAATTTATGCCTTATGTTGAACTATTGTCTCTGGGAACCATGCTCGATCGGTGTCTAATAGAGACAGTAAATGAACATAGATTACTTGAGCGTAACTACGAAAGAGTCGCCATTAACTTAACCAATCAAAGTATTAGCGATTTTGAGTTCCATGCATGGTTAAAGCAGTTTCTGCGCGCGAATAAATATCCTGAACGTATTTGCTTTGAAATTCCAGAAGCTAGCGTATACAGCGATTTAGAAGCATGTGAAAACTTGTGTAAAGTCATTCGAGACAGTGGCGCGCACTTTGGTATCGATCACTTTGGTCGTCAATTTGGCTCAATGGCTTACTTACAAAGCTTAAGGCCGCATTACGTCAAACTTGATCAATCATTTGCTTATATTGAAGACAACCAGCATAACAGTGAATTATGCCGAGCATTAGTTAACGTCGCTAAAGGCTTAGACATCCAAGTCATTGTCACTGGTATTCAAGAGAAACAACAGCTCAGCCGCTTTACAGAGCTTAGGGTCGATGCCTACCAAGGCTTTATCTCGCCACCGGTTAATGTAAAGCTATAACGCCGAGCGACGGAACCTATCAACAAACCACTCTTCGGAGTGGTTTTTTTATGGCTTTGAATTCGTACTTGTATGAGTTTTTATAATAAAAAAAACTGTATCGTACTCTCCCATGAGCAGTAAGCAGTAAGCAGTAAGCAGTAAGCAGTAAGCAGTAAGCAGTAAGCCAGGAGTGTTATGTCGCGATAGGTAAATGGGTATAAAAAAGCAAAGATTGGAATGAAAATCTGAAAACAAAAAAGCCACTCTAATGAGTGGCTTTTTTGTTAAATTGGTCGGTGATAGAGGATTCGAACCTCTGACCCTCTCGTCCCAAACGAGATGCGCTACCGGGCTGCGCTAATCACCGAAATTTATTTCAAACTTTTACGATCAACAAGTTAACTAACTCTTAACTCATTTTAACAATGTGGTCGGTGATAGAGGATTCGAACCTCTGACCCTCTCGTCCCAAACGAGATGCGCTACCGGGCTGCGCTAATCACCGAAAATAAAACATTGAATTGAATGGGGTGACTGATGGGGCTCGAACCCACGACAACCGGAATCACAATCCGGGACTCTACCAACTGAGCTACAATCACCATTGACTTTCAATTCTACTAACCAATTACGACATCACGTACTTGCCGAATGGTGCGCCCAGAAGGATTCGAACCTTCGGCCTTACCCTCCGGAGGGGTACGCTCTATCCAGCTGAGCTATGGGCGCTCGCCTTGGTTAGCGACGCATATAGTAGGGATAAAACACTCTCACGTCTAGCCCTGATTTACTTTTTTTAACTGACTGATTAAGTTTTGAGTCATTTACGCAAACTATTTGTGCTTTTTGACTCATTACTCATAATTATTAACTTTATACTTACATTTATTTCGCTTGGATCACATTTGTATTTATGGTAATTATAATGATTGTTCAAAAATATTTGTTCACATTATTAATAGGATAACACCTGCTCGGGATATGGATACCAAAATTAGTCACCCAACAACATCTCCGCGTGTCGAGCACCTACAAAAAAGGATTGCTCGTTTAAAGCGTTTGGCTAAAAAATATAAGCGTTCTGAAATTATTCAAAATGCACTGTTAGGTATTTCTAATATCGCAACCCAGGTGGCATCACTGGATGATTTCTATCAACGTGTCCATTTACATCTTCAACAACTCATCCCAGCAGAAAACTTTTTTATAGCCTCTAGAGATCTCAAAACCGGGTTAACCAGTTTACCCTTTTTTGCTGACCAGCAAGACTCGCATCCAACGGAGCTTTACCCAGATCAAGAAATATCCTCTTTACTCAATAGTGGATTGACAGGCTATGTACTGCGTAATGGTGAGCCGTTGCTTTGCGACGATAATAAATTTAATGCGTTAATCGCCAGTGGCGACATTAAAAGTTTAGGGTCACCTTGCCATCAATGGCTTGGCGTCCCCATTAGAAATCAAGATGTAGTCACTGGCGTGTTAGTGGTTCAGAGCTATAACGAAGATAACACCTACGGTGAATTAGAATTAGAATTAATGGGTTTTATTTGCCACCATATCTCAGGTGTGATGGAACGACTAGAACATCATGAACAACTCGAGCAAGCCATTACTGAACGAACCAAAGAGCTCAGTCAAGCTTACAACAAAGTCACCATTGAAGTTCAAGAACGCGTTAAAGCCGAAAAGCTGCAAAAAACCTTATTCGAAATCGCTGATTTATCTGCATCGAATGTGCCGCAACAAGACTTCTATCTTCGCCTGCACGCGATTATCAGCCAATTAATTCCAGCGCATAATTGTTTTATCTCATTAATTGATGATAACAACATGCTGTCGTTTCCATTTTATGTTTCGCAAATGACCGCCCAGTATCCAGCATCACGTCCCATGCAGGATGGTTTAACCGAATACATTTTACGTCATAAGTTACCGCGATTATTGTCGGCCAAAGACATTGCTAACATGGTCACGATGGGCGAAATTTATTCTAAATCGCCAGAGCTCAATAAAACTCAAAGAATGCACCAATGGATTGGTATTCCACTGCTGATTAATGGCGATGTGGCAGGTGCATTAACCATTTACAGCCTAGATGATGAACACATCTATCAATCAAAAGATTTAGAACTACTGACTTTTGTTTCACAACATATTGCCAACGCCATCGAACGCAAACAAGCCGTAGAGTCGTTAAAAAGTAGTTACGAGCTGTTAGAAGATAAAGTGGTCGAGCGGACTCGCGCGTTGGCTGAACTCAACAATAATTTGCAGCAAGAAATACTTCAACGCCGCAAAATTGAAGATCAGCTGGTACACGATGCGCAGCACGACGGACTCACAGGTTTACCCAATCGCAGCTATTTAATGGAACGATTGTCTCAAGCATTAAAGCACTTACGTCGCCATGGCTTAGATCAGTTCGCACTGTTATTTATCGATTTAGACCGCTTTAAACTGATTAACGACTCATTTGGCCATTTAGAAGGTGATCGCTTCTTAATCGAAACGGCGCAGCGCATAAAATCATGTGTACGCGACAATGATACATTGGCCAGAATGGGCGGAGATGAGTTTGTTATTTTACTGGATGCCATTCATTCTACAGATGATGCCGTCGAAGTAAGCGATCGGATACTGCAAGCTTTATCGATGCCCTATACTTTGGCCAAACAAGAATTTATTTCTGGTGCCAGTATTGGTATCGCCTTTAGCGGCCGTAATAAGCTTGTCACCAGCGAATCGATACTACGCGATGCTGATGCCGCCATGTACCAAGCAAAAGCCAATGGCAAGGGTTGTTACGTTATTTTTGATGATCAGCTGAGTGCGCAGTCAAAGCTGCAGCACGAACTTGAAATTGATTTTAAAAAGGCACTTGAACGGCAAGAGTTTGATATTCACTACGTGGAAGTCGTCGATTTTACTACTGGTGAAATTATTGCCATTGAACCACATGTTGAATGGCAACATCCTGAGCACGGCATCATTGAACACGCTAAGATGAAACGTTTAGCGGCACAATATCAACTGACATTGAACTTAGACGGTTATATTTTTACTCACTTGAGCAATCAATATCAGTGGTTAAAACAGCAGTATCAACCAAATGTCACTCTGCACTTGTCAATTAGTAGCCAACATATTAAAAACAAGTTTGTCTTACGCAACCTCAAAAACACCATTAAAAACAGCAATATTGAACTCAGTAAACTCATGTTGTTTTTTAACGAAAAAGCCTTAGTTCAAGACACCGAAAACCACATCAATGGTTTCGACCTTATCTCTCAATTAGGCGTTCAAATTGGTATTGATGGATATGGAACAGGATACAGCTCATTAAGCTGCCTAAGCTTTTTGCCCATAAAAGCGTTGAAACTCGATAATGACATCAGTAAACACTTATTAAATGATAAACAATTACAATTAGTTAAAGCCTATCAACTCACAGCACAAACACTCGAGTTTGAAATGTATGCCACCACTGTCGACACGCAGCAGCAAGTGCGGCAGTTTTTAGAACTCGGCTATATGCGCGGCCAAGGTCGGGCTATTAGTAAATTATTTAACGAAAAAAAAAAGCCTTATAAGTCCTGCGCGTGATCGCTAAAATCCCGACTCGATACTCAAAAAGGCTTTGCTTTAATATTCTTTGATATGTGATTACTTTAGTTTGATATTGCTTTGATTTGAGATTACTTTTTAAACATATCACGTATGTTAGCAATATGACTCTTGCTGGTTTCAACCCGCTGTTGTTCTGTTTGTACTGGTTTGCGATTTTCCCAAATTAAATCATCTTGGGGTAACTCAAGTAAAAAACGGCTTGGCTCGCAGCGCATAGTTTCACCAAATTGACGACGCTCACGGCATATCACAAACCACAACTCACGCTGCGCCCTTGTAATTCCTACATAAGCTAAGCGTCTTTCTTCATCGACGTTATCTTCATCAATACTCGATTGATGCGGTAAAATACGCTCTTCTACGCCCACCATAAACACAAACGGATACTCAAGCCCCTTCGATGCGTGCAAGGTCATTAACTGCACCTGATCGCCGCCCTCATCTTCACTATTACGTTCCATCATGTCGCGTAGCGTTAATCGGGTCACAACTTCGGGTAATGTCATGGCTTCATCAAGTTCGTCGCCCTCAAGCATTTCAGTCACCCAGCGATACAGCTCTGAGATATTCTTCATGCGCATCTCTGCCGCTTTCGCACTGGTGCTGGTTTCGTATAAATAATCTTCATAATTAATTTTACGAATAAGCTGCTTAATGGCTTCGACAGGCTCACCTCGAGTGGCAAGCTCACCCGTATCAACAATAAATTTGCCAAATTGATAAAGAGAGTTAACCGCAGCAGGCGCTAAATGATGATTAAGTTCCACATCAAAAATGGCTTCAAATAATGAAATATGCTTTTGGTTGGCAAAGTTACCCAATCGCTCCAGGGTTGCAGGACCAATACCGCGCTTAGGTAAGTTAACCACACGCAAGAATGCGTTATCATCGTCAGGGTTAACCACCAGGCGCAGGTACGCCATAATGTCTTTAATTTCTGCCCGAGAGAAAAACGAGGTGCCACCACTCAGTTTATAAGGAATACGGTTAGTCATAAGCGCACGTTCTAATAAGCGCGATTGATGATTACCCCGATATAAAATGGCATAATCGCCAAATTGAGTACGGCCAACAAACTTATGACGAATAATTTCAGCGACAACACGTTCGGCTTCTTGCTCCTCGTTAGCGGCAATTAATACCCTAAGCGGTTCACCATAAGCAAGTTCACTAAAAAGCGCCTTATCATAAACATGGGGATTGTTGGCAATCAATATATTGGCAGCGCGCAAAATACGTTGGCTAGAACGATAATTTTGCTCCAACTTAATCAGTTTTAATTTCGGAAAGTCAGTGCCTAATAATACTAGGTTTTGTGGTTTGGCACCGCGCCACGAATAGATTGACTGATCGTCATCTCCCACCACGGTAAACCGGGCACGTTCGCCCACTAACAGTTTCACTAATTCATATTGACTGGTGTTGGTGTCTTGATACTCATCCACCAGCAAGTATTGAATCCGAGTTTGCCAGCGGGTACGGACTTCCTCGTTCATTCGTAGCAATAAGGTCGGGATTAAAATAAGATCATCAAAATCGAGCGCGTTATAAGATTTCATATGCTGCGCATAACGTTGGTACAACATGGCAAACAATTGCCCTTGTTCATCCTTTGCTAAGCTGCGCGCTTGCTGAGGAATAATCAAACCACCTTTCCAATTTGAAATGGCCGAGGCAAGGGCTTTAATTAAATCTTTGTCTTCGTCTAACTCATCTTGAGTCAGCTCTTTTAATAAGGCGAAGGTGTCTTGGTCATCAAATAATGAAAAGCCTGCTTTTAAGCCAAGCACTTTATGCTCACGCTTAATGATCTCTAATCCCAAGGTATGGAAAGTCGAAATCCACAGTCCACGCGCTTCTTTACGGCCCATTGACTGCGCGACACGCTCTTTCATTTCTCGGGCAGCTTTGTTTGTAAATGTCACCGCGGCAATATTACGTGCTTTGTAACCGCACTTTTCGACCAAGTAAGCGATTTTATTAATGATTACACGTGTTTTACCGCTGCCAGCACCCGCAAGCACTAAGCACGGACCCGAGACATAATGTACGGCTTCATTTTGCCCTGGATTGAGTTTCATTAATCACACTGCCTCACTAAACTAAACGAAGGCGGATCATAGCAGAATCAACTGATGACGGTTAACGAAAATCACACTTTGGTTTTGGAAATACGCTCACCTCGGTTACAATTAGCTCAATATATCAGTAGGGGATCATAATGATTAATCCAAAGAAAATTGAAGAGCTCGCAAAACAACTTAGCGACAACTTACCTAGCGGTGTTAAGCAATTTGCCGGTGAGTTTGAAGAACGCAGCAAACAGATATTGCAAAACCAACTGATGAAACTGGACGTGGTATCGCGCGAAGAATTTGAAGTACAACAACATGTATTACTTAAAACACGTGAAAAGCTTGAAGCATTGCAAGCACAAGTCAATGAATTAGAAAAGAAGTTTGCTGACTAACTGTTGCAATACCAAAGTATCGTACTGACTCTGTTGACCATAAAAAATGACGCTAATTAGCGTCATTTTTTATTTATATATTAGCTTGCCTGAACTCGCTATTTATTTTTGAGCAAGAGACTCTTCTAAGGCGCGTAAACACAAGGCTACATTTTCACGACGTGCGCCAAAGCCCATTAAGCCGATACGCCATGCTTTACCTGCTAATGCTCCTAAGCCGGCACCAATCTCAAGGTTATATTCTTCTAACAGATGTTTACGCACTGCTGCATCATCCACACCTTCGGGAATATACACCGCGTTTAATTGTGGCAATCTTGACGCTTCGTCTACCACGAATTTAAACCCTAGTTGGGTTAAACCATCACGCAATAACAGGTGCATTTTACGGTGCCTTGCCCAGGCATTTTCTAGTCCTTCATTGGCCAGTAAACGCAGTGACTCATGCAGCGCATAAAGTGCATTCACAGGTGCAGTGTGATGATAGCTGCGCTTAGCGCCACTGCTATTACCCCAATAACCCATCACTAAGGTTTGGTCCAAAAACCAGCTTTGCACCTGGGTGGTACGTGCTTTTAATTTAGCGACGGCTTTAGGTGAAAATGATACTGGTGATAAACCTGGCACACATGACAAACATTTTTGGCTACCGGAATAAATAGCATCAATGCCCCATTCATCCACCAGCAACTCAACACCACCTAATGATGTAACGGCATCAACAATGCTAATACAATCGTGTAATTGCGCTAATGTGCACAGTGTTTTCGCATCAGACAATGCACCTGTTGAGGTTTCAGCATGGACAAAGGCTAAAAACTTCGCATCTGGATTTGCCACAAGTGCAGCTTCAACTTTGTCAGGACACACTGGCTCGCCCCATTCATTGTCGACCACAACGGCAATACCGCCGACACGCTCAACATTTTGGCGCATGCGCTCACCAAACACGCCATTGCGGCAAACAATGACTTTTTCACCGGGTTCAACCAAGTTAACAAAGCAGGTTTCCATGCCGGCACTACCAGGTGCTGATACGGCTAAGGTCATTTCGTTTTTGGTTTGAAAGGCATACTGAATAAGGCTTTTTAGCTCATCCATCATACCGACAAAAAGCGGATCTAAGTGGCCAATAGTTGGTCTCGACTGTGCAGCAAGCACTTCAGGATACACATCAGATGGACCAGGTCCCATTAGGGTACGGCGCGGTGGCATAAAAGCTGGAATAGTTGGTACGGGTAACATCAATGTCTCCTTAAAATGAGGTCGTATATGCATGTGTAAAGCTACACGCATATGGAAAAATTTACCCTATATACCCAATCAACTTGAAGATACGTGTTTCAGAGCTTCACCGTGTTTTCAATACTAGGCGCGTTAATGCGGTAATGTAGGTACCTTATAAATTAACGCAACAACGTAGTGGGAACACGGTGAAACTCCCAAAGGGCAAGTTTTACACGCGTTTATGCTGCGTTATTGATTTTTGAAAGGGAATAACCATTACCCGCAATCAATGCCTTGCCTAAACGCGTGTAAACTCTTGCTGAAATCGAGCCTCTCCAGGTTGATTGGGTATATATAAGCAACCCGTCACAATCATATGATGTACTAATGACATCACACTTTGGCGGTGTGGGTTATTGCCTACGAATATATTTTCGTTTTAGGCGCCCTGACAATATCACATTGAGGCTCTAAATCACCTCAATGTGATATTTATTTAGCGTTAAGTAACTGATTAGCGTTATGTAACTTGTAATATATTTAGCTCTTAGCTCTATTTAAAAATAACTTGTAAGCCGGGCTGTGAGTTTCTTCTTGATAGACAAAGTCTAGGTCTGTTAAAAACTGTGCAAAAGCGGCATCATCTTTTGCCGGCACTTCAAAACCCGCCAGCACACGACCAAACGCCGCGCCATGATTACGATAATGGAATAAGCTGATATTCCACTTACTTTGCAGCGTGGTTAAAAACTTCAACAATGCTCCAGGATGCTCAGGAAATTCAAAACTAAATAAGCGCTCTTCTAACGGTTCAAGTGGATGCCCACCGACCATATAGCGAACATGTAATTTAGCGGTTTCATCTTGAGATAAATCTTGTACTTCAAAGCCTTCTAACTCGAGTTTAGCGATAATATCAGCCAGCTCGGCTTGACCACCGGTTAAACGAATACCGGCAAACACCACCGCCATATCGCGACTGCTAAACCGGTAGTTAAACTCGGTCATCGGGCGCTTTTCAAGTAGTTCACAAAAGCGTAAAAAGCTGCCGGGTTTTTCTGGCACTTTTACCGCTAATACCGCTTCTTTTTGCTCACCAAGTTCACAGCGCTCTGACACATAACGTAAACTGTGAAAGTTCACATTAGCTCCACTCAAAATGGCTGCGACCTTCTTCGGCGCGTCACTACTGTCGCCATGCAAACTCATATACTTTTTAAGGCCTGCAATTGACAATGCGCCAGCGGGTTCAGCTATCGCACGGGTATCTTCAAAAATATCTTTCACGGCGGCGCAAATTTCATCTGAAGTTACGGTTACGACTTCGTCGACATATTCACGTGCAAGCCTAAAAGGCTCTGTGCCAATACGTTTCACCGCTACACCGTCGGCAAATAAGCCCACTTGAGCTAACGTGACTGGCTCATCTGCTTCTAATGCCGCTTTTAAACACGCAGCATCTTCAGGCTCGACCCCAATAATTTTGACTTGTGGCATGACCGCTTTGTAATAGGCAGCAATCCCCGCAATTAACCCGCCACCGCCCACAGGCACAAATACCACTTCAATATCACGTTGTTGCTGCACCATCTCCAGGGCAATAGTGCCCTGACCGGCAATAACCGCTTCATCGTCAAACGGTGCGATATAGACGCGTCCTTCGGTGGCCGACAAGTTTTTAGCAAAATCGTTGGCCTGATCGAACGCCTGTCCATGCAATACAACATTGCCGCCCAAGCGACGTACGGCATCAATTTTGATGTCTGGTGTGGTACTTGGCATCACAATAACCGCATCTATCCCGCGGCTGGCCGCCGACATCGCCACACCTTGAGCATGATTACCTGCAGATGCACACACGACGCCTCTGTCGCATTCTTCTTGCGTAAGCGCAGCGATACGATTGTATGCACCGCGCAGTTTAAATGAATGTACTGGCTGCATGTCTTCACGTTTTAAATACACCTGACAACCAAAGCGAGCTGACAGTTTATTCATGCTCGACAGCGGCGTCACTTTCGCGACATCGTATACAGACGACAGCAAAATTTTCTGTAAGTAATAATGCGCTAGATCTAATTGAGTTTGAGACGCCAAAGCCAACATACTACCCCTCCAGTTTGGTACGATCGCGAACGGCACCTTTGTCTGCACTGGTCGCTAATAACGCATAGGCTTTTAAGGCTAATGACACATAACGTTCACGTGATACCGGTTTCCAACCCAGCGGGCCTTTTGCATCCATAGCTTGGCGACGACGCGCTAATTCTTCGTCGCTGACATTCAATTGAATTGCGCGCTTAGGGATGTCGATCGCAATTTGATCGCCGTTTTCAATGAGTGCAATTGTGCCACCTGATGCCGCCTCTGGTGAAACATGCCCAATAGACAAACCTGATGTACCACCAGAGAAACGACCGTCGGTGATCAATGCGCATTGAGTGCCTAAACCACGCGATTTAAGGTAAGTGGTGGGGTAAAGCATTTCTTGCATGCCTGGGCCGCCTTTAGGGCCTTCATAACGAATAACCACTACGTCACCAGCGACCACTTCACCACCTAAAATCCCCGCAACAGCATCATCTTGGCTTTCGTACACTCGGGCGCTGCCCACAAAGGTTAAATTAGACTCATCAACACCTGCCGTTTTCACGATACAACCGTCAACCGCAACGTTACCAGACAATACGGCTAAGCCGCCTTCTTGACTAAAGGCAAACTCACGTGAGCGAATACAGCCATTTTCACGGTCGTCATCCACGCTGTCCCAACGGCAATCTTGGCTAAAGGCTTTTTGGGTGGGAATACCGGCAGGGCCTGCGCTAAAGAAACGAATGACGGCAGGGTCGTTCGTTTGTTTGATATCGTACTTTGCTAACACTGATTTTAAATCGCCACCATTGTCTGCAGCGACATGCGGTACGTCGTTATGGATTAGCCCTGCACGATCTAACTCACCTAATATGCCCATTACGCCACCAGCACGGTGGACATCTTCCATATGGTATTTAGGCGTTGATGGTGCAACCTTACATAAATGAGGCACTAGGCGCGATATGCGATCAATATCTGCCATCGTAAAATCAATTTCAGCCTCTTGCGCGGCAGCCACTAAATGCAACACTGTATTAGATGAACCGCCCATGGCAACATCTAATACCATAGCGTTTTCGAATGATTTAAATGAAGCAATATTACGCGGCAATGCAGTTTCATCGTCGTGCTTGTAATAACGTTCAGCTAACTTCATAACCCGGCGACCTGCTTCTAAAAACAGTTCACGGCGATCCGCGTGTGTCGCCAACATTGAACCATTACCGGGTAATGATAATCCTAGCGCTTCTGTTAAACAGTTCATCGAGTTAGCGGTGAACATGCCAGAGCACGAACCACAAGTAGGGCAAGCACTTCGCTCAATCTGCTTACTGTCTTCATCACTCACATTGGTGTCGGCACCCGCTACCATGGCATCGACTAAATCAAGCTTGATAATTTTATCCGACAGCTTGGTTTTACCCGCTTCCATTGGTCCACCGGACACAAATACCACCGGAATATTTAACCGTAGCGCCGCCATTAACATGCCTGGGGTAATTTTGTCGCAGTTTGAAATACACACTAACGCATCGGCACAATGCGCATTCACCATATACTCAACGCTGTCGGCAATAAGCTCACGAGAAGGCAAACTGTAAAGCATGCCGCCGTGCCCCATCGCGATACCGTCATCGACAGCAATGGTGTTAAATTCTTTGGCGATGCCACCGACTTCCTCAATGGCGCTAGCCACTAGCGCGCCCATGTCTTTTAAATGCACATGTCCTGGAACGAATTGGGTAAATGAGTTGGCAATCGCAATAATTGGCTTACCAAAATCGGTTTCTTTTACGCCAGTGGCTCGCCATAGTGCACGGGCGCCTGCCATGTTGCGGCCTTCGGTACTGGTTGCTGAACGTAATTTTGGCATTGCAAATATCCTTGTGTAATGTGGTGCGCGTTACTTATTTAGTCACAAATAACGCTCAAAAATAATATATCGCGAAAGCTTAACTGTTAGCTGCTTGCCCAAGAGACACCGCTGGCATCACTTTGCAATGTGTTACATCTATTAGCTTATCTAGTTGGTTGCTTAGCAGTTCAATGGCACGTTCGGCTTCAACCCATAAATCAATAGCCATACTCGCATCTTCATTGATGCTGACATGCATTTTGGTCACTTTAAATCCACGATGGCGAGTGACACGCAACACACGTTCTAGCACTTCTGGACGTTGTTGAACGGTTATTTCAAGATTATGCATCATGTTTGCTTCTCCATTTGATCCATCATGTCACTGTTACTAGCTCCGGGTGGAACTAATGGCCAAACGTTAAAGGCATCATCAATCGAGACGTGCAACATGTAAGGTCCACTGCTGTTAAGCATTTCATCTAACGCTTGCTCTACTTGATCAGCATGATTAATAGTGCGACCAGGGATATCAAAAGCCGACGCCATTAATACAAAGTTTGGGTTATCAGATAAATCGGTTTCGCTGTAGCGTTCTTCAAAAAACAACTGTTGCCACTGCTTAACCATGCCGAGCTTTTGATTGTCGATCAGTAAAATTTTTACCGGTAGCTTACGGCGCTTAATGGTTGTTAATTCTTGGACATTCATCATAAACGAGCCATCACCGGATACTGTGACCACAGTGGCATCTGGACGAGCCACTTGAGCACCAATCGCTGCAGGTAAACCAAATCCCATGGTGCCAAGGCCGGCGCTAGACAAATGATCTTCAGGACGACGGAACCACATATGTTGTGCGACCCACATTTGATGTTGACCCACATCGCATGCAACCACACTGTCTTCTGGTAACTTATTCGCTAAGCGGCGCAACATCGCAGGTGCATAAATTAAATCGCCAGGATGTTGATAATCCCATTGATGCTTACGCGACAGCTCTTCAACTTCGGCTTGCCACTGGCTAATGGCCATTTTGCCTTTTACCGCTTCGGTTAACGCGGGTAATACTTGACGAAGCTCAGCGGCGATAGCCACATCTGGCTGGCGTAATTTACCTATTTCAGCTGCGTCGATATCAAGATGCAATACTTTGGCGTTACTGGCAAAGCTGGCTAAACGCCCGGTAACACGGTCATCAAAGCGCGCGCCAACCACAATGAGTAAATCACACTCTTGTACTGCTAAATTAGCGCCTTTGCCCCCGTGCATACCCAGCATGCCTAAATAACCTTTGGTTCCATGAGCAACACTGCCCAGGCCTTTTAAGGTCGCAACAGAAGGAATGCCACTCACATCGATAAACTCACGTAAATGAGCAACGGCTCCTGCCATACCCACACCACCACCCACGTATAAGATTGGCTTACTTGCTTGGGTCAGTAACGCTGCAGCTGCGTCTAGTGCGGTTATTGTTGGAGTCAGTTCGTCGGCAACACTTTGCAACGGAGTTTTGTATTCAAGCTCAGCAATTTGGATATCTTTTGGGATATCAACTAAAACAGGACCGGGTCGGCCTTCTGCGGCAATTTCAAAAGCACGGTATAACGTAGGGATTAACTCATTGATGTCGGTGACCATAAAACTGTGCTTGGTACACGACAAAGACATACCTAACACATCGATTTCTTGAAAAGCATCAGTACCAATGACGCTGGTCGAGACTTGACCCGTAATCGCCACCAGTGGAACAGAATCAAGCAAGGCATCAGCTAACGAAGTAATTAAGTTGGTCGCTCCAGGGCCAGATGTTGCAAAACACACTCCAGTTTTACCGCTTGCTCTTGCATAACCTACAGCGGCAAAAGCGGCGCCTTGTTCATGACGGCTAAGCAAGTGCTCTACAGGGCTGCCGTAGAGGGCATCATAAATGGGCATAATCGCCCCACCAGGATAACCAAACACTGTGGTAACACCATGTGCTGCTAATACTTTGATAACTGCATCCGCGCCGCGCATTTTCTGTCCTGCTTCCATATTTTCATCTCTACTTCGTCAATGATTATGCTTGCTCTACTGTGTAATTTTTTACTTAACCCTAACTCAGGTTACTTAGCCTAGAAACTAAAAAACCCCCGGTCCTTTCGGAGCGGGGGTTTTTGCTAACTGTTTGACTCTTAGGTCAGTCTAGTTGCCAAACGCCACCCCCGCTGTGACTTAATAATCACTACGGTAATAATCGCGAGAATGAGCATGGCTGCATGATTTAGCATTTTGTAGACTGTATCCTAAGTTTCTAATATTTTTTCGTTCGGTTATGTTCAATAAACGTTACGGTATATCTAACAAGTACCATAAAAGATTTACCAAGCACAACTAAAAAATCGTCTATGTAAAAAAAATTCAGCTTCCCTGCCGAGACAATGCAAACAACAACAAAAACTTAACTCATGAGTTCGATTAAAAATAATCCGAGAACTCACTCTAACAATTTGTTTTTTCAGCGACCCAACCAATAGCATTGGGTCGTTTCGATTGATGCCTGTCCGACAACGGAACTATATTTTTAGCTAAAAACACTGAACAGGTACAACATCAATTAAGTACGCAAGTAATTAGCCCGCTTCAACAATACGCTTCATGTCTGTCATGTAACCGCGCAATTCTGCACCGATATACTCAACATCTGTGTGACGGATCTGCTCATTAACTTCAATTAGACGTTGGTTATCAACACCATTTGAGTCACTTGCCAATCCAGCGCCTAAATATTCAGAAGACATAGACTTAACGTAATCACGTAGCATTGGTACTGCAGCATGGTTGAATAAGTAACAACCGTATTCCGCTGTATCAGAGATAACCACGTTCATTTCGTATAAACGCTTACGTGCAATGGTATTCGCAATTAATGGCGTTTCGTGTAGCGACTCATAATAAGCCGACTCTTCAACAATCCCTGCGGCAACCATAGTATCAAAGGCTAATTCCACACCGGCTTTGATCATCGCCACTAAGAAAATACCTTTGTCGAAATACGTTTGCTCATCAATGTGCTCAGACGTTGTTGGCGCGTTTTCGAATGCGGTTTCGTTGGTTTCAGCTCTCCAACGTAGCAAGTTAGCGTCATCATTGGCCCAGTCGTCCATCATAGTGCGAGAAAACTCACCGCTGATGATGTCGTCCATGTGTTTTTCAAATAACGGCTTAAGGATGTCTTTTAGCTCTTCAGCCATATCAAATGCTTTGATTTTAGCTGGGTTAGATAAGCGATCCATCATGTTGGTAATGCCGCCATGCTTAAGCGCTTCGGTCACCGTTTCCCAACCTTGTTGAATAAGTTTACCGGCATAAGCAGGCTCAACACCGTCAGCAATCATTTTCTCGTAACCTAAGATGGCACCGGTTTGTAACATACCGCATAAGATTGTTTGCTCGCCCATTAAGTCAGACTTAACTTCAGCAACAAACGATGACATCAATACGCCGGCACGGTCGCCGCCAGTCGCACTAGCATACGCTTTAGCAATCGCTAAGCCATCGCCTTTTGGATCGTTTTCTGGGTGAACAGCAATCAGTGTTGGCACACCAAATCCACGCTTATATTCTTCACGCACTTCTGTCGCTGGGCACTTTGGTGCAACCATAATGACAGTAATGTCTGAACGCACTTGCATACCTTCTTCAACAATGTTGAAACCATGTGAATATGCTAGCGTAGAACCTTGTTTCATTAACGGCATAACCGCATTAACAACATTGGTATGCTGCTTGTCTGGCGTTAAGTTAAGCACGAGGTCAGCAGCAGGAACAAGCTCTTCAAATGTCCCGACTTTAAACCCGTTATCGGTCGCTTTTTGCCAAGAGGCACGCTTTTCAGTAATGGCTTGTGGGCGTAGGGCAAAAGAAATGTTTAGGCCCGAGTCACGCATGTTCAAGCCTTGGTTAAGGCCTTGTGCACCACAACCTAAAATCACGATGTTCCAATCTTTAATGTATTGGCAACCGTCACTGAATTCAGTGCGGTCCATAAAGCGGCATTGTGCTAATTGAGCTAGTTGTTGACGTAAATTCAGAGAGTTAAAATAGTTAGCCATCTGATACCACCTTTAAAATTTTGATATTTGGGACGCAAACTGCGTTTGATGCATACTCAAACTTTGCGATTGAATTGACTATAGCCTATCCATCTCATTGCTTAAAATGATATATTCGGCATGTGATGTTGCACAAAATGCAACGTTGCTATTGTGATTAAATAATCTCTGTTTACGGAAGCTCTATTTATGGACATTCGCTCTCTTAACTTGTACTTACATCTGTGTGATAGCCTGCATTTTGCTAAAACAGCAGAGCAATCACATGTGAGCCCATCGACGCTGAGCCGTGCATTACAGCGCTTAGAAGATGAAGTTGGCAGCAAATTATTTGAACGTGACAATCGTAGCGTCACCATTACCCATGCGGGTTTAGAATTTAAGCGCTTTGCAGAACAAACATTAGCAGAATGGAGCCAACTGCGAAGCCGTATCGACCCTAATCAGCAGTTTTTACGCGGCAATCTCAACTTATATTGCTCGGTGACCGCAGCTTACAGTCACCTACCCGCGTTGCTAGACCGATTTAGACGCGATCATCCCCATGTCGATATTAAGCTCACCACTGGCGATCCTGCCAATGCGGTAACTCAAATTCAAAAAAATCGCGCGGATATCGCCATTATCGCCTTACCTGAAGTGTTCCCCGATACTTTACATTTTACCCCTATCGACAAAGTACCAATCTCAGTCATCGCGCCAACCATGCATTGCCAAGTACAACAATGGGTATCTCAGGGAACTATCGACTGGGCAAAGTTGCCCTATATCGTGCCAGACCATGGTCCGGGCAGAAAACGTATTGATCAATGGTTCAAACAAATGGGGATTAAACCCAATATCTATGCACAAGTGTCTGGCCAGGAAGCCATCGTGTCTATGGTTGCGTTAGGTTGTGGAGTGGGTATTAGTCCGGATGCCGTGATCCATAACAGCCCGGTTCGCGAGCGGATACAAACATTAACGTCACCGGTTGATATTTCCGCCTTTGAATTAGGTTGTTGCTGCAAAGAAAAACGCACCAATGATCCCATCATTAGTGCGTTTCTTGAGATCATTTGATGCGGCTTTTTTATCAGCGTACCACTTTTAACAAAACCTATGGCATGGGTGGTGAATCGATTTCTAAACGGGTCACCAAGAGTTGGTCGACTTTATATGAGTCAATGTCGACCACCTCAAACTTATAACCGGCATAGTTAACAAAATCGGTGCGCTTAGGTATTTTACGCAGCATATACATCATAAAACCGGCAATGGTCTCGTAGTTTTGGTTTTGTGGAAACACTTCAATATTAAATGCACGCATCACATCGGTAATCGGCGTTACGCCATCGACTAGCCAAGAATTACCATCGCGGGCTACAATTTGTTCTTCGCTTTCATGTAAAGACCAGGCTCCCATTACCGCACTTTGTAAATCGTTGGTGGTCACAATCCCGACCACTAACGCGTATTCGTTCATGACCACGGCAAAATCAGCACGGCTATTTTTAAAATATTCCATCGATTCCGACAAGGTTAACGTATCAGGAATAATTAAACAGTTGTGCACCAGTGTGCTGCCTTTAAGGGTAATGTTTTCGCCATTAATGACTCGAATTAATAACTCTTTTGCGTCAACAAACCCTTTAATCATGTCTAACTGACCATCACACACTAAAAATTTATTGTGCGGGTTTTTAGCAATTTTTTGTTTAATGTCTTCTTCTGTGTCTTGCAATAAAAAGTACACTAAACTTTCGCGCGCTGTCATTGCAGAGGTCACCGACACAGACTGCATTTCAAACACGTTTTCCATCATTTGTTGCTCGCCTTTATCCATCATGCCTGCTTCAGTGCCCGCACTCATCATGGCGTATATATCATCGTGGGTAATCTGGTCATTACGCGCGGTAGGCACTTGCAACAGCTTAAAAATCGCATTTGCTAAACCGTTAAAAATCCACACAAACGGTTTTAGTACCGTAATACAAAACACAATTGGCATCACAAACGTCACTGCCACTTGCTCTGGGATCACCATCGCAATACGCTTTGGCATTAGGTCTGCAAATAAAATAAATAATGATGTAACGGTGATAAAAGAACAGGCAAAGCTCAATTGTAAGCCCCACTCGTCACCTAATATGGGGATTAACAATTGCTCGAAGTACGGACGAAATGCCGACTCACCGACAATACCGCCCATAATGGCAACGGCGTTTAAGCCAATTTGCACCACGGTAAAAAAGCTCCCAGGATGAGCCTGTAACTTAAGCACTTTTTTGGCCCGTACATCGCCTTCATCCGCCATGGTTTGCAAACGTATTTTACGTGATGCAGCCAAGGCTATTTCGGACATCGAAAAAAAACAACTTATGCCGATTAGGCACAATATAATCAAGAAACTATCAGTAATAGTCATACATTCTCTTTAGCTTAGGCCGCTGAGCACTAAGTCATAATGGGGTAGCGATTCTCGCTAATAAAGCAGTTAACTTTGTTGAATAACAAAGGGACAAAAATTCGGTTTGGGCCAATATTAGGATGATGTCATGACGTTAATACCAAGAGGACTACATCGAGGATTTCTATCAAAATTAAGGTCATCATCATTCGCTATTTTCGCTAAGGTAAAATAGCTGTTTTAAGGGAAAAATGAGCGATTTTGTTGACTTTTTATCATCGTGTCACGGTCGTGTTAAGTTCCCGTTTAATAGCGCGCGTATTCTACTCAAAAGCCAACAAGATAACCAAGGTTTAGTTAACATAATTGATTATATTTTGTCTCATTATACCGACTGACTCACCATAAAATCAGCAAAAACAGCCAGCGCTGCTAGACTGTACTCACCCCTTCATTTGTATATTATTCAAACAAAAGGATTTGTTCATGGCGATAGCCTGTGTATTTACCCGAGCAAGTTGTGGTGTTGAAGCACCTAAAGTCACCGTAGAAGTTCATTTAAGTAATGGTTTACCTGCATTTAACCTAGTTGGCTTACCTGAAGCTTCAGTCAAAGAAGCCAAAGAGCGGGTAAGAAGTGCCTTGATCAATGCCGGATTCGAATTTCCTCAGCGGCGCATTACCGTTAATCTCGCACCAGCAGACTTACCCAAGCAAGGCGGCCGCTATGACTTACCTATCGCTATTGGTATTTTAGCCGCGTCAAACCAAGTCCCAGCCAAAGCACTACAACAATGTGAATTTGTGGGTGAACTTGCATTGTCAGGGCAAATTCGTTCTTGTACCGGCTTACTGCCAGCCATTATTGCTGCGCGCAACGATCAGCATCATTTTTTTATGCCTATCGATAATCGTCACGAAGCTGAATTAGTGGGGTATCACCAAAGTTATTTTGTCGCCCATTTACAAAATTTAGCCGCGTTTTTACATGGACAAGCGCAACTGCCTTTACTCGACACCCAGCCAGAATGGATTGAAGAACTTCAGCCAACAGACAATTCATTATGCATGAGTGATGTCATTGGCCAATATCAAGCTAAGCAAGGGCTAGAAATTGCCGCAGCAGGAAATCACAACCTGCTTTTTCTTGGACCACCAGGTACCGGAAAAAGCATGCTCGCCAACAGAATTATACCATTATTACCACCGCTCACATACGATGAAGCTATCGAAGTGGCGGCCATTCACTCAGTTGCTGGCTTACACGTCAAACCGCAAAATTTCCTTAACCGCCCTTTTCGTTCGCCACACCATACTTGCTCGTCAATCGCGTTAATAGGTGGTGGCAGCCACCCAAAACCTGGGGAGATATCGTTGGCTCATCGAGGGATATTGTTTTTAGATGAAATTGCCGAATTTCCTCGTAAGGTCCTCGACTGTTTGCGCGAGCCATTAGAAACTGGCCAAGTGGAAATCTCACGAGCGGCCGCAAAGCTCACTTTTTCAAGCCGTTTTCAACTCATCGCCGCCATGAATCCTAGTCCCTGTGGTGATACCGAACGTTCCCGTTCAACCCCAGATCAAATTCAGCGCTATTTATCGCGTCTGTCTGGGCCATTTTTAGACCGATTTGATTTAACCGTCGATGTACCTAAGCTGCCCTCTGGCACCCTAACAAAAAAGCATCAACCGGGTGAAACTAGCGTTGAAATAGCTAAGCGTGTTAAGCAAGCACGTGAAAAACAACTGGCTCGAGCTGGAGTACTCAATAGTGAGTTAACCCCAAAACAGCTCAAGCAAGACAGCCAAATTAACCAGCAAGATTTAGAGTTTTTAGAGCAAAGCGTAGTGAGTTTAGGCTTGTCTGTTCGCAGTTTTCATCGCATTCAGCGAGTGTCGCGCACCATTGCCGACTTACAACAATCGATCACCATCGAGCGTAGTCACATCGCTCAAGCCCTTGGTTACCGAGCAATGGATCGCCTACTTGCAAAGTTGAACCAGCAATAAAGTCCATTTTTAACGGTTGTATTTATTGAGCAATCCAGCGACTACGAGTAACATAGCTCTCCGTTTAATAGGAGAGACAAATGTCGTTGTTTTCAAAAATCAAAGGCTGCATAGCATTCATATGCTATTTACTGAATACCATTTTTTGGACTATTCCCATTTTAGTGTTTAGTGTTTTTAAGCTTATTCCGATTGGCATTTTTCAAAAAAGCTGTAGCTACATTCTTGATAACTGTGCAACAGCATGGATCAGCGTCAACACCGTAGTCGAAGCTATTTTTCACCCAATGCGCATTCACGTTTCTGGCGATCAGCAGTTTTCAGAACAAGAATGGTACATGGTCATCGCTAACCATCAGTCTTGGGTCGACATCCTAATTTTGCAGCGCGTGTTTAACCGTAAAATTCCTTTTTTAAAGTTTTTCCTTAAACAAGAATTGATTTATGTCCCTATTCTTGGTTTAGCTTGGTGGGCATTAGACTTTCCATTTATGCGCCGTTATAGCTCAGCCCAACTGCGTAAAAATCCAAAGCTTAAAGGTAAAGATATTGAAATTACCCGCAAAGCATGTGAAAAGTTTAAAACCAAGCCAGTCAGTATTATGAATTTTGTTGAAGGCACTCGCTTCACTCAGGCCAAACATGACAAACAACAATCCACTTTTAAGCATCTGTTAAAACCTAAAGCAGGCGGTATGGCATTCGCACTCTCTGCAATGGGCGAACACATTAATAAACTCGTCGATGTCACTATTTATTATCCCGACCAGGTCCCCAGCTACTGGCAGTATATTTGTGGTGCGCTCAATGAAGTCCACGTGCATGTTAGTATTAGCGATATTCCGCAAAATATGCGCGGCGACTACCTTAAAGATCGTGAGTTCAAAATTGATTTTCAAGAACAACTTAATCAAATTTGGGTCAATAAAGACCAGCAACTGCAAAGGCTTGCTGACGAACCAAAGCAAAAGGCATAACTATATATGTTGACGTTTTTACCTGGTCCTGTGCTGTTTACTCTCAGCCTCACGTTGTTAATTATTAACACCTGCTTATGGAGCTCACTGTTAACTGTGGGCGGTATTATTAAGTTGTTACTGCCCTTTAAGGCTGTACGCAGAGTGCTAACCAAAATAATGAACCGTTTTATGTGGGCCTGGGCGACGTGTAACGGCGGAATTTTATATTTGATATCAAACATAGAGTGGGAAATTTCAGGCCTTGAAAAACTCGACCCTAATGGCTGGTATTTAATTATCAGTAATCATGTCAGTGGGTTTGATATCGCGGCTCAAACCTATGTGCTGCGTAATCACATCCCTATGTTGAAGTTTTTTCTCAAAAAAGAACTCTTGTATGTGCCGATTATGGGCTTAGGATGTTGGGCGCTCGACATGCCGTTTATGGACCGTACCAGTCCAGCTAAACTCAAGAAAAACCCTAAATTAAGAGGCAAGGATCTTGAAACCACTCGTAAGGCATGCGAGCGCTTTAAAGATTCACCCACCTCTATTATTAATTATGCTGAAGGTAGCCGCTTTACCGAAGAAAAGCGCGTACGCCAAAACTCTCCTTATCGACATTTATTGCGCCCTAAGGCCAGCGGTATCGCATTTACCTTATCTGCTATGGGTGAGCAATTTACTAATTTACTCAACATCACGTTGGTTTACCCTGACACACCAGAAAAAGTATTAAGCAATGTGATGCATGGCCGAACCAAAAAAGTGATCATGCGCGTTGAAGTGTTGCCTGCCCCTCATGTAGATTCAAATGACTATTTTGCTAATGCAGATACCCGAGTCACTTTCCAGCGTTGGTTAAATCAGTTGTGGATCGAAAAGGATCAACTGATTGATGATGAGATCCAACGTCATCAACAAAAGTAGCCAACCCAATGGACTCGCGCTTTTTTACACGGCAAAGAGGCATAAGACTGTTAGCTTTTAGCCATATCCATTAATCTAATTGCATGCTCCATTTAAGTAAAAGCTTAGTCACTGAAAATTCGAGGCTTAATAAGTATTTTCCTGTTAAGCTAAGTAGGCCATTTTTACGCCATATTGCTAACATAACTTATATAGGTGAGATTTGAATTTTCGCGCATTCACGCATTTAACATACTGGATAATGTTACTTACACTGATATTTTCAGTGCCTGTTTCTGCGCAACAAGATAATGCCTACAAAGGTCTCGCCGAAGTTAAATTTGAACACTTCGACACTGATGGCAAACTCAACCAAAATTCAATAACACGCCTGTTTATGGACAGTGCAGGCATGATGTGGATTGGCACGCAAGACGGTTTACACAGCTATAACGGCGTCGATTTTGAGCTGTATCTCAAACAAGCTGACAATAACAAAAGTATTTCTGGCAATTTTATTACCGATATTTTGCAATCGCCTGACGGAGATTTGTGGGTCAGCACATTTGATAATGGACTCAATCGCTTTAATTTACACACTGGCGAGTTTCAGCAATTTAAGCAGAAACAAGGCTTAGGCGAACTGCAAATAACCAAATTAGCGGTTATTGGCGACACATTATGGATTGGTACACGTGCTGGCTTGTATTTATTGTCGCTAAAAACTGAAAAAATCATTCCGGTTAGCTTGGGCAATAATATCACCCCAGATATTGTCAGCCTTGCAAACGTTGATAACAAATACATTGTGGTTGGCACTCAAGCCAATGGCACGTTTGCAGTAGACAGCAACACCATTATTCGCCTTGATATCCCGACTTCAATGGTCGTTAACCAAATCCATTCAAGTTCTATTTATTCCGTTTGGTTGGCTATCGACAATCAAATCTGGCGCTACAATCTCGATACCCACCAAAAAGATTTAATATGGTCGCGCGACAACAGTTACGGTGACAACCGCAAAATTACAGATTTTATCGTTGTTAATGCCAACCAAATCTTTGCTATTGGCAATAATACGGGGCTTTTTCAACTCGACTTTAAAGATGGCCAGTGGCACAGCACGATATATAAGCACAATCCACAAGCCCTAAACACCATCAGCGCCAATACGTTACAAACGCTATTACTCGATTCGAGCGGCACCCTTTGGATAGGCAGCGGTTACTCCGGTATCGATAAACTCAACCTAAGCCATCAATATTTTACCCATTATTACGACTACCAAACCGACTCACCCGGCATGGCCAATATGGTGCGTAGTATTTTTCGTGATAAACAACAACGTCTATGGATTGGCACAGATGGCGCGGGAGTAAAATATCTCACCTCGCAAGATAATCAATATCATTATATTAATCATTTATTTGCAGAAGCTTTATCGATACCTACAGAACAATTATCATTGATAGTGCATGACATTGCTCAAGATAAGCAGGATGTTTTATGGTTTGCGACCAACCTTGGTTTATTTACCCTGGACAGCAACAACACTCTCGTACAAGTTCAGCCTGCAAATGAGCAGTTTCATGCCGATACCAAATTTCGTAGCTTAGCCTTTGACGATAAAGACCGCTTATGGATAGCAAGCTCGCTAGGCTTATATTTTATCTCTGAACATACCCATCGGATGATGGCCTATAATTTTGGCTTTCAGGCCGACTTTTCACCGTTTAAATATCAAATAATTAAACTGCATTTTAGCCAAGGCGACTTATGGTTAGGCACCATGGGGGGCGTTGTCCGATTATCACCTGAAGAGCAAAAACTAGAATTTTTAAGGCATGACCCAGAGAATATTTATAGCCTCAGTGATAATCGTGTCAGAGATTTTTTATTGACCGACAACGGTGATTTTTGGATCGCTACACATGGTGGTATCGACAAGCTGACCATCGAATACGGTAGCTTTAAATTTGAGCGCATGGACGTCAATGCCGATCACAGCAGTAATACTGTTTATGCCATGTTAGAAGACGAAAAACATGACATATGGTTAAGCACTAACTCCGGTATTTCGCGCTTTACCCCAAGTAACAATAGCTTTATTTCGTATAATAAATTTGAAGGCTTACAGGCCAATGAGTTTAATGGTGCCTCCAAATTTAAAGATACTAACGGCACATTATGGTTTGGTGGTATTCATGGTCTCAACCAGTTTAACCCCAGCACAATTCCAAATTACAGAGCTGAAAACAAGCTAGCACTCACCAAATACACCATTGGTGAAACTCAATATCCAGTCCGCGATTTAAGCCATGCGCCAGATATTGTAATGCCATTTGAAAAGCAGCTCATCAGCTTTGAAATTGGTTCGCTTAACTTTAGTTATCCAGGACTTAGCCGTTTTAGTTATAAACTCGACGGCTTTGACACTGATTGGCGAACATTGTCTCAAGGCAATCAAATTTCTTATACCAACCTCTCACCGGGCGAATATACGCTGATCGTTCGTCACGCACTGGGAACAAACCAATACAGTCAATACACCCTCAATGTCCGTGTATCAGTGGTCCCGCCAATTTATATGACTCATATGGCTTATGCAGCTTACGTGACCATTGGCTTACTACTCATTATTTGGATTGTTGCTGCAAGACGTAAAAAGCACACTAAACAGCGTGAATTTGATAGCAGTATTCGGGCCTCTGAAGAGCGACTTAAATTAGCACTTTGGGCCTCAGGCGACGGCATGTGGGACTGGAATATTAAAGACGATAAAGTGTATCGGACCAATATGGTCGAACCGATGAATTTTTCGTTAAAAGATCAGTTACTGATTAAAAGCATTCACCCAGAAGATCGTCCCCGTGTACAAAAACTATTAAACGAACACCTTAATGGCGAAAGTGAATTCTTTGAAGCTGAATATCGCGTAGAAACGCAACCAGGAACATGGGCTTGGCTATTAGACAGAGGCCAAATTGTAGAACGTGATATTAATAATGTGCCCCTCAGAATGGCCGGTACCCACAAAGACATTACCAGCCGTAAACTGACCGAAAATGAACTCAAACTGTCATCGCAAGTATTATTTAGCATGAACGAAGCCGTTGTCGTTGGCGAGTTAGACTATCAAGTCCGTTCGGTAAACCCGGCATTTAGTCGTATAACCGGCTTTAAACATCGCGATGTTGTCGGTAAACACTTTTTGTTTTTAACCATGGGTAAACAATCGCGTGAGTTTTATAACTCAGTAGAAACCCAACTATTAAGACACAAGCACTGGGCTGGCGAAATTAACATAAGAACCCGCGACCGTCGTGGCATTCTGGCCTGGTTAGAGATCAATCAAGTTATCGATAATAAAGGTGAAACAAGCCACTTTGTTGCGGTATTTACCGACATTACTGCGCGCAAAAAAGCAGAAGAAGATCTTCGCGTACTGGCGAACTTTGATCCATTAACAGGCTTACCGAACCGCACGTTATTTCAAGACAGATTAAACCAGGCTGTCACCAAAGCGCATCGCGCCGAAAGCATGGTCGCATTACTATTTTTAGACCTTGACCGCTTTAAACACATTAATGATTCAATGGGTCATCATGTGGGCGACTTACTGCTTAAAGCGGTTGCACACCGCTTACAAAATGCAGTGCGTGATGGCGATACCGTCGCCCGTTTAGGTGGCGATGAATTTACCATTATTTTAGAGGGTGTTGCTAAAACCAAAGCGGCGACCATTATTGCCGAAAAAGTATTACACGCTTTCCAAACTCCCTTTTTATTGGATGATAAAGTCCTGACTATTTCACCCTCAATTGGAATTAGTTTGTATCCTGAAGATGCAGAGGACACGACATCATTAATTAAGTATGCCGATACCGCCATGTATCATGCTAAGTCATTGGGCCGCAATAATTTCCAGTTCTATACAAAAGAGCTCAATCAATACGCGACACGTCATGTTCAATTAGAAGCGGGCTTGAAAAAAGCCCTACAAGAAAACGAGTTTTACTTAGTCTATCAACCTAAATATGACGTTAAAACCGAACGGATTATTGGATTAGAAGCATTATTACGCTGGGAAAGCCCTGAGCTTGGCTCTATTTCACCTGTAGAATTTATTCCATTAGCTGAAGAGACAGGTTTAATTAACCCCATCGGCAACTGGGCCATAAACCAAGCCTGTGGCCAACTGGCATTGTGGCATCAACAAGGTTTTGAGCATATCTCGGTGGCCGTCAACTTATCAGCAAGACAGTTAAAAGCCGACATTATTTCAATCATTGAAGTAGCCCTTGCCGTCTCAGGATTAGCAGCCGAAGCATTAGAGCTTGAACTGACTGAGTCGATGATTATGGGTAATCCACAAGATTCTGTGGCGGTATTATCGAAACTCAAAGCATTAGGCTTAACCATTGCCATTGATGACTTTGGTACTGGTTATTCAAGCTTGAGTTATTTGAAACGCTTTCCGATTGATACTTTAAAAATCGATCGTGAGTTTGTCCGTGATATCACTGAAGACCCAGATGATGCCGCGATCACCAGCGCGATTATTACCTTAGCCCACAGTCTTGAACTGAAAGTGGTGGCTGAGGGTGTAGAAACCCAAGAACAGCTTGAGTTTTTACGCAATGGTGGTTGTGACCAAGTACAAGGGTTCCTCCTCAGTAAACCACTTACTGCAAGCGATTGTTTAGCGCTGCTGACCAAAGATAAACAGCTTTAAGCAGACAAAATAAAAGCTCCCTAGGGAGCTTTTATTTTGTCTGCAGCTTTAGCTTAAACTAAGGAGCAACTCGCTCTACACGTTTAACCCAGCCTTGTGGTGCAGCTACATGGCCTTTTTGTAACTCAGTAAACAGCTTATAAATACGCTTAATATTTGGGCCAACCTTACCGTCGCCAACAGTCACGATGCGACCATCTTCGAAGATATATGAGCTAACAGGTGATACAACAGCTGCAGTACCAAAACCACCCGCTTCAATAATTTCACCCGCTTCAATATCAGCAATAAACTTATCTAACATCACCGTTTCTTGCCTGATTTCACAACCCAACATATCTCCAAGTTCCATAATGGACTGTGAGGTAATTGATTTTAAAATGGTATCAGTGAAGGTAGGAATAATCACAGTGCCATCTTTTAAAATATGGAAGTGGTTCATTGCACCCGCTTCTTCAATTTGGGTGTTGGTTGAATCTAAATACAATACTTGCGATGCACCATGTTCTGCCGCGGCTTTACCAGCACGAAGAGAAGCAGCATAGTTACCAGATGCTTTCGAAGCCCCTGTTCCACCAGACACTGCACGGTGATACTTAGTGCTTATTAATAAACGAATGCCATTATTAACACCCGACGCATAGTAAGCACCAGACGGGCTTAGCATGACACAAAAAGTATACTGCTGGCTTGGGCTCACAGATAAACGGTCTTCGGTTGCAAAAATAAACGGGCGAATATATAAGCATGCGCCTTCTTGTTGCGGGAACCACAAACGGTCAGCGTCAATAAGTGCATTAATCGCCTTAACCTGCATCGCTTCATCAATATTGGGAATACACACAATATCGGCAGAACGGTTCATGCGCTCAGCATTTTTATTTAAACGGAAAGTATAAATCTCGCCGTCTTCGTGCATAAAGGCTTTCGCGCCTTCAAAAATAGATTGCCCATAATGCAACGACATTGCACCAGGTGCCATTTCAAACGGCCCATAAGGGACAATGCGCGGATCGCACCATTGACCATCACGATAATCCATTAGAAACATGTGGTCAGTTCGAAGCTTGCCAAAACCGACATCACCTTCTGGCTTAAACGGTTCTGTGCGGCGCTCTGACGCTGATTTTAAATTATATTTTATGTCCATTGCATACCACCTTAAAAACTGAGCTTGCAGACTATGGAGGCTAGAGATTAATGTCAAGTCACAGCCCTAGATCCTAAATCAAAATACGTCAATTGAACGTAACAAGCATCAATATATTTATTCATATTGCAACAGACAAACTGTCAGTGCATCAGTCTATTCTATCTATTTAACCTGAACTAGAGATAAGAGATAGAAATAAAATACTTAATATCAAAGTATCCCGAGTTCAGGTTATTGACATTAACTTATCGGTTTATTTTACAATAGCGGCAACAATAGACACTTCGACTAAATATTCTGGTTCTGCAATCGCGGCTTGTACACAAGCTCTCGCTGGCGCATGACCTGTTGGCACCCAATTGTCCCAGACCAAGTTCATCGCATCGTAATCAGCCATGTCTTTGAGGTAAAGGGTGGCAGATAAAATATTTTCACGACGACTTCCCGCTTGCAATAATAACCCATCGACCTCTTCGAGCATGGTGATAGTTTGCGTGGTAATGTCGCTATATTTATCTTTAGCTACTTGGCCACACAAATAAACAGTATTGTTATGAATAACAATACTGCTCATCCGCGTGCCCACATCCAATCTGGTAATTGTCATAAAATGCGCTTTTAATGTCTAAGTGAGTCGATGAAAATAGCGCGATCTTAGATAAAGTACAATATCGACTGATTTATTGAACATATTTTAGCCACTTAGTTTTAAAGGCTATTCCTATAGGCCTTGTCACTGCTAGAATCGGGGTTCCATCCAGAAACGTATAGGACTCCCCATGAGCCTTGAATTATTGTCCCAACTGGAAACCAAAATCCAGGCAACTCTTGAAAATATCGAGCTATTAAAAATGGAGCTTGATGAAGAGAAGCAAAAGAACCAAGCATTAGTGCAACAGCAAGAAGAATTGACACAAAAAAACCAACAATTGCAGCAAGACCTCAACTCTTGGAGCGATAAGGTCAACGGCCTTGTTGGTTTATTGAATAACGAAATGTAAGCGAGTCTTTTTAAACTGATTGCTGCGGCGTAGATTGCGCCTCAATCAGGGCATTTAATTCGCTGATCGCCTGCCTCACTTTTGGCAGGCTTTTTTTTGTTTGCAAAAAACGTCCTTTTTCAAACTCGAGTAAACCTAAATCTTTTACCCAAATCACGCCACTCAGAAAGATCCTAGCATGCTTAACAATTAACTTGGGCGCATAAACAGGGAACGTTCTCATCGTGTCTCCTCCTAGAGCAAATACACATAATACGTTGTCATTAACCGACATTAGGGCTAAATAACCTTGCGGTATAGTGAGATTAGCGTGCGATACAATGAACCCGTTTGGCTGTAGTTGTATCGCACTAAAACGGACTGTTATCTCTTAGCTGCTGAATAAATAGACAGCATTAATACCAGCCAGAAGATTGGACAACACGTTTTAGTAAGAGTTTCATTAACTTTACGTTTTCAAATAGTCTGACAAATCACACGATAATGGTTGCGACAATATAATGCCACTTGCCAATATTTTGACGCCATGCTAATATCCTTGACGTTACTCAGGGTAAAAAAGAGTCATTTGACTCATCACCGTATTGTCTTTTATAGATATACGGTTTTTTTTTGCCTGTAATCCCTCAGTTATTGTCATGCCATCCAATCTTTAGACAACAAAAAAGGAGCCTAAGCTCCTCTTCGCATACCGCACTTCAGCTCAATCATAGCGCTAAAGTCGCCATGATTTAACTTACTTTTTATTCATCGTTGATAAATAAAATGCAATATCAATAAGCTCATCATAAGACTTGATAGAGCTTGTTTCTACACGGTATTTACCATTAACAACCAGCGTTGGCACACCAGAAATTTTTGAATTTTCAGTATCACGTTTCATTTTTGACATCTGAGCATTCACCATAAATGAACTTGCTGCTGCATCATAGGCTTTAGCATCTACGCCATTGGCAATAAATAACGCTCTGATGTCATCCGCACGGGTAAACTGCTGACGCTTATCATGGATAGCACTAAATAATGCAGGTTCAATTTTTTCTTCAACATTTAACTGCTTCGCAACCGCAAAGGCGCGTGACATTTCTACGCCCATTTCACGGCCAATGAAATCAACGTGAGACTGGTTAAACGCCACGCCTTCAGGCAAGTTAGCTTCAATCTTTGGCACAACCGTTTTAGCAAAGTTAAAACAATGTGGACAATAGAAAGAGAAAAACTCAGTGATTTCTGGCTTGGCTGATTCAGGGCCTTCATTAATCACAGTGTAATGAACACCTTCTTTATAATCTGCAGCCATCGCCGCCATTGGCGCGAGTAGTAGTGCTGCGGCCATCAATAATGCTTTTTTCATCTCACTTCCTTTCAATAGGCAAAATATACTAATAAAAAATCGCTGGTACTATCATAGTCTAGCGCTAGGCAGTAACTCAATCGCTACCTGATTGTATTTGTAACTAAATACATCCTGTAGTGATTATGAATCAATGTTAATCAACTATTAAAGCTGCTGAGACTCAAAGGCGCCTCGTTTAATGCCGCCAGTTGCTCTTTAAACGCCAAGGTTTGTTGTTCCCAATATTTGATGTCAGCAAACCAGGGAAAGTTCATCGGAAACGCAGGATCTTGCCAACGTTTGGTTAGCCATGCGTTGTAATGGATCATTCTAAACGCTCTTAACGGCTCGATTAACGCCAATTGTTTGGTGTCAAAATCACAGAACTCTTGATAAGCCTCAATCAAAATGTCGAGTTGTAATAATTGTTGTGCTCTGTCGCCAGTCAGCATCATCCAAATATCTTGTACCGCGGGTCCTTGCCTTGCATCATCTAAATCGACAAAACCTGGCCCGTCGGGTGTCCACAAAATATTACCAGGATGCAAATCACCGTGTAAACGAATCGTCTCAACGTTATATTGCTGCCAAATCTGTTTCGCTTTTGTCAGCACTTGCTCTACCACAGTAAAAAACGCATCGTGCATTCCCGAGGAAACAATACCGCTATCGCGCAAATAACGATAAGCGTCATCGCCTAAAATTTCAGGGGTTAACGGCTCGCGATGTACAAAAGGCTGCTTACTGGCATATTGATGAATTCGGCCAATAAAGCGCCCTACAGACTCAAGCTGCTCGTCATTATCAACTTCAAATGCACGGCCACCAATGGAGGGGAATAAAGCAAAGCGGTATCCCTTAAACTCAAACAATGTCCGAGTTTCAATGACAACAGGCACTGCGATAGGAATATCTTCAGCCGCTAAGGCCAATGCATAGTCATGCTCTTCTTGGATTTGCGCATCACTCCAACGTTGTGGACGATAAAACTTAACCACATAACGTAAACCTTGGTCACAACGGAACTGATAAACCCGGTTTTCATAGCTGTTTAATGCTAACAAACCGGTTTCAGGAAATATTCCAATGCTTTCAATCGCATCTAAAATAAGGTCTGGCGTTAATGCCTGAAAGTGAAACTCTGCACTGCTATTATCCATGTAAACCTTCTTGGGTGGTTTTAATATGCGGCGTAAGCAAGCTGACTAAAAAGCCTAATACGTCGACATCATTGGCGTTATCGACCGATAACCAGCAAATATCACCGTAAAATTCATAGTGTAACCACACCGGGCAACCTTCAAAATTCAGCAGCCATTGGTGTCTGTCAGCGCCCCACTGGCGTTCGCGAATATCGCAATCTAATGCGGTCGCTAAGGGTTCGGCAAACAATTCAAATTGCTCAAAATCAACGTCAGCTTGAATAATAATACTCAAGGCGTCGGGATCAAATTTAGCAGACAATAATTTCATAAAAAGACTCAGATAAAATAATTCAACTAACTGCTGCAAGACATAATTAAGCCTTGGCCCCAGTCTGGTGGTCGTTTGGCATAATCATCCATTTCGGGCTGTTCATCATACGGGCGGGTTAATAGTTGCTGCAATTGAAGCAGCTTGCTGTTATCGCCTTTTTCTTCAATGTCGATAATCGCTTCTTGGGCGAGGTAATTACGTAGAATATATTTTGGATTGTGCTGATTACGCTCACCTTGCCAGGCAGTAACATCGGCAACTGAACCAACCCGGGCTTGATAAGTTTGAAACCAACGGTCAAATTCGTTCACATTAACCATGTTATCGCGAAGTGAACTGTGCTGACTGCTTATGTCTATCTGGCCTATTTGGCGCAAGCTGTTGCTATAGTCCAACTGGTTATTTTCTAATAACACCGTAAATTGGCTAATTAACTGTAAGTCTTGTTTCTCTAACTCGGTTTGCGCATCACGCTCTACGCTGTGGCCAGAGCCAAAACCCAATTTTGCCCGCATTAAACTCACATATTGGCTCACTAAACTCGGCTGATAAGTATTTAACGCTGCGATTAAATCATCCGACGGAATAATCGGAGTCAGCGCTTGCGCTAGGCGTTTTAGATTCCATAAGCCGATACCAGGTTGCTGACCAAAAGCATAGCGACCCTCGTGATCTGAATGATTACAGATAAAGTCTTCTTTGAAGGTATCTAAAAATGCAAACGGGCCAAAGTCGAACGTATCGCCTAAAATCGACATGTTATCGGTATTCATGACCCCATGAGCAAATCCAACAGCTTGCCAATGGGCGATCATTTTTGCTGTTGATTGCACCACCTCGACAAACCATTGTTTGTAGCCTGCGATATCGGTTGTTAAATGAGGAAAATGCTGAGTAATGGCAAAATTAAGCAATTGGGTTAGCTTGTCTGGCGCACCTTTTTCGCTGTAACAAAAATATTCAAAATGGCCAAAACGAATATGGCTTTTAGCTAAACGTACGGTTATCGCTGCGGTCTCTTGGCTTTCGCGCCATACCGGTAAATCAGACCCAATGACCGCTAATGCTCGGCTTGTAGGGACAGATAATGCCGCCAGAGCCTCTGACACTAAAAACTCGCGCACTGCAGAGCGCATGACGGCTCGGCCATCACCTTGGCGCGAATACGGCGTTGGGCCGCCACCTTTTAAGGCGACATCCCACGCACCATTTGGCCCCACCGCTTCACCTAAAATAATCGAGCGACCATCACCTAATTTTGGGGTATATCCGCCAAACTGATGACCACTGTAAACTTGAGCATAATAACTGGCACCAGGCGCAGCAGCATTTGCCGAAAGCTGCATTAATAAATCATCATTTGGTTTGTCTAAACCAATCAGTTTAGCGGCGTCATCGCTCCAGCCGAGCCAGTGGGGATTTTGAATCCCCTGCGGATAGACTTGCGAATAAAAGCCGTCTAATTGTTCAAAAAAGTCTTGCTTAAAGCGCATCCAACGCGCCTCCCAACACTTGGCGTTGGCAATTCAGTTGCTTGTTGTCGTCTACTTGGCATTGTTGCGCGCACACAAAGGCTTGCGCAGCGGGCATTGATGAACCTTGCAAACGTAACATGCCGGAACCTTTTGCTTGGCATTGCTCGAGCGTATCGTAATAACCTAAAATGAACTCGGTTTGCACCATGTTGGCTGATGCTATCGCCATTTCGGCATTTTGCGGATTATCAGCAACGTAAAAGAGTGTCCATTCTGGTGTGCGCGTGCACCCCATCACAACACTTAACCCAATTGCAGCAAGAAGTAATTTGCTTATTAAAGAAGTCATCACTGTCACCCAAACCTTTATTCTGTCAGCCACCAGCATCCATTATTCACATTCATTCACGGACACAAAATACAAAAAAGCGGACCGAGGTCCGCTTCCTTTATGGCTATCATACCCGATATCCATCACCCTGTATTAACTGAGTTAGCCTGCCTTTGCTTGCGCTTTCTCAATTCGATTAATCCGGCCTTCAAATCCGGTGACGGTGCCGTCGGTTAAGTGATATTCAATCGCCTGTTGGCAGACACTAATCGCTTGCCCAAACTCGCCAATATCATTCAACAATGTCGATAATTGCATAAACGCAGGAGCTTTAATATCTTGGGCATTATCATTCGCAACGTGTTGTTGATATACAACACGGAATAAGTCGAGGTAAGCCAACTTAAGTGCAGCGCCGTATTGGCAATAATCACTTTGCTTACGCATTTTATAGCAATGGTTAATCACGTTCGCTAGCGCATCATGCTGACCTTGTGCATCACTTGCGGTGTTTGCTGCTGCAACTAACTGCACAAAGCTGTCGCTGGCCCACTCCCCTTTCACTGTTGCTAAGCTTAATTGATGCCCCTGGCTTTCATCTGCTTTTACTTGAGGTTCTGCAGTTGGCGCTTCGTCTTTATTAAGCTGAGCTGTTTTAAAATCTTCTGCTTTTTCAGTGTCTATCTCTTCAGTTGCAATAGCTTCAGTCACAATAGCTTCAGGCTCAGTGACTTCTGCCTGAGTTGCTTGCGCTACAGCAGGCGCGACATCTTTGGCTTCATGTGGTTCAGCCATCTCAGGCTTAACCGCTGGCACTTCAACACTCTCCGCCGGAGAGATTTCTGGTTCAATTGGTGTGTCATTGTCTTGGTTGATTGTCGTGTCAACTTCACTACTGTCGGTAACCGCTGCGGGTGCCTCTACTGAGTCTGATTGCGCGGTATCTGCGTGCGAAGCGACCTCTGATTGCGCTTCAGATACTTTGGTTGTACGGGTACTTTTGTCTAATTCTTGTTTTGCCACTACTTGGGTGCGCCTGTATAGATACATGGCAATTACAACCAATATGACAACTAAAAAGATCTTTATTAGCATTAGGCGTCCACCTTGCTGGTTATGCGCAAACACGCATGGATTCCATGTTACTCACACTCATGGGTTGTGAGCCATTTTTACGATATTAATATCATTTTTTCGCTGTGAATATTCGAGTGCGATTATTTTTTAAGCACCAGTCATTATTATTTCAATCTGTGCTATAAAATCAAGTGTTTATCCACTTTAAACTGTAACAAGCTATCCATTACCGCCAAATCACTGATCATTTAAGCCATTTTTGCGATCAATAACACACTCAACCTTAGTTTTGTGTTTGAATTCATAATTAGCGAATGCGAATTTGTCAGCGGTTATTTTGCCGCATAAACTCACAATACCAGACTAATTTACTAAGGTATTACCATGAGCGACACAGAATTACTCACAGGCCAGTTACTGTTTGAATTTCGCACCATTGAAGCCATGGTCACTATTTACTGTAAAGCGCACCACCCGATGAAACCATCGCACGGTGTGTGCGAGCAATGTTGTGAATTTTTAAGTTATGCCAATACCCGCCTAGACCGCTGCCCATATGGCCAAGATAAACCAACCTGCAATAAATGTCCGGTACATTGCTACAAGCCTCACATGAAACAAAAAGCTCGTGAGATTATGCTTTTTGCAGGCCCAAGAATGTTATTACCCCACCCAATTATGGCCATTAAACATTTACTTGCTGAACGCAAGCCCGCTCCAGGCTTACCGCCAGAAGGCGTATCAAACCGTCATGAGCGCAAGCGTCAAAATGAGTCCATCATATAGCCGCTTATGCATCTGGATGCGATTGCAACCAATTGCACCTACAACACATGAGAATAGGGTTTGTTTGATCTCAGTCTACCTGTGCGCAAGTATAAACGTTAATTAACTCGCGCCTATCTATCGGTATTGGTAATCTAGATGGATATAGAGTGACAATGATGTCAATGAGGTGATTTATGCAACGTCCAACAAATCTATTTTTTTCAAGCATATTAGTGTTATTTAGCTTAGCGTTTTCATTACCTAGCTTCGCAAATGACAACACCTATGTAGAAGCCGAAAATAACTTTAAAAAAGCCACTGAAACGCAGCACTTTTTTAATTCAGCTTATGGTTATGCTATTTTCCCTACCGTTGCTAAAGGCGGCATAGGTATTGGTGCCGCTTATGGCAATGGCCGAGTCTATCAAGCTGGTAGCCACATGGGTGACTCAACCCTTACGCAGTTATCGATTGGTTTTCAATTAGGCGGCCAAGCCTATAGCGAAATTATCTTTTTTAAAGACGCTAAAGCCTATAACGAATTTACCAGTGGTAGTTTTGAATTTAGCGCCCAAGCTTCAGCTGTGGCAATTAATTTAGGTGCTAGTGCCCAAGTTGGCACCACGGGTAATTCAGCAGGCGCAGGTCAAGCGGGCAGCAACCATAATGCGGCTGCTAAATACATTAATGGTATGGCTATTTTCACCGCAGCTAAAGGCGGATTGATGTTTGAAGCAGCCTTAGCAGGTCAATCGTTTACGTTTGATAGTAAGTAGTAACTAACTCATACTACGACTTTGTACTCGTAGCTTACAGAGCATTCAGGCTGCCATTGGCAGCCTGAATTGTTTTAGGTGAGTTAATTCGTCTTGCTAGCTCTTTTGTAAAAAGGCAGCTCACATACTTGCTTAATCTGACCTTATTGGTATTGGGTTGCTTCTTTAAAACCCCAAATTCATTATTACTTATTGCCTGCAGCAGGCTCCGTGAAGATGATTAAGCGAGACGCCGCAAGCACCTCCATGTGGGCTTAACCAAAACATCCCTGTTTTGGACACTCGCTGACTCATCTACACCTGTCATTATCTCTCTTCGATCTAACCTCTTGCGTGTCTGGAGGTAAAATATCAATAAAGATTTAAACAACATGATTCAAAATAAGAAGTGCCTCTAATACAAGAGGCATACATCTAGTACTATAAGCGTACAGCGAGTAAAGTATTGAATATTAAATCAATTGTGTTGGTTAACTATGTTAATTCCACTAAGCGTTCGAAACTCGTCTTAAACGTCAGTCAGACTTTCAGTCAACGAGTTCAACACCTAAACTGTCCAATAGACTCAGTGCTTCGCTCCTTGAAAATCGTGCCTTTTTCACATTATTTTCAAACACATCAATAACGTATTCTTCTGAGTCACTGAAATCGACCCCTTGTAAATTTGTTCTCATAAATAAACTATGCCTAAAGTTACAATAAGTCATTGATGAATTAGTAAAGTCACCCTCGCGAAAGTCAACATCATGTAACTTACATTCATCCAAGACTAACTCGTGCAATTTAAGCCCAAAAAATGATGAGTCATTCAAAATACAACGCGTAAAGTTAAGTTCAAAATCTAAGTGGTATATAGCCCATTCAGCTTTCGCCCAATCAACACCGATTAATTTGCTATCTTGAAACCTAACTTCAAACAGCTTTGAATTAGAAAGGTCAACCAAGCTGAAATTACATCGTTCAAATATACAATTAAGGAATTTACAATTTTTGAACTGAGTTTCGGAGAAATCACAGTCTACAAACTGACAGTCCTCAAATTCGATATGATTAAAGTGTTTATGCGAGCCAAGATGTTTTTCAAACAAAATATCTAGATAACTCTCATCATCAACTAACACTTTCATGATTTCCCATCCACCAACACTTTTTTAGACAGTACATCAGGTAGTTCGAGTAAACAAGATAGTCAATGTGATGGAATGGACGCCCCATCTGAAGCGTTAGCATTTTCATTCTTTACCATAAAGAGGTGGCTGAAGCAGGCTACAAACACGGTAAAAAGCTCGATAATTTTCCGTCGCAATTTTTTCGCTGCTGTTGTTTGGTTAAAAAGCGAAAATGTTGCCGGAACGGCACAGGTGATCCAAGAGGGGATTGCTGTTGATCCCCTTTTGGCCCGTGCAGGGTGGAACCTTGCGATCTTAAGCGTTAGTGGCCGCAGACCATAAGTAAAATAACAAAAAATAACACCTGGATCCCGGCTCAAAAGCATTGCTGGGAAGACTTAACTAATGGAGTTTACTTGAACCAGAGTAACGTTTATTCATACTCTGGTGTGGGCGAAGCGCCACGACGTTAGTGGCCGCAGGCCATAAAGCAAAACAACAAAAACAAACACCTGGATCCCGGCTCAAAGCATTGCCGGGAAGACGTAACTAATGGAGTTTATTTGAACCAGAGTAACGTTTATCCATACTCTGATGTGGGCGAAGCGCCACGACGTTAGTGGCCGCAGGCCATAAGCAAAACAACAAAAACTAACACCTGGGTCCCGGCTCAAAGCATTGCCGGGAAGACGTACCTAATGGAGTTTACTTATGTCCCCATGGTACTGGTGGTAACGCAACAGGTTTGGTTAAATCAAATTCCACTTTAAAATCACGATTTTCGCGTGTTAAACGATAAGTAAACGTATGTGCTTCAATCATCATCTGCCACACATTGGTGACCGATTGATCTAGACCATTTTGTTTAAAATTGACTATCGACTCATCATCCACTGGAAACGATTGCATATTGGCGGTACCGACATCGCGAGTGTCGCCACCGTACATAGTGACCTTGTCTTCAGAGCCGTCTTTATGGCGATGGTCGTGTTTTAACTGTAAGCCCGTGTCGGTTTGGGTGATGACCCAAGTACGTGAATGATCTTCGCCGACATGAAATGGAATTTTTAACTGCTTATCGTTACATTCGCGCACATGCATAATCAGTGTTTTGCCACTAAAGCCATCATCTTCACTGCCACCAGCAGTAATTTTACCGGCAAAGGCTTGGCCACAAAGAGCAGTTATTGCTTCAAAAAACTGTTGTTGCTGCACTGAGTTAGCCGCGTTACTTGGGAAGGCAATTAATGCCGCGCTACATACTAATGCGCTAGTGAAGTAACCACGTAATGTACTCGTTTTAGCCATGATGCTGATCCTTTGCTTATTGATATTTATTCTTGCACACAGAGTACACGCTTTACGTATGGAGGACTAGATAACCTCAACTCGGGATAGTAGATACACTAAACCCGCATAAATGCGGGTTTAGTGTTTATCGCGCGATAAAGCTAACTGACTATTTCGCGTATTTAGACTTGGTTGCCCAACCGGTTTTGGCCGGACGTTTAGCCCCTGTGGCGTTTGCTGGCTGGCCAGTGCTTTTTACCGCTGCTTTAGATTTTTGTCCTGCGGGTTTGGCTTTGGTTTTATCTGCTTTTGACGCGCCTTTGCGGTCTTCAAATTGATCAGCAGAAAAACGAGTCATGGCTTTTTGACCACCTTGGTCTTTAGCTTTAGCAGCAGGCTTTTGGCCCCACTTCACTTTACTTTGCTCATTACGAGTTTCTGGTGGCACTAAATGATTTGGCCCATTACCAATAAGCGACTCTTTGCCCATCGCCACTAAGGCTTCACGGATCATCGGCCAGCCTGCAGGATCATGATAACGTAATAAGAATTTATGCAATTTACGTTGGCGACCTTTTTTCGGTACTGTCACTTGTTCACTATCATGCTTAACGTTTTTCAATGAGTTAAGTTCGGTATGATAAATGGTCGTGGCGTTAGCCATTGGCGATGGATAAAAGTTCTGTACTTGGTCAAGTTTAAACTTCTGTCCTTTTAACCATAGCGCAAGGTTAACCATATCTTCATCTGTGGTGCCTGGATGTGCCGAAATAAAATACGGAATTAAGAATTGCTCTTTACCGGCTTCCTTAGAAAACTTATCAAACAGTTCTTTAAACTTGTCATAGGTTCCCATACCTGGCTTCATCATTTTACTGAGTGGGCCTTCTTCGGTATGTTCAGGGGCGATTTTTAAATAACCACCCACATGATGTTTAGCTAACTCTCTAATATATTCTGGGTTTTCGATAGCCAAATCGTAACGAACACCCGAAGCGATTAATACTTTTTTAATGCCTGGTACTTCACGTGCTGCTTTGTATAAGTCGATGGTGTGTTTATGGTCTGTGCCTAAATGGCCACAAATCGATGGGAATACGCACGACAAACGACGACAGGTTTTTTCCGCTTTTTCGCTAGTACAACCTAAACGGTACATGTTAGCTGTTGGGCCGCCTAGGTCAGAAATAACGCCGGTAAACCCAGGCACTTTTTCTTGAATGTCTTTAATTTCTTTAATAATCGACTCTTGCGAGCGACTTTGAATAATACGCCCTTCATGTTCGGTAATCGAACAGAATGAACAGCCACCAAAACACCCACGCATGATATTGATTGAAGTCTTAATCATATCGTAAGCAGGGATTTTTTCTTTGCCATACATCGGATGCGGAATACGCTGATAAGGCAAGTCGAATACCGCGTCCATCTCGTCAGTGTTTAATGGCCACGCAGGCGGGTTTACCCATACACCACGGTTTGCATCATGCGGTTGAAACAGCGCGCGAGCACAACCTGGATTTTGCTCTTGGTGCAAAATACGCGAGGCATGCGCATACAAATATTTATCTTCGCTGACTTTGTCGTAAGCAGGCAATAGCACATAGGTTTTTTCCCATGGCTTAGGACGAGGTGGCTGAATACTAATGGGCTTTGGCGCATCGTTATCAAAAATTTTGTTGTCTGTTGGCCCAGATAAATTACTACAACCCACATCGTCAGCACCATAAGGACTCGGCAAGGGTTCAATTTTATGCAGTTGGTCTATTTTACGCGAATCCATACCACGCCAACCCGGCATAGGGTCTTTACGCATCACAGCCGTACCACGAACATCGTCAATGTCGCTAATCGCTTCACCTGCAGCAATACGACGAGCCACTTCCATTAATGGACGCTCGGCGTTGCCGTAAATTAAAATATCGGCTTTGGCGTCAAAAATCACACTGCGACGCACTTTATCAGACCAATAATCATAATGAGCAATACGGCGCAAACTGGCTTCAATACCACCAATGACAACAGGCACTTCTTTAAAGGCTTCTTTACAGCGCTGGGTGTATACGGTTACGGCACGATCTGGGCGCTTGCCGCCAATATCACCAGCGGTGTAAGCGTCGTCATGACGTAACTTGCGGTCTGCTGTGTAGCGGTTAATCATTGAATCCATGTTGCCAGCTGTCACCCCAAAAAACAGGTTAGGACGGCCAAGCTGCATAAAGTCTTCTTTATTTGACCAATCAGGCTGAGAAATAATCCCCACACGGTAACCTTGGGCCTCTAACATCCGCCCAATCACCGCCATACCAAAACTTGGATGGTCCACATACGCATCGCCTGTTACGACAATAATATCGCAACTATCCCAGCCTAAAATATCCATCTCTTTGCGAGACATGGGTAAAAAAGGTGCTGTTCCGAAGCTATGCGCCCAAAACTTTGGATAATTAAATAACGTTGACTCAACTTGCATGTATATGACCTACATAAATGGGGAAAATCAGTCTCACTGATCCGATGATAATCTCAGCCTAAAGCTGAATTTAACGGACGCGGATTATAGCAGTACAGTGGCACTAAGTGTGACTAAAAAAGCAGCAAAAGTGAAATATTTTATCAATAATTAACCTTATAAAAAGTGGTGATAAGCGCGTATCACCACGTATTAGACAGCTACAGACCTAAAAAGAAGCCAATATTAGCAACGGCTAAACTTAATAGTACTAGCCAGGTCATTAATACACCCCAAAAACGGCCAAAATGAAGTCCACCTTTGCCCTGGTTAAGCCCAATAGCATGTAATAAGCGCGCCACTATCCACACGGTTCCAAATATGTGTAAAAGATAATCTGGCATACCGTTAAGCTCAGCTAACACCAATAACACCATGACTACTGGAGCGTTTTCAACTAAGTTGCCGTGTGCGCGAATGGCAAGTGATAACTCCTGGTTACCGCCATCACCAATGCCAATTTTATTCAATCGACGTAGCTTAACCACTTTATAAGCTAACCCAAGTAACAATAGTGCAGTTAACCCTGCGTATAATCCCGAAATCATTAATGTCATGCCTTAATCCTTAATTCGACTATATTATTATTTTGACATCAGCATTTAATATCACAATGCTAATATAAGCTAAAACCACATTTTGAATCAGTTTGGCTATAAACACACGACCTTATCGGTTAATATTCGCGCCAAAATAACCTCAATACTTCAATAAGAGTGACTACTGCCCAGTGGATAATCAGGATTTTTTAGAAAAACGCAGATTTATCATTAAGTTAGGAAAGTACCTGCATAAGTTTGGTACGCCGGCGTATCGCTTAGAATCCCACCTGCAAACAGTATGTAGCACGCTAGGCATTGAAGGTTATTTTTTAATATCGCCCACTTCGATGACTTTTGTACTGCAACATGACACTGAGCAAGAGTATAACCACGTAGCGCGAGTTAAACCTGGCGAACTTGATTTGGGCTCATTGGCACGAACTTTTGAATTAGTTGAAGAGCTCAGTTCAGGCCAGCGCACCTTACAAGAAGCACTGGAGCGTCTAGAAGAAATTGCCAACAAACCTAACCCTTATGGCCATAAACTGACACTGCTAGCCTTTGGCTCAAGTGCTGGGGCGTTTGCTATGTTAATGGGCACCGGTTGGCATGATGTTTTTTGGTCTGCCATTCTAGGCTTATTAGTTTATAGCTTGGTATTTTGGGCCGAACGCTCAAAGCGCATAGCTGAAATGCTCGAACCTATGGCAGCAGTAATGTGCGCAATTTTAGCCACGGCCATCTCGCAATTTGACCCGAGCATTAATTTGCCAGTGACCATTTTATCGGGGATCATTATTTTTGTGCCGGGCTTAGCCCTTACCTTAGGTTTAGCAGAACTGGCGGCGCGCGATTTAATCTCTGGTACAGCACGTATTATGGATGCGGTAATGCAGTTATTTAAACTGTATTTTGGTGCGGTACTCGGCATGACCATTGGTAAAGCGATATTTGGTGATGTCACCTATATTGACCCTATCCCCTTACCTCGCTGGGCTATATGGTCTGCGGTGCCATTATTGTCGATGTCATTGGTGATTATTTTTAAAGCGCGCCTTAAAGACTCTCCATGGGGCGTGTTTGCCGGTATTGTGGCCTTTTTCTCGGCAATGCTTGGGGGGATTTATTTAGGTGAATCCATTGGTATTTTTGTTGGTGCATTGGCCGTTGGTATTTACTCCAACTTATATGCACGTTGGATGAAAGCTCCGGTATCGATAGCCTTACTGCAAGGGATTGTTATTTTGGTGCCTGGCAGTAAAACCTACATTGGTTTAAACGCCCTTATCTCCGGTGAAACTATGCTTAACCAAGCACATTTAGGCTCGCAAATTTTTCTGATTTTTATGTCGTTAATTGCGGGGCTGATTTTTGCAAACGTTGTAGTACCGCCGCGCCGTTCATTGTAAATCTTATTCATCGTTGTTATCGAAAGACTGCAAATACAAGGGCTGCATAATGTGCAGCCCTTTTCTTTTGCGTTGAATATAAAAACATACGTTATACCATTCCGCATTAATAAGTGACCACTCAGAATGCATCCAGCGGTTTTTGATTAAGGCGTCGCTATGTAGTAATGGTTGTTCCCTTTCAAATAGCGAGAACGCAAAGCAAAAGCCGCTGGGGCATTCCTTTCAGGCGAGTTTTAAAAGGGCTTACACTGCGTTGCATGACTTCGAAAGAGAACAACTATTTATTCAGTCATACGCCTTGTTTAAGCCCTTTTAAATTCTCGCTGAGAGATCATTTACTCACGCGCAATGGCATTAATCATTGACTATTGTCTCATTCAAGTGTGTTATTAAGGCAAGCGATAACGCAAACGCCTCATTTTACTTACACTAATTTAACGTTTTACGTGTCCGTGACATATAACAAAAATAATATTGAGGACGAATTTATGCCAAGATCTGTAATGGCAGCCGGTTTTTTCGTCATTTTGCTCTCTCACACTAGCGCCAGCGCTAATGATGAGCCGGTGGAAAACCCACCCGCTGTATCGACAGTGAACAAACATGATGTCGACAAGGTCGCTAGTATCGTCATTGTCAGCCACCCTATTTTTGATGAGTCAGCCCCTGACGCTATTTTTCTCCATCGTTGGGCTAATTACTTACACATCAACACCCAAGAATCGACCATTCTCAATAGCTTAAGTTTTGAAGAAGGCGATAAAATCACCGAAAAAGATCTCCATGAAGCGCAACGTCTACTGCGTTATGAGCCTTATATTCGCGATGCCGAAATTAATATCGCGCGCAAAGACCCGCTCGCCGAAGACAATGTTGAAGACGTAGTATTAGTAGAGACCTGGGACAACTGGTCGCTATTGCCCACGGTAAGTTTGAGTAAAAACGGTGGCGATACCAAATACTCGTTCGGGATTAAAGAAGATAACTTACTGGGTTTAGGCGTACAAACCAAAATAAAATACCAATCAAGTGCCGACAGAACCGGTTATAAATTTGCCTTTGATGCGCCAGTGAGATGGGTTAAACATGGCAATATTGCCGTTGATTTTTATGATAACAGCGACGGCCAGGCCTCTGCGCTAGCCTTTAATAAACCCTTTTACGCCTTAGACACCAAAGATATGTATGGCGCAGCGTGGTCAACCGACACTCGCATTGACACCATTAGACAAAATGGCAAAGACATTTACGAATTTGAGCATATTATCGATTATGCCAATATCGGTTTTGGCAGGTTAGTCGATAGACAAGCCGATTACTTACAGCGCATCAGTGTTGGCGTAACACAAGAACAGCACCTGTTTAATAACCTTGATATCTATCCTGATTCACCACTGCCGTTAGACCGCGATTTTATTTACCCGTGGCTAAGTTACGAATACTTACAAGACCAGTACACCGTGCTCAATAACATTCACTTAATCAATAACAACGAAGACTTTAACCTAGGCTGGCGCCATGTGGTCACCCTTGGCCTAGAAACCAATGATGTTGCCGACAGTTCAGCGCTGGGTTATCACTTAAATGTATTGACCACCCGTGGTTGGCAGCAAGATAATCAATTACTGCTAATGAGTTTAACTGGCAGAACTGACATACAAACAGGTCAACAAGACTTTTATAATGTGGGTTTATCGGCAGAATACTTCCATCAAATAAACCCTAAATGGACTGCCTACTCTAAAGCTAGAGTCGCTACATCACACAATAACTACCTCGACCAAACCTTTGCGTTAGGAGACGAGACGGGTGTACGAGGTTATCCTAACGATTATCAACATGGTGATAATCAATGGTTATTTACCAGCGAAATCCGTTATTACCCTAATATCAATTTATATCAATTAGCAGAATTAGGCTGGGCACTGTTTGCCGATATAGGTCAAGCTTCTGGCGGCCCAGATCAGCAAAATGAAGTCAGCGGCCCTATTGGTAGCATTGGTATAGGTGCAAGATTATACTCATCAAAATCGAGTTACGGCAACGTTGCCCACATTGATATTGCCATGCCAATGACATCGGGTAACGACATTAATTCATGGGAATTTCGCTTCCAGGTTAAAGAACATTTTTAATTCTGTTAGTAACGCTACGATAAAGCCAGTTGCACACTTTCATCTCAATCATAGCCATTTAATCATGAGCTAATTTGTAAAGATCTGATTGTATTTGTAAATTATATGCAAATACAAATGATAACTAATATCATCACCAGGATTTTTACACTAATGGATTATAAGTGATGTTTAAACTGACTCAACTTTCGACCGCTACACGTTACGCGCTTTGTTTACTTGCCTTACCCACCTATGTTGCTGCAGATGAGATTCAACCCGTAACATCAATGGAAAGAATGATCGTTACGGGTAGCCGTTTGGCCGAGCGAATAGATGAAGTCCCTTCATCAGTGACGTTAATTGACCAGCAAGCTTTATCACAAGATATGCTAATTACCACTGAACTACAAAACCTATTGGCTTTTCGGGTGCCCGGACTGGCACCTAGTACTGGTACTTCAAGTAACTCAGGGCAAAACTTACGCGGTCGTGCAGCATTAGTCCTCATCGACGGAGTACCACAGTCCACACCGCTGCGTAATGGTCAATTAGATATCAGCTCTATCGATGCTGGCGTTATTGAACGAATTGAGGTGATTAAAGGCTCTACTTCCATCTACGGTAATGGCGCATCAGGCGGGATAATTAACTACATCACAAAACACGCTAGCGAGGATAAAGCACGAGTCAAAGTGGGGGTTTCGAGTAAATTTAGCGCCGTCAAGTTGCAAGACAGTGCGGGATACAGAGTTGATACCTCAATCGATGGAACCCTTGACGATTTTAGTTATGTGTTTAGTGCTATTACGGAAAAAACAGGGGTTGAACGTGACGCTGAAGGTGACATTATTGGCTTAGTTTATGGTTTATCAGAAACCGAATCGAATAACTTTTTTACTAAACTCGGTTACCAATTTGATGACGATAAGTCGATTAAATTAACTTACAACTACTATGAAGCTCAACAAGACGCGGACTTAATCGATGTGATTGGCAGCGTCAACTCAGGCTTTAAAACCTACGCGATTAAAAATACCACTGGCATCGCTAAACAAGGTGTACCACAAGGTCCACGTGGTAATCACAACTTGATGCTGAAATATGTAGACCAAGACATTTTTAACAACACTCAATTAACCTTAGATGGTTACGTACAAAAAATAGAAAATATGTTTTTTTATTCAACAGCACTAGCAAATTTGAGTGAAGGCTATACCGGTGGACAGTCATTAATCAAGTCAGAAAAAAAGGGCATGCGAGTTAACTTCGTCAGCCAAGTAGATTGGGATAATATTGAGTCGACGTTTATTTATGGACTTGATGCACTCGAGGACATCAGCTCACAACCGCTAGAAGATGGCCGAATTTGGGTGCCAGAGATGGACATGAAAAATTTGGCCTTTTATTTACAAACAAAATTTGTCATCGCTGAAGATTGGATAATCAAAGCCGGTATTCGACAAGACAGTGTTGACTTAACCGTTGATGATTACCAAACCTTAAAATTATGTAGCACAGAAAGCACTTGCTCAGTGCCTTTTGACGTCGCGGGTGGTGATTTAGCTTATGACTCAACGACCTACAACATTGGACTTCGTTATAATTTAAACAATGCATTTAGTCCGTTTATGAGTTTTTCTCAAGGCGCAGATATTTCGGATTTAGGTCGACTATTAAGGACTGCAACAGTCAATGACATCAATTTGATCCGCACAGAGGCATCGATTGTTGATAACTACGAAGTAGGGGTTTCGGGTCAAATGGGTGACTTACGTTATGAAGTTGCCGCCTATCGTAGCCAATCTGAACTAGGCACCAGTAACAGTTTTGATGCGACCACAGGTGTGTATTTACCCGTGCGAGCCCCCCAGAAAATATGGGGGTATGAAGCACAGTTTGACTATAGCGTAACCGAAGATATCAGCACAGGCTTAAGCTATAGCTGGATTGAAGGTAAAGACACAGAAGCAGATGTGTACCTTGATGGCAGCACAATATCGGCGCCCAAATTTACAAGCTATGTAAATTGGCAAGCAAACGACGAAATCAATTTGGGCATTAATTATATTTATGTTGGCGATCGTAATCGCTTTGAAAAAATTAATGACCAATATGTAGGCGCTCAAGGTCCAATAGAGCATTACAGCGTAGTGAACCTATCAAGTAGTTATCAGCTTAACCAATGGCAGCTTTCGCTTGGGGTAGAAAATTTACTTAATGAAGATTACTTTTCTGCACGCTCGCAAGCTTATACATACGGTGGTTACAACACAAAATCCTTAGGTACGACTATTAATCTTGGCGTAAAAGCCAGTTTTTAATCGTTATCATATAAATATTTTACAGCATGAATAAAAATGGGAGTGAAATTAAATTCACTCCCAAAATATTTTCGTTATTAAACAAGCTGTGTAAATTTCAATATCGAACTAAAAGTGATGTGACACCTGCAAGACCACTTCTCTTGGCGCACCAGGGAAGTGGCCATTACGCTCTGAGAATCCACTAATAGCATATTCTTTATCAAATAGATTTTTCACATTCAGCTGAAACTGGGTTTGTTGCCATGTCGTGGTCCAGCTCATGTCGAACACAGTGTAAGGCTTGACTATTTGATCGTCATCACTAACCTGCTCACTGACGTAATCAGCACCAAAAGCAATTGCCGACTGCAAACTGTCGATATCATACCGGGTCCATAAACCCGCTTGATGTCGCGGCGCATTGACAAATTTGCTGCCGTCAGCATATGTGTCTCCTACATCGCCCTGGGTTACATGTGCGTCGTTATAGGCGTAATTGGCCATAATGGTCCAGTCGGCAGTAATGTCGCCCACTAAGGTAAACTCAAGCCCTTTGCTTTCAACCTCGCCTAAGCTAACGAGTGCCGCAATGCCATCGTCGACACCGGTGTCGTCAGGATTGCTCATGGCCACATCTTTTTTAGTGATTTGATACGCTGCTAATGTGGTCATCACGCTGCCATCAAACCACTGGTTTTTAACCCCTATCTCCACTTGCTCACCGATTTCTGGGGCCAAACCGCCATCTGCACTGGCATCTTCTTGATCGCCAATAGAGGTGGGGTTAAAGCTTTCAGAGTAGTTCACATAAAATGAGGTATCTGACGAGTATTTATACACAACTCCAGCACGTGGCGACACATGATCGTCGCTAAATTCAAAACCGCTCTCTTTGTCATAATCATTAAAATGATCGTAACGTAGGCCAACCAGCAACAACCAGTTATCTGTTAGGTTTATTTGGTCTTGAGCATAAAAACCCATGCGCTCGGTTTTTTCACCATCACGATTTTGATCTGTTAAGGTGTAATCTGCTGGATCGCTTTCACCATAATTTAAATCAAATATATTCAGATTTGCGACACCATCAGCCTCATAACGAGCACGCCAATAATCATAATCGCTGTCTACATGATGGTAATCTGCACCAAACAATACCGTTTGTTTAATTGTGCTATCTAGGCGATAAACAAAATCGGTGGTGACACTCACTTCTTGATTCGCGCGGTATTGCTTTCGATATTCACGTTTAATGGTTTCATCATCAACGTTGGCTTCACCGTCGCCATTAACATCAACCCAACCTTGCGACTCGTGATAACCTTGAACACGCTCGTTATCAACATATCGCACTGTAGTATCAACACTAAAGTTATCACTAAAAAAGTGCTGTAATTGTGCTTGTAATACTGTGGCCTCTAAATCTTGGTAATCAGATGCTTCATTGGCGTTGTAACTTGGGTCGACTAAAAAATTACCGTTATCATCAACTGGCACACCACGTAAGCGGCTACCACCCAAATCTTGTTTGATGAAGTCAATGGTGGTGGTTAATGCAGTGTCATCATTAAGTTGGAATAACAATCCGCCCGTTAATTCGGTATTTTCGGAATCGGCATTATTACGAAAACTGTCTTTTTGCTCATAAAAACCACCTAAACGATAAGCGATGTTATCGGTTAAGCCGCCTTTAGAATCAATCGAGCCACCCACTCTGTCGTCGTTACCCGCGGTAAATGTCACTTCAGTGTCTTGCTCAAAGCTTGGTTTTTTGGTGACATAATTAATCATGCCCCCTGGTTCTCCACCGCCGTATAGCGCTGCCGCAGGGCCTTTTAATACTTCGACACGTTCAACGTTGAATAACTGTGGCACCCCAAAACCAGAGAATGGGTCACCACGTACACCGTCATAAAACACGTTGCTATCATCACGAAAACCACGAAAAGTTACGCCAGAGTAACTATAAGCACTTACCCCTGCGATAGAACGATATAAATCGGTAATTTCACGAGCGGCCTGGTCAACAATCAGCTGTTCATTTAGCACTTGTACCGATTGCGGCAAATCCATCATATCGGTTTCAACTTTAGTGCCTACTGAGCTAGAAGACTCTCGATAAAAGGTTTGCGCACGGCCCATTACAGTAATTTTTTCGATTGATTCTGCTGACTCGGTAGGAGTAACAGGCTCATTAGCACTGACACTCATTACAGGTAACAGTAGGCTGAACAACCCAAGATTAACCATATTAAATTGCATAACACTCTCAACGACAACACTAAAATTTGGCGGCAATATAGCACCAAACGCTAATGACAACTATTATCATTTTGATAATTTACATTTGTGATGCTTGTTAATTAAACGTAATAATTGATGAGGTTTTTGCGAATAAATATAAAGAGATGCGTTGGCCGATATGCCCTAGTTGAGCTCGAAGTGGACAGTTATTTGTTGTTACGATTTTTCAGGCTGTAGCCCATAAATAACAAAAGGCCTCGCATTACTGCGAGGCCTTTCTTTATAAAGAGGTGCGTTGACCGATAAGCCGCCATCCCCTAGTTGAGCACGGAGTGGACAGTTATTTGTTGTTACGATTCTTCAGGCTGTAGCCCATAAATAACAAAAGGCCTCGCATTACTGCGAGGCCTTTCTTTATAAAGAGGTGCGTTGACCGATAAGCCGCCACCCCCTAGTTGAGCACGGAGTGGACAGTTATTTGTTGTTACGATTCTTCAGGCTGTAGCCCATAAATAACAAAAGGCCTCGCATTACTGCGAGGCCTTTCATATAAAGAGGTGAGTTGGCCGATAAGCCGGGTCCTGTCGTGGACAGTTATTCATCTAGGCCTGCAATCGCTCACAGGCTCAAGCAACCTACCCGGTTCCTACGCGAGCAGCGCATATACTATTTAAAGTAATGGAACCCTATTTGGTCTTGCTTCGGGTAGAGTTTACCTTGCTACGAACTATTGCTAGCCGCACGGTGCGCTCTTACCGCACCCTTTCACCCTTACCATTTTTAGCCGAAGCCAAAATGGCGGTCTCCTCTCTGTTGCACTTGTCGTCGGTTCACACCGCCCAGGCGTTACCTGGTACCCTGCTCTTTGAAGCCCGGACTTTCCTCCCCGTACCTAAGTACGCGGCAACTGTCTGGCCAACTCGGCGCGGATTATAACGTAAGCAAGCCGACAAACCAATGCTAAAAAACGCCCACTGTTATAAATCCAACTCTAGGCCGTATTTATACAAGGCGTTTTTCTTCAATCCGTGAATTTGCGCTGCGATAGCGGCCGCTTTTTTAAGCGGTAATTCTTCGCTTAATAGTTTTAACGTCGCGACTGCAACCGCAGGAATGCCCTCTTCATCAGATAAAGCAAAACCATGACACATTAAGACAATTTCACCTTTTTGCTGATTGTCATCCGCTTCTACCATGGCCAGTACTTCTGCGGCGGTGCCCGTTAAAAAGGTTTCAAAGGTTTTAGTCACTTCGCGCGCCATCACCACTTGCCTATCGTCGCCTAATACTTGTGCAATAGCGTTTAAACTGTATACAATCCGGTGCGGCGATTCATAGAAGATTAAAGTGCGAGGATCTTCTTTTAGCATTTCAAGCTTATCGATACGGGCTTTTTCTTTTGAAGGTAAAAAGCCTTCAAAGCTAAATCGATCGGAAGGTAAGCCTGATGCGCTTAGCGCCGTAATAGCGGCACATGCTCCGGGTAATGGCACCACGCGATGACCAGCTTGGCGAACATGATTAACCAAATGATATCCAGGGTCCGAAATAAGCGGAGTGCCCGCATCTGAAATCAACGCTATCGATTTGCCTTGATTAAGTTGCTCAACAATCCATTGAGCACGGTCACGCTCATTATGGTCATGTAATGCTGTTTTACGGGTTTCAATACCAAAGTGACTCAGCAGTTTTCCGCTGTGCCTGGTGTCTTCACAAGCGATTAAATCGACTTGCTGCAACACCTCTAATGCACGAGCGCTGATGTCGCCTAAATTACCTATAGGGGTGGGAACAATATACAGCGCGACCATTTGGTCCATAATTACCTCGATAATGAATCTACCTGATACTTTCGCCCAGCGTAAGAGCAGGTTAAACTAGTGCCAGTATCTTAACAGAGTGAAGCCAAGTGTTAAAAAGACTGAATACAACAAAATTAGTGTGCGCGATGATTTTCTCTGTCTTATTGGTAGGTTGTGCTACCGAGCAACAGCGAAAGCAAAGAGAGTATGTTGAAATAAGCACATCGTTGGTTGCCGCCGAACATCCGGCTAAAATCTACTTAACCGAAGCCAAAAATAGCAGTTTACCAGAAAAACGTGACCGTTATTTATTACTGGCAGCTCATGCTTACATTAATAACGGTAACGTTAATTCAGCCACCAGTATTTTAACCTCGATGCAAAAGTCGATGGTGAATGTGCCGACGCTTCAAGCTGAACATATTTACTTGCGTGCTCGCATTACAGAAAAAACAACAAGCCCTGAAGCCGCATTAGAGGTATTGCAATATCCTCCACATTGGCAGCTTCCTCGTTGGCAGATGGCAAGTTATCACCAATATAAAGCCAAGTTGTATAAAAACACCCAACAATCGATTGATCAGGTTAAGCAACTGAGTTTACTGAGTAACTACTTACCTAAATCAGAAACCACCGCGGTCAACAATGTCATTTGGTCGATATTGCAGCCACTGCAAGAAGAAACGGTACAGTCGTTTATGCGCGACCCGTCAAATCCTATTTTTGCAGGCTGGTTACAGTTAACGTATATCGCTAAACATTATGCCGTTGAACCCACTCAGTTAGTGCGTTATTTAGGTGAATGGCAACGCAATAACCCATATCACCCAGCAGCCATTAAGTTGCCAGCCGATCTTGAAAAAGCCTTAAGTGCCAAGCCATTTAGACCACAGAACATTGCGGTATTACTGCCATTAACCGGTCCGCGAGCCGCTGTTGCCGAACCTATCCGTCAAGGGATTATCGCCAGTTACTTGTCTGAATATGACAGTAATGTTGCCGTTAATTTTTACGATACTCAGCTCGGTGTTGTTGCCGCTTATAATGACGCAGTCACCCAAGGGGCTGAGTTCATTATTGGGCCTTTGCTCCCTAATGAAGTAGAAGAGCTGCAAAAACTAAATGATAAGCAAAAGGGCTCGATTCCACAGCTCTATTTAAATCAGACAGAACATTTTAATCCGCAGCCAAATCAGTTTTATTTTTCGCTGTCTCCAGCACAAGAAGCCAGTGACGCAGCACATAAACTGTTTAGTGACGGTGTGAAGTTACCGCTTTTATTGGCCAGTAACGACCCGATTGGTAAACGCATGGCAGAAAGCTTTAAGCAAACCTGGCTTACGTTAACCAGCGACAATGCCGAAGTGCATTATTATGATCCGGGCGACCAAATTAAAGTTGCGGTACAAGAAGCATTGGGCGTAAACGACAGCCAGGCACGTATTAGTCGAATGAAAGATTTATTAGGCAGCCGCTTAGAGTCGGATTTTCGTTCTCGCCAAGATATTGATGCCATTTACATGATTTCAGGTTCACAAGACTTGGCGTTATTAAAACCATTTTTAGATGTTAACTTTAGTGTGTTCTCGGAGCCTGTTGCGTTATACACCACCAGTCGCAGTCGTTTAGAAACCGAGTCAACCCAGGCGGCTCAAGATCTTAATAACTTGATGATAAGTGATATACCGTGGTTAATGCGTCCAAGCAGCGAAACGCAAATGGTGTCTGAGTTATGGAGCTCTTGGAACAACAGCCAAAAACGGCTCTATGTGATGGGATTTGACTCACTTGAGCTAGTCAATCGCTTAGCTCAAATGCGTGCATTCCCGGGCTATCAATTTATGGGCCGTAGCGGTGCATTGTCGGTGAAGTCTAATGGGGTGATTGATCGCCAGTTATCGTGGGGCAAATACACTCAAGGGCAACTCAAACCGCTATGAATCGCGGCCAGTTAGCAGAGCAACGCGCCAGAACTTATCTTGAACAACAAGGTCTGACGTTTGTAGAGGCTAACGTACGTTATCCGTTTGGTGAAATTGATTTAGTGATGCGCCAACAAGACGTGTGGGTGTTTGTTGAGGTGAAATTTAGGGCGTCAAACCAATTTGGCGGCGCCATTAATGCACTGACCGCTAAACAAATCACTCGCATTCGTTTAGCAGCAGATCATTACCTACAACGACAAAAAGTAAATCCACCTTGTCGCTTTGATGTTATTGCGATGAGTATTAATGAAATAAACTGGCTACAAGGCTGTTTTTAAGCCACAACTGATTACCATCACTTGGTTTTGTGGCATCATACATCCACATTGCCGGCGCGGATTGATTAGCGTATTAAAAGCTTGTCACCGATATGGGTAGAGATTATTTATCGTAAGGATTGTTGCATGTTAGAACGTATTAAAGATAGTTTCACCGAATCAATTCAGACCAAAATTGATGCTGCTGAAGCGCTACCTGAGTCAATTGAAAAAGCAGCAGAGATGATGGTGCAATGTCTTCTTGGCGGCAATAAAATTCTATCTTGCGGTAATGGTGGTAGTGCTGGCGATGCGCAACATTTTTCAGCAGAATTACTGAACCGTTATGAAATTGAGCGTCCGCCGTTACCGGCTATTGCATTAAGCTGCGACACATCCACCATTACCGCTATTGCTAACGATTACAGCTACGATGAGATTTTTTCTAAGCAAATTTTAGCCTTAGGTCAACCAGGTGATATTTTACTGGCCATTTCAACCAGTGGTAACTCTGGCAACATCATCAAAGCAATGGAAGCAGCTTTAAGCCGCGATATGACCATTGTTGCCTTAACCGGTAAAGACGGTGGTGCAATGGCAGGCTTAATGAGCGCGGGTGACGTGGAAATCCGTGTACCATCAAATGTGACTGCACGTATTCAAGAAGTGCACTTACTGGTCATTCATTGCTTGTGCGATAACATCGACCGCACCTTATTCCCACAGGATGAGCAGGCATAATGAATAGATTATTCGTCGTCTCTGTATTTGCATTACTGCTTCAAGGGTGTGCTGGTGCCGTTATGGTTGGTGCTGTGAGCGGTGCTAAAATGGCAAATGATGAACGTAGCATGAGTACGCAAATCAGCGACACCAATGCTGACTTTACGATTGCGAGCGCCTTGTCTAAATACGATGACTTGAATAATCAAACCAATATCGCTGCTGTTGTAATGAATAATAATGTATTGATGATTGGCCAGGCGCCAAACTCAATGCTGCGCGATAAAGCGATTAGCGTTGTGCAAGACTTACAAATTGGCGGCAAGATACATAATCAAATCCGTATTGGTACGCCAACCTCTTTTACCACGCGCAGTAATGACACTTGGGTAACCACCAAAGTAAAAGGGCGCATGCTAAACGAAAAGTCGCTCGACATTACCCGCATTAAAGTGGTTACCGAAAATGGCGAAGTATTTTTACTTGGGTTAATTGACCGTAAACAAGCTGATTTAGCGGTTGAGATTGCGCGCAACACTGCAGGTGTACGTAAAGTAGTTAAGGTGTTTGAGTACACAGAACTTTAACCTCAGCTATGCTATGCCATTATTGAAAAGCCATCGACTATCGATGGCTTTTTTATGGATAAAAAAAACCAGTGAATCATCACTGGCTTTGGGTGGTTATCGACTTGGTTTATACAATCAAACCAATTTTGTCGTAAACCTTTTTAATGGTCACTTCTGCACGAGCTCGGGCTTTTTCAGCGCCTTCTGCCATGACTTGTCTTAAGAATGCATCATCTGCACGGTATTCTTTAAAGCGGGCTTGTAATGGCTCTAACATGCCAACAACAGCTTCACCGGTGGCCACTTTCAAATGACCATACATTTTGCCTTCAAACTCAGCTTCTAATGACGCAATTGATTGCCCTGTACAGCCAGACATTAAACTCAATAGGTTAGACACACCAGGCTTTTGCTCCATATCAAAACGCACAACTGGCGGCTCTTCGCTGTCAGTCATGGCTTTTTTCACTTTCTTTAAAATCGCTTTAGGATCTTCAAGTAGCCCAATCACGTTATTGCGGTTGTCATCTGACTTGGACATTTTTTTCAACGGGTCTTGCAGCGACATCACCTTAGCGCCATGCTCAGGAATGAACGGCTCAGGAATGGTAAACGTGTCGCCGTATGCGTTATTGAAACGAGTAGCAATATCGCGTGTTAGCTCTAAGTGTTGCTTTTGGTCTTGGCCGACGGGGATTTCATTGGCTTGATAAAGCAAAATGTCCGCTGCCATTAATACTGGGTAACCGTATAAACCAACATTGATGTTATTGGCGTGCTTTTGCGACTTGTCTTTAAACTGTGTCATGCGATTTAACTCACCCATTTGGGTGTAACAGTTTAACGCCCAACCTAATTGGGTGTGCTGTGGTACTTGTGATTGAATAAACACAGTGCTTTTTTTAGGGTCAACACCACAAGCAAGATAAAGCGCTAAGGTGTCTAAACAGGCCTCACGCAGTTTTTGCGGATCTTGACGAACCGTTATGGCATGTAAATCTACGACGCAGTATAAGCAATCATGGCTATCTTGCATGGCAACCCATTGACGTAGTGCGCCCATATAATTACCTATGGTTAATTCGCCTGATGGCTGTGCACCGCTGAGAACTATGGGTTTGGTCATGTGTTTTATTGCTCCAGATTATCTTATAAAATTCAAATTATTGAGAAAGTAAGTATTGCGCTATGTCGGCAAAGTTTTCGCATACCGCATTAGGTTCACTTAAGCCGATATCTTCGCCGTAGTTATAGCCGTAGGTCAAGCCAATCGACATGACATTTGCCGCTTTGGCCGCTAAAATATCATTCTTTGAGTCACCCACCATCAGTAATTGTGTGGTATTTAATTGCCATTGCTGTAATAAATGCTGCAAAGGCATTGGATCGGGTTTCATTTTAGCCAGCGAGTCGCCACCTAATACCTCAGAAAACAATCCATCGAGACCAAACGCACTGAGTAATGGCACGGTAAAACGGTACGGTTTATTGGTCACTACGGCCAGTTTATAACCCGCTTGCTTTAATTGTTGCAATACGATGAGTACATCTGAGTACAACCGGCTGTGCTGCTGTAAGTGCTCACCATAATGATGCATAAAGCGTGGCATAACCTGTGTTAACTGTGTTTGTAATTCAGCGCTATCTTGTGCCGTTGAAGAGGCATAGCTTAACGCTCTTTGCATCAGCACTTGTGCACCATTGCCTACCCAACTGCGGACTAACTCTTCTGATACCGAGGGTAAATGACATTCAACCAAAGTGGCGTTAGTCGCGGCGGTTAAATCCGGGACACTATCAATTAATGTCCCATCTAAATCAAACGCTATGGCTTGAATATTTGTCCATTGATTCATCGACAACCTCACTTTGGTTTACCTGTATGGATTACACTTTGGCTAATTCAGCACGCATTTGATCAACTACGACTTTGTAATCTGGTTGATTGAAAATAGCTGAACCGGCGACAAACATATCGGCACCCGCTGCGGCAATCTCTGCGATATTGTCAACTTTAACACCGCCATCCACTTCTAAACGAATATCAAAGCCACTGGCATCAATAAGCGCACGAACTTGGCGAAGCTTGTCGAGTGTATGTGGAATAAATGACTGACCACCAAAACCAGGGTTAACTGACATCAACAAAATGACATCTAATTTGTCCATAACATGGTCAAGATAATGCAGTGGCGTCGCCGGATTAAACACTAAGCCCGCTTTACAACCTGACTCTTTAATCAGTTGTAATGTACGGTCGATATGTTCAGATGCTTCAGGATGGAAGGTAATAATTGATGCTCCCGCTTTAGCAAAGTCAGGAATGATACGGTCGACCGGCTTAACCATAAGATGCACATCAATATCTGCTGTGATCCCATAATTGCGTAAAGCAGTACAAACCATGGGTCCAATTGTTAGGTTAGGAACATAATGATTATCCATTACGTCAAAGTGGACCACGTCTGTACCGGCATCTAATACGGCTTTAACATCATCACCTAAACGGGCGAAATCGGCAGACAAAATCGATGGTGCTATTAAAAATGGGCGCATAATCTTCTCTATTGGCAGATCAAAGTGACGACATTTTACCCTTTGCAGCGACAAGCCTCTAGGTTGAAAAGCTAAAAAAGCCCTAGAGTGACGGATATTTGTCAAAAAATAGAGCAGAAGTCGGATTTGTTGCTTTTTACTCATAAAGCAGTGTTCAATAACTAAGCTATTTTGCTATAATAAAAAATGTTACTTATTATGTCAGAGCAATAGAAAATACAGCTTATAAAGTAACAAACAATAAAACATGAAGTGCGGGGTTGATTATCGGCACTCAATGCAACACATGAATACGATTGATTAGATTTTAAAGACTGAATACTCCGTCGCCACATAAACTATTAGCAACTATTAGCTTCGCTTGAGTTTATTGCAACACATATTCAGGCGCCGAGCATAAACCACGGATAGGGTATACCTTATGGTTAAGCAATTATTAAGCAAAATTTCTGGTCGTGATGGTAAATTTTTACCAACACCGGTTTATGCTGTATTTGCAACTTCAGCTTGTGTGCTGCTCATTAGCCAAGTCATGATGGCAAGTGAAGCGGAAACAGCAAGCACTAAAGCGTGTGTATGTGATAGTAGCAACAGCTACAATGCCAGTTTACCAAGCAGTCATCCTGCCAACCGTTGCGCACAACAATCAGATAACGTCAGTTGGGGAAATTGGGTAACTGGCAATAGTCGTTCTAGCCAATTTCATTTTATCGATTTGCTAGAGCTGATCCACGGACATAAAGATAAACCGCTCCAAGATATGCCTACCTCTAGCAGCCCTAAGCAGATATAAATAGCATGTCTTTATGGCAAGTTTTCAGTAGTACTGTTGCAGCCTTTTTTGGGGTGCAAACAGAGCGCAATCGACAAAAAGACTTCAAGTCACAATCCCCACTGCCTTTTATTATCATGGGCATCATTTTAGCGATAGGCTTAGTGTTAACCTTAGTCTTGATCGTTAATCAGGTATTGAGTTAACTGTACCATTCCCACAAATTTAATCGCTAATCATCATGACGATAATGGTGATCGTATAGCGCCATTATTTCATCGACTTTATTGCGTGAACTGCCTTTTGGGCTAATATTTCTTTGTACTGAAATAGTCGAAAAAGCCGCACCGCGATATAACTCACGAGTCAGCGGAATATCATGATTACTGATTAATACTGGGATATTACGTTCGTGCGCAATATGTCTTGAATGACGCGCGAGCAGCGCTTGATCATCCAAACTAAAACCCGGGCCTGCATAAGTCGTAAAACTGGCTGTGGTTGATAAAGGTGCATATGGCGGGTCACAATAAATCACATCACCCGCATTCGCTAATTCAAAGGCTTGCTCATAACTAATACACTTAAAGGTCGCTTTTTTCGCCTTTATAGAAAAATGACGAATTTCGGCTTCAGGAAAATACGGCTTTTTATAAGAGCCGAATGGCACGTTAAAGCCACCTTTACGGTTATAACGACATAGACCATTAAAACCATGACGGTTCATATACAAAAAGTACACCGAACGAATAAACGGATCGAGCGTGGCATTAAACTCTGTACGGACTCGATAATAAGCTTCGCTATTATTCATATCATCAACAAACATTGCCTTAGCCGCTTGAATATAAGCATCTGGCTGCTGTTTAACAATGTTATACAGATTGATTAAATCTTGATTGATATCGCACAACAAGTAGTGCTCATAATCAGTATTAAGAAAAACCGACCCCGCGCCCACAAAGGGTTCAATCAGGCGGTTTCCTGCAGGAAGGTGCTTTGCTAGCTCATCAACGAGTTTGTATTTTCCGCCCGCCCACTTTAGAAAGGCTCTATGCTTTTTTATCATGAATAGGAACTATGCCAGCAAAATTAAAGCTGAAGATTGTACTCTGTTTAGTGGCAATTATCATCGGGTAAAATCGATTAAATAACCAGAAGATGCACATTATTGAATCGAGCTAAAAATCCATGAAGGATTAGTCTACCCGTTGATAATCGGTTAGATCGGCCCATTTTCTTACCCAGGGGGCCGCTAAGCGATATTGAGTTTGAATTTGCTTCGATTTAGCTTCTGCTGCAGAGGAGGTATCAAAATCTCCGAGAAAAATCACAAATCGTTGTTTGTAACTCATAATATACACATGCGGCTCTTGAGCTAACTTAGTCAAAATAGGCGACAATGAAGACTTATCATTAACGCTAGCGAGCTGAAGCGTAAAGCCTTTGATTTTATGCGGCGTCTTATCACGCTCTACAATCTGTTGAGGCTGGCTAACCGCTTGGGGTTGCGCTTTGGGGAGCTTACCCTGGAAAGACAACCCTTCTAGCGAAGAATAAACCTCTACATCGGTATGATTGTCGATAGGCACAACATCTGGATCAACATTAAGTTCTATGTCCGTTTGTTTCGCTTCGACTTGTTGTTTAATCAGCAAATCAGCTTGCTGATTAGCAATTTGTTTAGTCTGTGCTAAATAACGTTGCGTAAAGTAAGGCGCTAACTTAAGTTCGCCATATTCCACCAAGAATGAATGAGCTTGCTTTCTACTCTCTGCCTGCGTTGCCGTTAATTCAAGTGAGGGTTTTGATACGTCTACTGCCGAGAAGTGGTTATTAATAAGCCAGCCACTCACCAGTAAACATAATACCACTACAGTGGAAATCGCAAACTTAACCAACATAGATTTTGGTTTTTGCATGTCTTCAGGGGACTCTAACGCTAGCATCAACAAATCAACGACTTCTTTAGGAGTGCCTAACTGTTTTTCGAGTTGTTTATGAATTATTTCACGAGGTATAAAGGGAGTTTTTTGGCTACGTAGTAATAAGCTTTGATATAAACCGTCGCGCTCAGAAATGGGGAGCGGCTCTATATTGACTTGTAGTAAAAGAGCTCGGGTTTTATCCGCAATATCCGCTGTTAAGCTACGCCAGAAACTAGGCTCAATCGTCATCGTGACAGCAACAGGTTTACCGGCACAGCGAATTTGGCTCAATAGAATACATTCTGCCCAAATATCTTTTGGCAGCAAATGAGCATCATCAATAATAATGTGTAGCGGTTTATCTAGACTTGATTGGATCCTAAGCACAGTATCCATTAAGGGACGTTCGTCATCAAAAATGGGGGCTGAAATTAATTGCACCAGTATTTTACGACGTATTTCAGCGCTGTCAGCATGCTGAGGGCACACAACAAGAGCTGAATTATAGTCATCTAACTCACTCGCCAATGCGGCAACAAGCGTAGACTTTCCTGCACCTTTATCGCCACATAACACCAGTAATTGTTCACTGTAACTGGCAATATGTTGTAAACGCTGAACTAGCGCTTCTTGAGTGGGTAGTAATAAAAGTCCTGAAGCAGTCAAAGAATCACCACACTTGAGTTTACGCGCGGTTAATAACCTGTTTGAGTAAGTCTTCACTGACATCAGAGAAAACATCAGCGTGACCGATTTGAGTCGGTAATATTAAGCGAATTTTTCCGCCTAACACTTTCTTATCACGACGCATATGCTTAATAAAGCGTTCAAAATCCATTGATTTAGGTGCTTTAATTGGCAAATCGAAAGCTTGCATGAGCAGAGTAATTCTCTCCACATAAACTTCATCGAGTAAGTTTAACTCTTGAGCCGTTTGAGCAGCAAGAATGGTGCCTGCAGCCACAGCTTCACCATGTAACCATACTCCATAGCCCATTTCAGCTTCGATTGCATGACCAAAGGTATGACCAAGATTGAGCAATGCTCGTACGCCTTGTTCAGTTTCATCTTGTTCGACAACGTCAGCTTTAATTTGGCAACATTTTGCTATTGCATAAGTTAATGCATCGGTATCAAGTGCTTTTAATGGCTCTACATTCTGTTCCAGCCATTGAAAGAAATCTGCATCCCAAATGATGCCATATTTGATCACTTCAGCCATACCTGCTGCAAATTCCTTTGCCGGTAATGTCTGTAAACATAACGTATCAATAATGACTGATTTAGGTTGGTAAAAAGAACCAATCATGTTCTTACCAAGAGGATGGTTAACCGCAGTTTTCCCCCCTACAGATGAATCAACTTGTGAGAGTAATGTTGTCGGGACTTGAATAAAATCGATGCCTCGCTGATAACATGCCGCGGCAAAGCCTGTCATATCACCAACCACACCACCGCCTAAGGCAACTAATACTGAATCTCGAGCAAAGTTATGTTCGAGTAATCCACTAAAAATTAAGTCGAGGTGTTGTAAATCTTTATATTTTTCGCCGTCTGGCAAAATAACTGTTTCAATAGATGTGCAAACGCTCATCGCTTGTTGTACCTGTTTAAGGTACAACGGAGCAATGGTATCGTTTGAAACAATTAGGGCTTTTTTATGTTGTAGGTAGCGAGTAAAAATCTCGCTGTCATTCATCAAATTCTGGCCAATGTAAATGGGGTAACTTCTATCACCTAATTGAACCTGAATCTGTTGCATGCGTTTTACCTAAAAGCCAAGTTGCTCGATAATTTGGTTAGCGACGATCTTCGCGCTTTGTTCGTCAGTCTTAACGATGACATCTGCAATCTCTTCATACAAAGGATTACGGATCTCAGCTAAGCTTTCGAGCACTTCACGTGGATCATCTACTTGTAACAACGGACGACGCTTATCACGCTGAGTGCGCGCAACTTGCTTGTCTATCGTTGTTTCTAAGTAAACAACTATACCTCGAGCAGAAAGATAATTGCGGATATCTTTACTCTGAACAGAACCACCACCTGTTGCGAGAACGATACCTTGCCTTTCTGAAAGATCACCGATGACTTGAGCTTCACGTCTACGGAAGCCTTCCTCACCTTCAACATCAAACACCCAGGCAATATCTGCACCGGTACGTTGTTCAATCTCGTGATCTGAATCGTGGAAATCTAAATGCAGCATTTGCGCCAGATGGCGACCAATTGTGCTTTTACCTGCGCCCATAGGGCCTACCAGAAAAATATTGCGTTTTTCAGCCATTTCGTATACGTCTGAATCTTATATGGAAGAATGCCTTATCGACTTAAACTCAAGCCGACCTATAATTTAACCTTGCTCTAATGAGACTTGACGGAGGATTATCTCAGTTAAGGGCTATTACTTGCAAGCCATCGGCGCTATTTAAACTGATTTAATTCATTTACGCCATAAAACACCGCGATTTCCAGCTTATTAAAGCTGGACAATTTACAATAAAAAACCAGCTACAAGTAGCTGGTTTCTTGATACTCAACATACGTAAATCATGTTGATTTAGCTTACTATTTCTCTGTTACGATTTTCGGAGTAACAAATATCAATAGCTCTTGACGCTCATTAGAATCTGATGTGTTTCTAAACAAAAAACCAACCAACGGAATATCACCTAAAATAGGCACTTTGTTTACACTACTAATGAGATTTTGTTGATAAATACCACCAAGTACAATTGTTTCACCATTATTGACGAGCACTTGAGTGCCAATCCGCTGGGTATCAATTGCCACGGCATCACCTGTGCCGGTAGAGACGGTTGTACCTTGTGAGTCTTGAGTTATTTCAAGATCTAGGATAACACGGTCATCCGGTGTAATTTGAGGCGTTACACGCAGTGACAATACCGCTTTTTTAAAGCTTACAGTAGTTGCACCGCTCGAGGCAGATTCAACATACGGGATCTCAACACCTTGCTCAATATATGCCGACTTCTGATTTGACGTCGTAATTCGAGGGCTGGCAATAATTTCACCTTTGTTTTCTTGCTCTAAGGCGCTCAATTCAAAATCAAGTACCGTGCCGTCAGCCAATTTCGCAACATGGAATGCAATGCTCGATGCTGAAGTCGCGGCTGAAGGTAAGTTGACATTTAAGCGGTCACTGATACTTGGAATAACGCCACCGGCAATACTTGCTGCGCCTTCAAGCGTTCCAGATGTGCCATCAGAGCCTTGTTGATCAGTAATACCCCAACGAACACCTAAGTCTTCACTGACATCATCTTTTACCGTCACCATGCGCGCTTCAATTAACACTTGCTTGATGGGGATATCAAGCACTTCGATTAGACGATGTATATTTTCTAAAATCTCAGTCGTGTCTTTAACCAATAAAGTATTAGTACGCTCATCTACCGCCACACTGCCGCGATTAGATAATAATGTTGAGTCTGTGGTTTTAAGTAATTCTGCAATATCGATAGCTTTTGCATAATTAATTTGTAAATACTCTGAATACAGAGGCGCTAACTCTTTGACTTCTTGTTTATTTTTAAGGTCATTACTTTCACGGATCGCCAGTTCTTCACTAGGCGCAACCATTAAAATATTACCTTCAATGCGTTTATCTAGACCTTTGGTTTGCAAGATTAGATCTAACGCTTGATCCCAAGGCACATCATCTAAACGTAAAGTAATCTCTCCCTCAACCGTGTCACTGGTCACTAAGTTAAAGTTGTTATAATCAGCAATAATCTGCAGCACTGTGCGCACAGAAATATTTTGGAAGTTTAACGATAATGAACGTCCATTATATTTTTTAGCTTCTTTGGCAACAGACACTCGCTCAACTTTATCAATGCTCACTTTAAATACATCACCATCTTGGCGATAGTTGTAATCATAGTTACCATTAATATCAACCATTACCCGCGCAGTTAAATCGTCTTTAAAGGTCTCAAAGCTGCTCACTGGCGTAGCGAAATCTTGTACATCCATGACATACAGTAAGTCGTTACCTATATCAGTATTGTATAGTTTGATTTCGAGTTTAGATCCTACCTGCTCAACATTGGCAGCAACTGAACGATTACTTAAATTAAATAATATTTCTCCGCCACCGGTTTTATTGCGGCGAAAATCAATACTTTTAATACCATTCACAAAAGGGTTATTAGCTTGATCTGGACCAGCGACATCGTCGTTAATCGTTAATCGATAGCTATTACCTACAATTTTACCTTGGTAAGGTTTAACCTTATTTAAGGCAACAATAATTTGCAGATCACCACCTTGTTGCTGGGCGGTAAGTTTTTCAACACCCACACTATCGACCGGTATGACGCCTTTATTTAAATTAGATATTGTGTCTGCAAAATTAAGCATAATTTCTGCAGGTTCAGCAGAAAGATCGACCGTAGGCGATGTCACTTCTGATTCAAAAACCAATTCTAATTCTAATTGGTGATCCACCATAGAATGATATTTTACGTCAATAAGACGATTAGCAGCTAATGCGTTTGGCACAATACCAACGATTAATACTGCACCGATAAGCGCTCTACAAAATGATGAGTTTGTTATTGCTTTTTTCATCGCGGCAGAAGATTCCATTATTCCCTCATCCTTCGCACGTTATTTTCCTGAAAGTTCTAAGTTACTGGATCTTTCTGCCCAGCAACCTGAACCATCAGGGATTAATTCTATAATTTCGATAAATTGCGGAGTTACTTTAGCAATTCGGCCATGATAAAGCCCTAAATATTCACCTACACCTAAACGATAAACATTGGCATCAGTTGATTCAACTAAAGCCCAAATTGTACCGTCTTCACTCAGTGTTCCGCGCATTCTTAAATTGTCGAGTGCGTAGGTTTCTAAGCGCCCTTTTCGACGTTTTAAGTCAGGTTGTAAACAGTCTTTAGACGTATCGATAACTTCTTCTGTTAATTCCCTTGAAGGCGGAACAAAAGGACTACGCATAAGTTCTGCTTGATATGCAAAATGTTCAAACTTTGGTGTCTCTTTTAAAGGCGGAATACGTGCGACATGTTGCGCCTTAGTAGTAGTAACAAATAGCTCTAAATCACTACGATCGCCAATACAACCTGTTAATAAAAACACCATAACTACAAAAAGAGGTAATAATTTCATTATTTTATCCCCTTATTTGCAGGTGTTAATTCAGCACCTTCTTTAAAGCGATACGTTTTAGCCAGAATATCCATGGATAACTCGCCAGCATCGTTTCGCTTAATAACAAAGTCGTGCAAACTAACAATACGAGGCAGTTTTGCCACACCGCTTACCATATTGCCAATTTCATGATAATCGCCTTCTACGGCCATTTTAATTGGGAATTCGATATAAAAATCACGTTCGATTTCATTATCCCAATCTAAGCTGTTTATGCGTAACCCAGCATCTGTAGCAACAAAGGTTAAGTCATCGAGTAGACCTGGCATTTCGTTTTCAGAAGGCAGCATTTTTAATAATTCTGCAAACTGAGCTTCCATTACCACTAGCTGTTCACGGTACAGTTTAAGGTTGGCAGCTAAACGGTATTTAGTTTCAAAATCCTCACGCAATTGAATTTCTTTAGCTTGTTCAGCTTCCATAATATCAATTGAGTCGGCAATAAATAAATAATAACTGCCCCCAATAACACAAAGCGATAAAAACGCGGCAAACACCACTTTAACTAATTTAGGCCAACCACCAATGTTCTCAAAATCGATATCATTAAATTGATCTAGGTCGAGATTCATTTTCTCGCTCCTTGGCTGGTATCGACAGCAGTTGCCTGAGAATCATCACGGATCGTGACACGTAACTTAAAGCTTTGTAACTGCCTTAATTCTTCGTTTTGTGTCACGATTGATTGCATATTAGGATCGTTTAGATAAGAAGATGTTTTCACCTTCCGCATCATATTGGCCACGTTATTGTTTGACTCACTACGGCCTTCTATCCACAATATACTGCCTTTCTTTTCAATGCTCGAAAGGTAAATCCCTGGCGGCACTATTCGCACTAATTCATCTAAAACATGAGTGGGCAAATTACGTGATTGTTGTAAATTAAGAATAATCTCGGTGCGACGTTCAATATCTTGCTTACGTTCAGTGATTTTCCTGATTTCAGCAATTTGCGTATCTAACAAATCAATTTCAGATTGCAAATAAGCATTACGCTGACGCTGATCATCCGCCACGACTTCTAAAAAGCTTAGAAACAAATAGACCAATAGTGATGTCACTAAAAAAACAAGCGCTAACACACCAATATAATCACGCTTTTGTTTTTCTCTGGCTTCTTCACGCCAAGGTAATAGGTTTATGTTCGCCATTGAGCATAACTCCTTAGCGCAAGACCACATGCCACCATATACTTACTCATAGTAGGTTGAAGTTGGCTTTTCATGACATCGTCTGCGTGTAAACAGCCTTGAAAAGGATCGGCGACAATGGTGAGAGCACCTAATTCATTTGTTAGTAGCTCCGCCATTCCTTCTAATTTTGCCGTGCCACCACATAACACAATGTAGTCGACTTTTTCACGGCCGCTAGCGGTACAGTAAATTTGAAGGGTACGCTTTATTTGTTGTAACAATTGGGTTTGAAAAGGAGATAATACTTCGAACATATAATTTCGAGGTAGTTGTCCTGTCACTTTGGCACGTTCGGCTTCATCATGTGGCATGCCATAAAACGATAGAATAGATTGCGTAAACAATTCACCACCAAAAGCTTGCTCACGAATAAACGTGGTCTCACCTTTTTCAACAACTGAGAACGTTGTCATATTGGCGCCAATATCTACCATTGCAATAGACTTTTGTTTTGCACCTTCAGGCAATTGGCCATAAATTAACTCCGCTGAACGGCCTAATGCATAAGCTTCGACATCGACAACTTTAACATCCAGCTCAACGGCATCTAATGCGTCTACTCGAGAGTCAATATTTTCGCTTCGACATGCACTTAATAACACATCGACTTTTGTTGGGTCGGTGACGTTGGCACTCAGTCGTTCAAAATCAATACTGACCTCATCAAGCGAATAAGGAATAAGGTTGTCAGCTTCAATTTCAATCTGAGCTTCCATCTCTTCTTCGTTTAACGCTGCATCCATATAGATGACTTTGGTCATTACAGCAGATCCTGATACTGCTACCGCAGCAAATTTTACCGACTTAGGTAAAATACGCTTAATCTGTCGCAGCGACTCCAGTACAGCTTCAGAATCACGAATATCATGATCGACTACAGCTCCCTTTCTAACAGGAACTGACGCATGATTTTGAATTTTATATCCATCCGCAGTCTTGCTCAACAAAATGGCTTTTATTTCATGAGACCCAATATCAATCCCAACCATCTGAGGTGCTTGACGCTTCCATAGTTTAGAAAGCATAGTCCGTCATCACAATTCTATTATTATTTTGTAAGAGATTAGCACATAATCAACTCGTTATAAGTATTTGTATAAAATGTTTCGACATTTTACAAATACTATTTTAACTAGATCATGTTTTACTTCACCAAAAACACTGTGGCTTATATACTAGCACTACTATTTTTGTTTTTTCTTGGAATTATCGAGTGAAGTGGTTTAAACGTTTATTGATTGCCTTTTTTAGCCTATCACTTTTAGGAATCGCTGCTATTGCTGCGGCTTACTTCTATGTGCTGCCCGATTTGCCCGATGTTAATTCATTAAAAACGGTCCAATTACAAACTCCACTGCGAATATACAGCCAAGACGGCAAACTGATTTCTCAGTTTGGCGAGAAGCGCCGTATTCCAGTTGAGTATGATGACGTACCAGTGCAATTAATTAATGCGGTACTTGATACCGAAGATGCCCGTTTTTTTGAACACAGAGGTATTGATCCTATTGGGATTATCCGTGCTGCAACCATTTTGATTACCACAGGTAAAAAAAGCCAAGGGGCGAGTACGATTACGCAACAGGTTGCCCGAGGTTTCTTTTTATCGAATGAAAAAACGTATATACGTAAAGTAAAAGAAATCTTTTTAGCTTTAAAAATTGAAAAAGCATTATCGAAAAAAGAAATTTTAGCCCTTTATTTAAACCGTTCATTTTTAGGTAACCGTGCTTATGGCGTAGGTGCTGCAGCGCAAGTGTACTACGGCAAAGAGTTAAACCAATTATCACTACCAGAAATGGCAATGATAGCAGGCCTCCCTCAGGCGCCATCGGCTGCAAACCCAATACGAAACCCAGAACGCGCTATGACACGCCGCAATTGGGTGTTAAGCCGCATGCTAGAAAAACGTAATATTACCCAAGCCGAATATGAAGAAGCCATAAACAGTCCATCAACGGCTAAATATCATGGCGCAGAAATTGACTTATACGCACCATATGTCTCTGAGATGGCGCGTGATTACATGATCCAAAAATTCGGTGAAGAAGCCGCTTACACTAACGGTTATAACGTATACACCACCATTTCATCTGACTTGCAGTTAATGGCCCAAGAATCTTTACGCGATAATGTTTTCGCCTACGATCAACGCCACGGCTACCGTGGTGCTGCAGCCGAGTTATGGACTGATAGTCCATTACAACGTGATGAGATTATTGATACCTTAAAACGTACAGCATCAATGCAAGGCATTATTCCTGCTGCCGTCATGAATGTCAGTGAACAACAAGCACAGGTATTAGATAGTGATGGCCAGCTCATCACCTTAGAATGGAAAGGCTTAAAATGGGCGCGCAAATTTATTAGCGACAAACGCCAAGGTCTGCCACCAAAACAAGCAAGCGACATTCTCACCGCGGGCCAACAAGTTTGGATCCGCAACAACGGTAAACATTGGCAACTATCGCAAATTCCATTGGTCTCTAGCGCAACGGTCTCACTTGAGCCGCATAACGGCGCAATCAAAACATTGGTCGGTGGTTTTAGCTTTAGCCAAAGCCAGTTTAACCGTGTAACACAAGCCAAACGTCAGCTGGGTTCAAACATTAAACCGTTTATTTATGCTGCCGCGCTTGAAAAAGATTACACCTTGGCAACGCTTATTAACAATGCGCCTATTAACAAGCCTGATACTCGTCAAGGCACTGCATGGCGCCCTAAAAATTCACCTGATATTTATGGCGGCCCTACGCGTTTACGTGTCGGATTAGCACAATCAATCAACGTGATGTCTGTTCGCGCAATGCGTCATGCCGGATTAGATAACACGATTAAAGAGCTGATTAAATTTGGCTTTGATCCTAATGACTTACCTCGCAATGAATCTTTAGCGTTAGGCTCGCCATCGGTAACGCCTCTACAGGTCGCTACCGCCTTTAACGTATTTGCAAATGGTGGCTATTTGGTTGAACCGTATTTTATTGACCATGTTACTGATGGTTATGACAATATGATTGAGCAAACCATACCTGCTATTGCATGCGATATGCCTCAAGATACTGCGCAAGTGGCAGTCGAAGTTGAAGACCCGTTTGCGGCCATGGCTGATGAGTTGTCTCAACCGGAAATAGAGCAACCCTTTGCGACTCAAGAGACTGATAAGTTAGAAACACAAACAGCATTAATGAGCGCAGAAGAAAACGTCTGTAGTAATCCTAATGCACGCTTTGCTAAAAAGGTGGTTTCAGAGCAAACCGCATTCTTAATTACTGAAGCGCTGAAGAGTGTTATTTGGGGTGGTGGTGACTGGAGCCACGGAACCGGTTGGAACGGCACGGCATGGCGCGCCGCGAAACTGATTAAACGTCACGATATCGCAGGTAAAACCGGGACAACAAACGAAGCGAGAGACACATGGTTTAGTGGTTTCAATCCAACTTTAACCGCAACATTCTGGGTTGGTTTTGATGACCACGGCCGTCAGCTAGGTCGCTCAAGCTGGGTAGCAAACGGCGAGCCAGACCAGATTTCAGGTGGTGAAGCAGGAGCCAAAACAGCAGGTCCAGGCTGGAATGACTTTATGAATAAAGCGCTTGCTGGCACAACTGAACATGCGGTTATTCCACCAAAGGGAATCGTGTCTGCACGGATAGATTTAGCGACAGGTAAATTAACTCGCAAAACAGATCATACAACCGAGTTTGAATATTTTGTCGAAGGGACCGAACCTAAAGAGTACGTCCCAGATACCCAACTAAATGGCGATATCTTTATCGACAATGTTGCAGAAGATTTATTCCAATAAGTCATTGTAAATGACCCCAATAAAAAAGCCATTCAGTCGAATGGCTTTTTTATTTTCTTAATATCACTATCTTCAAGCGGCGCACTCATTGGCCTTAAATAATGATTAACGAACAGTTTAATTTGAATGCAACAATTGGTGTAATTCAGTCAAATTACTCACTTGATAACTCGGCGCAATATCATCACTCACCGCGGCACCATGATGATTCAACCAACAGGTATCAATACCGGCATTATTACCCCCTAAGATGTCTGAATGCAGGTTATCACCCACCATCAGTATCTGGTGCTTCTCTGGCTCACCCATTAAGCTAAATGCATGATTAAAGATGGCAACATCTGGTTTTGCTTTACCAAGTTGTTCAGAAATAACCACTGGACTAAACGCATCTTGAAACCCGGTGCGGCTTAAGCGGATACTTTGCAATTCGGTAAAGCCATTCGTGATAATACCTAAATTGACTCTACCGGTTAATGAATCGACTAACTCGCGCGCACCAGGTAACGGCTGACAAATATCAGCCATTGCCGCTAAAAACTGGCTATTTAAATGTTGAGGCGTCACAGATAACTTACTTGCCCATTCATTAAAACGTGTATGTTGCAAATGCGCAGCGGTAATTAAACCGTTTTGATATTCTACCCAAAGTGGTTTGTTAACTTGCTGGTAAAGCGTAAAATCGTTAGCATTAAATTCAATATCAAAACGCGAAAACATTAATTTCAATCCTGCAAAAGCATCAAAATGAAATAACGTTTCATCTGCGTCAAATAAAATCCATTTATACTTATTTAGTAAAGTAGACATCAAAACAACCTTATTTTTCTATGACATAAAAGCTAACTTGAGTGAACTAACCTCATCTCGGGCTAATAAACGGCTATCAAATTGCCCTTTAGTTTGCTATCGAATCGACCAAGTTTTGACATTTAGAGCTCTATATCTAACATTCTACCCCAAGCTGAGGTTAACTAAATAAAGGCATTAATTGCGGCTCTTGTTTAATTAGGCTTTGATAGATAGTTAACTGGTTTATTGCGCGGTCTAGATTATGTTGTGGGTGTGCAATAGTAAAATAAACATCCCCATTTAAATAGTCAGTTAAAAAACGTGTACCCAGCATTAAGGCCATCACCTTAATACCCAACCACAAGCTCTGCTTTTCTAACGGGGTAATAATTGTGTTTAGCGCTTTTACATAGGCATTTGTAGCACTGATAATAATCTCAGGCCGAGCGTAAACATGATTAAGTGCGGTTGAGTCTTCGGGTTCTGGAGAACAAAATGCCCGCACCATATCGCCAAAGTCATACATTAAATAACCAGACATACAAGTATCTAAGTCAATAATAGCCAGGCTAGACATATCGCGTTTATCAAAGAGCATATTATTGATTTTGGTATCATTGTGGCATATTCGCTTAGGCAACTTTGCTTCAAAGTCAGCCAACATTAGCAAAATGTCTGTTTGCGACAACACGAAATCAGCCCATTTTTGACACACTGATAATCTGCTATGGGGATCACCTGTCACCGCATGAGTTAATTGATTGATACGCAGAGGTAGATTTAAAAAGTTGGGGATAACATCAACAATGCTATCGGAGGGCATATCGCTGAGCACTGCTGCAAAATGACCAAAAGCATAAGCGGCCACTTCTGCTTGCTGCGCCTGAGTCACCACTTCAATAGTATGGCTATAATCGATGTAATCAATCGCGCGCCAAAAACCTTGCTCATCTAAGTTGAGCCCAAGCGCGCCAGAGCTTGTTACCACGGGACTCACAACATGTAACGAATACTGATTATTTTGACGCTTCGATGATAAATGCCGACTAATTTTAGCGGCATTATTCACTACGACATCTGGCAAGGTAAAAACTGACGTATTGATTCGTTGTAGCACTATTTTGCTAACCGAATCGGTCACCAAAAAGGTGTGGTTAATATGGCCATTACCAAGGCGGCTAATGGTTGCACTAGCCGCATCAATACCAAATTGAGGCAACACAACTTGCCTAATAAACTCAATCAATCAAACACTCCATCTGAGATTGCCATCGATTATTAGCCCTACCTTACTCAACGCTTTGGACACTTAGTACTGAGGCTTCTCAAGCGGTGGCATACAAACAATAACACTACACACTATTGACTCAATAATGACTCAAACTGCGCGTTTTGCATTAATGCTGCTTGGCTGCCTTTAAGGCTGAATTCATAGCCACACAATTTGAAATTCCCACGCAATGCCACATGATTCACCATGACACTTTTATCTAGCGGGGTAAATCGGGCTTCTGTCGCACCATCAGCCACTAAGTCGACTGTCATGGGTCTAAATTGACTGCCATCATTAAATTCAAGATTTGCGCAGGTTTTATCTCCCACAGCGCTGGCTAAACGCCATAAGTTCTGTGCATCACCGGCATCACCCAACCAGCGCAAAATAAGCACATCACCTTCAAGAGCAAGCCAAAAACCGTCGGGCAGTTTAACCATTTGCCGGGTCATGCTCATAGGCTCAATGACGCCTTGAGTCATTTGTGACTCGCCTTCATCATCTGAATTAGAAAAAGCATTGACCACTAGCATCACAAGGTAAATGACTAAACAAACAACCGCTATACCCGCTAAAATTTTACCCGCCAGAATCAACTTTACCTGATGCGACTTTGCCACATTAATCCACGATTTAGCCAACTCAGTAATGGACCCTGATTTTAATGCGTCTTCATCTACATATAATGGCTGATGGCTGCGTTCACGGTTAGTTGAAAACATATCGCCGTCGGGTTCATCGTCAACATGACCATGCATATATGGCTCATCGTGCATGGTGTCAGTATTCGTCATCACGTTTTGAGTGTCATCCTCAACGACTGAATGGCTCGCGGCAACCGCCTGCACAACGTTATTATGTTGCTCCGCATGGTCATGTGACACATGTTCAAATGCATTAATAGGTGCATCCGTTGAGGATGGCGTAATTAACGCTTGGCCTTTCATCACTGGATCTTGACGGCGATGCATAGCACTAGGAACAGACCCCATAACCATATCTGGGCCGTAATAACCTAGTACATACTGGATTTGATTTTTGCTCGGTAAAAAACTCAAATAAGCGCCACAAGCCAAACCGAATAAAAATAAACCTGCTAACGCACCAAATGGCGCCATAAAATAGGCCGATAGACCAAAAAGTAATACAGGTAATAAACACACAACAATCAATTTACGGGTTTTATTTGCATCAAATAAACGACGCATTGCAGACAAACCCACTACAGGTAATGACATTAAGGTGAATATCAAAATGATGACACTTGCAGGAAAGACTATGGTTGTCATACTCAACAACGCAAATGCCGCAAATACTATGGCCATTAACCTTAGACCCGTGTCACGACCTTCGCGGCACAGCAGGGTTTTTACTAACATCAAACATTCCTATATTGGTTTACTGAGTTGGGATATACAAAACATCATAAATACAGTGAATTAACCTTATGCAATGCCACAAAAACAACAGATACAATGCTGGAAAACGCGACAAATAAGACACAACAACTAGTCATTTCACACAATAGCGCAAAGCCTACAGAATTTATCCTATAAAGCCAGACCCAACGTGTGTTTTAAGCAATTATTTTATTGAAATCATATCTTAGTACCCATGCCAATATTTCAATTATTGCATCACACTTACTAGACGTAATTCTAAAGGTTTATAGCGCTAGCATAACCTTACTATTAACGAGTATAATATTAAGCTTTCTTAATGAATATTCGGATGAGAAACCCAATTTATGAGCACTCGTGGAAATCTTTTTATTGTGTCAGCCCCTAGCGGCGCAGGTAAATCGTCTCTTATCTCGGCACTGTTAAAAGATAAACCCAGCGATAAACAGGTTTCTGTGTCGCATACCACTCGCCAACCTCGCCCAGGCGAAGTAAACGGCCAACATTACCATTTTGTCGATGTTGAGCAATTTAAAGCATTAATCGCACAAGATGCTTTTATTGAGTGGGCTGAAGTTTTTGGTAATTATTACGGCACATCAAAAACCGTAATAGAACAAACGCTAGCAAAAGGTATCGACGTATTTTTAGATATCGACTGGCAAGGTGGCGAACAAGTTAAAACGCTCATGCCTGATGCTATTGGGGTGTTTATTTTACCGCCATCAAAAGCCGAGCTTGAACGCCGCTTAACGGGTCGAGGTCAAGACAGCCAAGACGTCATCGACTCACGTATGGCGCAGGCAGTATCAGAAATGTCGCACTTTTCACAATATGAATTCGTGATTGTGAATGATGACTTTGAGAGTGCGTTGGCAGATTTAACCGCGATTATTCGCAGCCAAAGGCTAACCTGTGCTAGTCAGCAGCATACCCACAATGATATGCTTGTTGATCTCTTGGCAGATTAATTGTCATAGTGTACAATTTTGCGTCATTTTTTCCCATAGATAACACTGGAGTTTCAACACATGGCTCGCGTAACTGTAGAAGACGCCGTAAACAAAATCGGCAACCGTTTTGATATGATCCTGGTTGCAGCGCGTCGCGCACGCCAAATCGCTGTGCAAGGTAAAGACCCTATGGTTGATGAGATGAATGATAAACCAACGGTTATCGCTTTACGTGAAATCGAATTAGGTTTAGTCACCTCAAACACTTTAGATGCTGATGAGCGCCAAACTGTTCGTGAACGTGAAGCTGCTGAAATTGCCGCTGTCGCAGCCATTGCAGAAGGCCGCGTTTTATAAGGAGTAGCGCCACTTGTATCTGTTTGAAGGTCTAAAAGAGTCAGCGTCCAGCTATTTAGAGCCGGAACAAGTAGAATTACTCAAGCAGGCCTATTTGGTTGCGCGTGATGCCCACGAAGGGCAAATGCGCACAAGTGGCGAGCCTTATATTACCCATCCAGTTGCGGTTAGCCGCATCTTGGCAGACATGCGTCTCGATCACGAGTCGCTTATGGCTGCCTTGCTCCACGACACCATTGAAGACACCCCCGTCACCAAAGAAGAGTTAACTGAGCTGTTTGGTATTACGGTTGCAGAATTAGTCGAAGGTGTATCTAAGCTAGACAAAATTAAGTTTCGCGACAAAAAAGAAGCCCAAGCGGAAAACTTCCGCAAAATGATGATGGCCATGACTCAAGATATTCGAGTTATCCTGATTAAATTGGCTGACCGCACTCATAATATGCGCACACTAGGGGCTCTTCGTCCAGACAAGCGTCGTCGTATTGCTCGTGAAACCTTAGAAATTTACGCGCCGATAGCTAACCGATTAGGTATTCACAATATCAAGATCGAACTTGAAGATTTAGGTTTTCAAGCCTATTACCCTATGCGACATCGGGTCATACGCGATGTGGTAAAAGCAGCACGAGGTAATCGCAAAGAGCTGATCAACAGTATTGAATCGGCTATCGAATCTCGTCTTGAAGAAACCGGAATTCCCGCTAAAGTCAAAGGTCGCGAAAAAAACCTCTATTCTATTTACCGTAAGATGCGCAGTAAAGAGCTTCAGTTTCAAGAGGTTATGGACATCTACGCGTTTAGAGTTATTGTCGATTCTATTGATACCAGCTACCGTGTGCTCGGTGCAATGCATGGCCTTTACAAGCCTCGCCCTGGCCGCTTTAAAGATTATATCGCCATTCCGAAAGCCAATGGCTATCAATCGTTACATACCTCATTATTTGGCCCGCATGCTGTTCCAGTTGAAGTGCAAATCCGCACCGAAGAAATGGACCAAATGGCCGACAAAGGGGTCGCTGCGCATTGGATGTATAAAAATAATACCGATGCGACAAAACAAAACACCACTCAAGTTCGCGCTCACAAGTGGATGCAAAGCTTGCTCGAGTTACAGCAAAGTGCGAGTAGCTCATTTGAGTTTGTTGAAAACGTTAAAACCGAATTATTCCCAGAAGAAATCTACGTCTTTACCCCAGAAGGTCGCATCTTAGAGTTACCGGTGAATTCAACCCCAGTCGATTTTGCTTATGAAGTTCATACCGATGTTGGCAACACCTGTGTTGGCGCACGCGTTAATCGCCAGGCATACCCATTAAGCCAACCGCTTATTTCAGGGCAAACGGTTGAAATTATTACCGCTAAAGGTGCAAGACCCAACGCTGCATGGCTTAACTTTGTGGTAACAGGTAAAGCGCGTGGTAAAATTCGTCAGGTATTAAAAAGCCTTAAAGGTGATAACGCAATAGCACTCGGTAGACGGTTATTAAATCATGCTTTGGGTGATACCAAGCTAGAAACCATACCTGCCGAATTGCTCGCAAAAGTCATAAAAGAAACCAAACACACATCTCTAGACTCACTGCTAGCCGATATTGGCTTAGGCAATGCCATGAGCATTGTGATTGCCCAGCGTTTAGTTGGCGAGCAGTTTGATTCGCATGATAACAACAAAGAAAAACCTCAAATGCCAATCCGTGGTGCTGAAGGTATGTTGGTCACTTACGCCAATTGTTGTCGCCCTATCCCAGGTGATGCAGTGATTGCTCATGTGAGCCCAGGCAAAGGTCTGGTTGTTCATATGGAAAGCTGTGCCAATATACGTGGCTATCAAGGTGAACCAGACAAGTACATTTCAGTGCACTGGGACAACGTAGAAGGTGCTGAATACCAAGCTAATCTTCGTGTTGAAATTGTAAATCATCAAGGTGCTCTCGCGAAAATTACGTCGATTATTGCCTCTGCTGGTTCCAATATTCATAACCTCAGTACCGAAGAACGCGATGGCCGTGTGTATTTGATTAACTTACGTATTTCAGTTAAAGATCGTGTCCATCTTGCCAACGTCATGCGCAGAATACGTGTTTTACCTGAAGTGCTACGAACGTCAAGAAACCGCTAACTACAGATAACCATTAAAGGGGACACAACATGGCTGAAAAAATTATCATCGCAACCGACAAAGCACCACAAGCTATTGGCACTTATTCTCAAGCAGTTAAAGTCGGCAGTACCGTTTATCTTTCAGGTCAGATTCCGTTAGACCCAAAAACCATGACCATGGTAAGCGATGATTTTGCAGAACAAGTTGTACAAGTGTTCGAAAATTTAACCGCTGTATGTGATGCTGCCGGTGGAAAAATGAGTGATATCGTTAAGTTAAATATCTTCTTAACTGATTTATCTCATTTTGCGACTGTAAACGAAATAATGAGTCGTTATTTCCAACAACCTTACCCTGCGCGTGCTGCCATTGGCGTTAGAGAACTACCTAAAGGGTCATTGGTTGAAATGGATGGCATTATGGAAATTTAATCAGAATTTACTGCTATTTTTTAAGGCGCCTTAGGCGCCTTTTTTATTGCCTGTGGCTTTTCACTGTAGAGTAATTGCTCAATACCTATTGTTTATTCAACAGATTCTGATAACGTAATTACAGCGTGACTCTGCACACATACTGTGCAAACTGTTTGCGCCAGCGCACAAAAATGGCCATACTAAACTGACTAATATCAAACGCATTAACTGTTTGGTCATGCTGGGGAATTACAATTAGCGTTAACCAAGACGAAGGCTAGAAGGCAGAGTGTGATATTAAATGCTAAAGCGCGATCCTCCAAAACAAAGTCGCTTTAGATTAACCAAGCTTGAGACGTTAGAACGATTCAGCTCATTAATATGACCAGTAAGAAAGCCAAAATAACAATAAAGAATATGGAAGTGCCTATGGAAAATTTAATTAAAACTCCTGTTGAGATGTTGTCTCATTGGGTAGAAACACAAGGTGATAGTGTTTACCTTCGTCAGCCAGTTGGCGGCAAATATGTAGATTTAACATGGCGCGAAGTTCAACAAAAAGTGCAGCAAATTGCGGGCTCTCTTCGTCACTTAGGATTAGAGCGTGGCGACAAGGTTGCCGTGCTGTCTAAAAACTGCGCCGAGTGGTTCATTGTCGATTTAGCACTAATGTACGGTGGCTATATTAGTGTACCTATTTACCCGACAGCTAATGCTGAAACCATTCGTTATGTTGTTGAGCATAGCGGAGTTAAGGCTGTATTTACCGGCAAACTCGATCACTGGGCAGAACAAGAAGCCGCTATTGGAGGCGAAATCCTACGCTTGGCGATGCCTTATGAAACAATGCCAGCCCAATACCATTGGGAGCAGCTGTTAACACTTGGGCAACCATTAGTTGATGAGCCTCTGCCAACAACTGACCAGGTGATGACCCTAATTTATACCTCAGGTTCAACGGGCAAACCTAAAGGCGCCATTCAAACATTTGCTAGCTACGCTTGGGCATGTGAAGCTGTAGTTCGCGACTTAAAAACCAATACCACAGATCGTCTGCTGTCTTACTTACCGCTTGCGCATATTACTGAGCGAGTCGCAATTGAAGGCTCATCGTATTATTCAGGCTCTACAGTTTCTTTTGTCGAAGGTCTTGATTCATTTGTTGATGATATTCAACGTTGCCGCCCGACAGTGTTTTTCTCAGTGCCGCGTTTATGGACCGTATTCCAACTCAATATTATTAATAAAATTGGTGAGAAAAAACTTAAAACATTACTTAAGCTGCCCATTATTAGCAGCATTGTTAAGCGCAAAATCAAAAAAGGATTGGGCTTAGATCAGTCTCGCTTGAATGGCTCGGGTTCAGCGCCTATTCCACCATCATTAATACAATGGTACCACTCCATCGGCCTGAATATTTGTGAAGCCTGGGGCATGACAGAAAACAGCGCTTACTCGATTATCAATTATCCATTTAATGCCAATAAAATTGGTACAGTAGGCCGCCCAGTTGAAGGTAGTCTAGTACGCAGAACCGAACAAGGTGAACTGTTAGTTAAAAGCCCGGGGTTGATGAGTGGCTATTACCTTCAAGAAGAAGCTACTGCTGCTGCCTTTACCGAAGATGGGTTTTTCCATACCGGCGACTTATGTGAGATTGACGAAGACGGTTATATCGAAATCACCGGCCGAGTTAAAGACAACTTTAAAACCTCGAAAGGCAAGTATGTTGCGCCAGTGCCAATTGAGCGTAAGTTAGCTCAAGACTCACACGTTGAATTGATTTGTGTTATTGGTTCCGGTTTACCGCACCCTATAGCGTTAGTCCAACTATCTGAAGGTTCAAAACTGCAACCTCGCGAAGAAGTCAGAACATCATTAAAAGCCACTCTCGACAGCGTTAATCCACATTTAGAGTCACATGAACATGTTGATGCTATTGTTGTTGTAAATGATGAATGGACCATCGAAAATGATGTGTTAACCCCAACGCTTAAAATTAAACGTCACGTGCTTGAAAAAGCATTTAGCGCGAAAGTCGACGGTGTTCGCGGAGCAAAAATTCGCTGGGAAGATGAGTTGTAATTTGCAATGATTTTTTGCATTTATAGACTAAAAAAATACACGCTAATAGCGTGTATTTTTTTGACATATTCTGTCAATATACGCGCTATTAAATAGGCAGTGCTAATGTAGCGCCGCTTACCCTTACAAGGCAGACATAATCATGTTAATTGCGTTATCCATTATTGGCGGTTTTATTATTTTAACCTTTGGCGCTGAGGCATTAGTGCGTGGTGCTAGTGCTGTTGCACTGCGTTTAGGTATTGCCCCGCTTATCATTGGTTTAACCATTGTTGCCTTTGGTACTAGCGCTCCTGAACTCGCTGTTAGCGTAAAATCAGCTCTTGCCGGTAATCCAGGTATTGCACTGGGTAACGTCGTGGGCTCTAACATCGTCAACATTGGCCTTATTCTAGCGATAACTGCGCTGATACGCCCTATTACCGTGCAATCACAAATGGTTAAACGTGACATTCCTATCATGATTGCCGCATCTGTTTTAGTGTGGTTTTTATTACTCGATGGCGATGTTAGCTTTATAGACGGTGCCATTTTATTTAGCTTACTCCTTGGTTATTTAGGCTTTAGCTATATCAGTTCCAAAAATAATCCAGAAGATTTAGACGTAGATACTAGCCCACAAAAACCATTCATTTCAGTATTACTGATAGCTGTAGGCATAGCCATGCTTGTGGGTGGAGGGATTCTATTTGTCGACGGCGCAGTCGATTTAGCCAAACAATTTGGTATTAGTGAAGTCATCATTGGCTTAACGATTGTGGCGATAGGCACCAGTATGCCTGAGCTAGTCACCTCAGTGATGGCTGCGTTAAAAGGTCAAAGCGACATTGCTATTGGTAACGTTGTGGGCTCGAATATTTTTAACGTGCTCGGTATTTTAGGTGCGACCGCATTAATTCATCCGGTGTCTGCTGCTGGCTTTAATGAAATAGACTTTATCGCGATGCTCATTTTCGCCTTTATGGTCCTACCTTTTGCCTGGAGTGGCTTACGCATTGGCCGCCGCGAAGGCGGCGTATTACTCGCGGGATACCTAGGCTATACCAGCTATTTAGTCATGCAAGTGGTGTAATCAATTCACTTATTTGACGTCTATTGAATAAATCAAATAAGGTCAACAGTAATGTTGGCCTTTTTTATTTGCACAACAATATGACATTTGTCACCCTGTTTTGATGACCTTTGTGCCTGATATTCACATCTGCGTTTCTCCATACTAGACCTATCCCAGCCTCATCTTGGTTGGGTTAACCAGGAGATAACCATGAAAACCTTACTACTTATTACAAGCCTTACCTTAGCCAGTCACAATGCATTTGCTGATATCAATGAAATCGATAACGCTGCCAATACAATGGATGTCACTCAGCTCACTCAATTAAGCGAAAACAGCCATGATTATGAACATGCCTATGCAAATTATCGTTTAGCTGTGACAGCCAACATTATCGGCCAGCGCCCCCTTACGGCCAAGTCGTTAACCCAAGCACAAGACACCTTAGAAGCCCTGTTAACACAACAAGCCTCAGCAGACTCTCAAGCATTACTCGCCGCGGTGTATGGAATGCAAATAGCCCTTGATAATAGCAAGGGCGCCGAATACGGCATGAAAACAGCGCTATTATTGCAACAAGCAACCAAGCTTGCCCCCAATAATCCACGGGTAAGTTTGGTAAAAGCAATCAATGCATTTTATACCCCCAGCGTATTTGGCGGCGGGATTAATAAAGCGCAAACCTTAGCCAGCAAGGCGATTACACAATATGAGCAGCCTTGTGAAACAATTTGTTGGGGTCACTCAGAAGCCTACACATGGAGAGGATTAGCCAAGCAAGAGCAAGGTGATCTGGCTGGTGCGATGCAAGACTGGCAACTAGCATTAGATATTGACCCGCAATATGGCTGGGCTAAATTTTTACTCAGTCAGCAAGCCGTTAAGCAATAATGCCAACACTTGAGTTAATGCGCAGTTCCTCTATGATTAACTGCGCTAGGAGGCATCATGACATCAGACTTAACAAACAATAATCACAAGAGTTATGAACAAAAAACTGCATGGATATACCTCATTAATCTTGGGTTTTATTTTATTCCATTGTATTTTATGGCTGGTCAATGGCTAAAGATTTCAGTTGCGGTCGTATTACTCGTGCCATTTATTGCGGCCTATTTTTGGGCTTACAACGGCACTAAACAGCAAGCTATTAAACCCATCGCACTCATGATTATCATCTCTATTGGATCGTCATTCGTCAGCAGTGGCGCCATATCATTATTCAGTTTTAGCTGTTTTTTTATTGGCTTTTTTTATTCACTTCGTACGGCAATATTGAGTTTTATCGCGCTTAGCCTTCTACTTTTAACCCTCAATATCAGCATAGGCTACTCAGGTTACTTTTTTACCTTATATGGCATGGGAATTTGTCTGGGTGTGGGTATATTTGGAGTGATTGAGCAAAATCGCCAACGCATAAAACGCCAACAGCAACAGTCTAAAGATGAAATTTCTCACCTGGCAACCGCTCTAGAGCGCGAACGTATAGCACGTGACTTGCACGATGTCATGGGGCACCATTTAGCCGCTATCGCCTTAAAAGCAGAACTTGCCGATAAACTCATTGCAGCAGGTAAAACTGACATGGCTCAGCAACAAATCAATCAAGTGAGCCAAATAACACGCGACTGTTTAAGTCAAATTCGCCAAACCGTGACAAATTACAAACACCAAGGCTTAAGCCAGACCATTAATACGCTAGCACAAACACTAAGAGACAAATCTGTCGCGGTGACTATTGAGGGGCAATGGCCAACATTAAATAACCTCACCGAATCGCAACTGTGTCTAATGCTAACCGAATTGGTCAACAACACCATTAAGCACAGCAAAGCTGACCATTGCACGATTTCAATCCACACACAGCCAACAAGCCTGCTAGTAAACTATATCGAAAACGCGGCGATTAATGCCTTTACTGAAGGCAACGGACTGAAAGGAATAAAAGAGCGCGCCGCCATTTTACACGCCGATGTACAGTATCAATTGAGCCCGCAATTTATCGTCACCATTACTTTGCCACTAACAGAGACAACATGAATATTTTACTCGCAGAAGATCAAGCCATGGTCCGTGGCGCACTGGCAGCCTTACTGACTCTCGCCGCAGATAATATCAATATCACCGAGGTGGAAGACGGCGATAAAGCCATGGCAATGCTTAAAAATCAACATTATGATTTATTGTTAACAGACATAGAAATGCCCGGTAAATCAGGTTTAGAATTAAGCCAATGGTTACAGCAGCAAAGCAGTAAAACCAAGGTGATTATCTTAACCACCTTTGGCCGAGCGGGTTACATCAAGCGGGCCTTAGAGTATGGCGTCAGTGGTTTTCTACTTAAAGATGCGCCGTCGGATGAGCTTATCAGCACCATTAAACAAGTGATGGCAGGCAAACGTATCATCGATCCTGAATTAGCGTTTAGCGCCATCGGTGAAATAGACCCGCTTAATGACAAAGAGCGTCGAGCGTTACGCCTAGCCAGCGAAGGGCTGTCTACTGCCGATATTGCCGCCCAACTTTTTATTGCTGAAGGCACTGTGCGTAACTACTTATCTGAAGCCATTAATAAGCTTAGCGCCAGCAATCGCATTGATGCTGCGAGAATAGCGAAACAAAAGGGCTGGTTGTAAAGCATATTGCCTTGTTAGCAAACTCTGCTAAGATACCTTAAACACATGTATATAATTACAGTGATTATGGTTTTACAGCCTGAAATCACAATTGTTTTTATATCTTAATCATCAATGTAGGTGCGCAAAATTTGCTACGACTGGATCTTGTTCCAATCACTGACCTTAAAGGCGTTGCTAAAAAGGTCGCTGAGAAACTCGCCAAGTTAAGTATTAAGACAGTACAAGACGTACTGTTTCATTTGCCGCTGCGTTACGAAGACCGCACTCAAATTCATCCCATTGCAGCATTACCGCCTGGCACTTACGGTACCATCGAAGCTGAAATTCAATCGACTCAAATCATGCAAGGCAAGCGGCGCATGTTAGTGTGCAATGTCCGCGACCATAGCGGTATGATGAGCCTGCGCTTTTTTAATTTTTCGATGGCACAACGAAATGCAATGGAACATGGTGCGATTATTCGAGCTTACGGCGAGATCCGTCGCGGCAATCACCACAAAGAAATTGTCCATCCAGAATATCAAATAATCCATGCAGGAGAGACCATCACACTCAGCGATACACTGACACCGATTTACCCCACTACCGAAGGGGTTAAACAAGCCAGTTGGATAAAACTGACCGAACAAGCATTAATCATGTTAGATAACGGCGGTTTACCTGAGTTACTCCCAGCAAATTTGCAGCCCAATAATATTAGCCTGCGCGATGCACTCCATATATTGCACCGTCCATCGAGTTCAGTATCGCCATATGAATTAGAGCAAGGCCAGCACCCGGCTCAACAACGGTTGATTCAAGAAGAACTGCTCGCGCATAACCTGAGCATGTTGCAACTACGCCAACGCAGCAATCAAGACGCTGCCATTGCCATGCCAGCCACAGGACAACTGTTACAACCCTTTTTAACTCAACTTCCCTTCTCGCCTACAGGTGCGCAGCAAAGAGTGGTTGCTGAAATCAACCAAGATCTCCAACACCCAAGGCCAATGATGCGCCTAGTTCAAGGCGATGTTGGCTCGGGAAAAACCTTAGTAGCAGCCTTAGCGGCACTGCAAGCAATAGAAAATGGTTATCAAGTGGCGATGATGGCACCCACTGAATTATTGGCCGAACAACACGCAGCTAACTTTGCCACATGGTTTGAACCTTTAGGCCTCAAAGTAGGCTGGTTAGCAGGCAAACTTAAAGGCAAAGCCAGAGCTCAATCACTTGAAGACATTGCCTCTGGCGCAGCACAAATGGTTATTGGCACTCATGCCATTTTTCAACAAGCCGTTGTCTTTAATAAATTGGCCTTAATCATCATTGATGAGCAGCATCGTTTTGGCGTGCACCAACGGCTCGGATTACGTGAAAAAGGCATCAGTCAGGGTTTTCATCCGCATCAATTAATCATGACAGCTACGCCAATACCGCGGACTCTTGCCATGACAGCTTATGCCGATCTCGATACGTCGATTATTGATGAACTCCCGCCAGGGCGAACACCTGTCACCACGGTGGCCATTGCCGATACGCGTCGAGAGCAAATCATTGAACGCGTCAGACATGCCGCCATAAACGATAACCGCCAAATTTATTGGGTATGCACCTTAATTGAAGAATCTGAAGTATTAGAATGCCAAGCGGCAGAAGACACTGCAGCAGAACTGAGTATCGCATTGCCCGAGTTAAAGGTGGGTTTGGTCCATGGCCGACTGAAAAGCGCTGAAAAACAAGCCATCATGGCGCAGTTTAAGTCAGGCGAGTTGAACTTATTGGTGGCCACCACCGTCATAGAAGTCGGCGTTGACGTGCCCAATGCCAGCTTAATGATTATTGAAAATCCAGAACGTTTAGGCCTTGCTCAATTACACCAGCTTAGAGGGCGAGTAGGACGTGGCTCAGTAGCCAGCCATTGTGTATTACTTTACAAAGCACCTTTGTCACAAACCGCCACTAAGCGTTTAGGCGTGCTAAGAGACAGTAATGATGGTTTTGTTATTGCACAAAAAGACTTAGAAATTAGAGGCCCTGGTGAAGTCCTTGGCACGAAACAAACAGGATTGGCCGATCTTAAAATTGCCGATTTAATTCGTGACCAGCACCTCATTGCCCCGACCCAAAAGTTAGCGGTTCATATAAATCAGCAAGCGCCGCAAAACATCGATGCCATCATTCAGCGATGGTTAGGCGATCGCCAACAATACGTCCAAGCATAAAGCTTGATCTAAAAATGAATTATTGTCGATTATCACCAGTTACCACTAGACAACGCTGTTGAATATTGCAAAATGGTATGACGCAGTATTTTTCGACTCCATCTAGATATTTATATCGATAGCAAACACGCCAAGGAATTGAAATGCAAGTTAATGAAGAAGATAGAATTACCCCTCAAACTGATGAAAAATCAGGTACCAATATAGCCTTTATTGCTATTGCGGTTATCGCGTTGCTTGCTGCCAGTAGCTATTTTTATTTTACCAGTGACAACAGTGAAGAGTTTGATCCTGTTGTAATGACACCGGTTGAGCTACCAGAAGCATTACCCGAAACGCCGATTGAACAAACTCCCATTGAAGAACCGCAACAAGCTGCCACCACGACAGAGGATGACGTTGTGCCTTCAGGCGAGCCTGAAACGACTGGGACAACACCTGTAGCCGTTGAGCCATTACCGGCGCTAATTGAGTCAGATGACTTTATCGAAAGTAAAACCTTAGCCATCGCTAACGGAATGAAAATTGCGCCAATGATTTTGAAAAAAGACATTGCTCGCCAATTTGTAGTGTTTGTTGATAACCTCGCTCAAGGTGAGTTGGTGCGTAAAGCCAGTCCATTAAAGGGCCCAGAAACAGAGTTTTCTGTTAGCGAAATCACCAATAAAATATTTTTAAATCCAGACAGTTACCATCGTTATGATTTATATGCAGACTTTGTTGCAGGTTTGAACGAAAAAGATTTAGTCACCACTTATACTGAACTTAAACCTTTGTTTACCGAAGCCTTTACCGAATTAGGTTACAGTGACGTTGATTTTGATAAGCGTATGCGAGCAGTGTTTACGATGGTTGCTGATGCGCCAATTATTGAAGACCCAATTGAATTATCTTCTGTTACAGTGAACTATCACTATGCCGATCCTAACCTAGAAGCGCTGCCGAATGCGCAAAAGCTACTAATTCGTATGGGGCCAGAAAATACTCGTAAAATTAAAGCTGCGGTCAAAAAGCTACAGGCTAGCTTTCCAGCACAATAATATTTATTGGAGATAAAGTAAAAAACCCTTTGTAATAGCGCGGCTAAATTAGCTGCGCTATTTTTTTGAACAATTTTTTAACAATACGCTTAACAAATAGTCTAAACATCGTTTTTTCTATTGTGTGACTTCTTAAACAACCCTTGTTGGGTGTACAATTAGCGCCGTTAACACATGCTCAGCTATTAGCTGATGATGGTTAATACTTAGATAAGGATAGCTAGGCGGATATCGAGGCAAAGTAGTGCACTTAACATTTAAACTTCTCTCATGGGGCGCATGGTCACCAGACTTTCAAACCATTGAAAGTTGGCAGCATTGGCAATTGCCAAACACCACGATTTCCGCAAACCAAGCCTCCCCTGCCTTACCGCATATTCCAGCCATGCAGCGTCGTCGATTTAGCCGTTTAACTAAAATGATGCTATCAGCCGCACATGATTGTCAGGTCGCCGCGCAAACTCGCAGTGTGTTTTCTTCTCGTCACGGCGAGCTCACACGAACGCTAGGCCTACTTAAAGACATTACTCAACAACAAGCATTATCACCTATAGCCTTTAGTCAATCGGTGCATAATACTGCCAGCGGTATCTTTGGCATTGTCAATCATAACACCGCCGCTTCAACCTCTATCGCTGCAGGCGAACAAACCCTGCCGCAAGCCTTAATTGAAACCTATGCTCAACTGGCCCAAGACCCTACCCCTGTTTTGATGATCTTTGGCGATGACCCTGTTCCGCCGGTTTACAGCGAATTTATTCATGAAGTTGAATTGCCTATCGCGTTTGGTCTGTACCTCGCACCCGCTCATATTGATACCAAAAAGGGTGTTACGTTAACGCTCTCTGATCGCCCGCTTAACGCGCAAAAACCTCATAACATCAGCCTAAGTGAGCTTATACACCACATCGCAATCGCAAAAAATATCCAAGGATATTTATGTCATTGGTATTGGTCGCTAGAGCATCATGGTTAACTCACCGCATTCGGCACAACCCGCCAATCATCTTAATACCACTCAACCTGTAGCAACCAAGCTAACGGGGCTGAGGTATATCCCAAGATGGATAGCTGGGGTACTGTGTTATGCCGCATTTGGTTTAGGTGGTTTACTCAGCTCATTAACCATATTGCCAATATTGCGCTATTGGCCAGGAACGCCACAAGCGCGTACCGCAAGGGTACAACGTACTGTGAGTTTAATGTTTAGAGGTTTTGTTGCCATGTTAAGTGGTGCTGGCGTCATTAATGTCAGCACTAAAAACTTGCATTTGTTACAACACGTTCAAGGCCATATCGTTATTGCTAATCACCCGACCTTGGTTGATGTAGTGGTATTAATTAGCTTAATGCCCAACGCTGGCTGTATTGTAAAACAAGGTTTATGGCGTAATCCATTTATAAGAGGTGTACTCTCCAGTGTCGGTTATATTCCTAATCGCAGTGCTAAATTATTACTGCAAGATTGTAAGCAAGTATTAACTAACACGACAAATTTAGTGATTTTTCCTGAAGGTACCCGCACACTGGTCGGCAGTGTTATCAACCCGTTTGCGCGTGGGGCGGCAAATATTGCCATCCGTACCCAAAGTGATATTTTACCTGTAGTTTTACGCACTGATGTTCCAGGGCTCACAAAACAACAAGCCTGGTACCAAATACCACGACAAACCATCAATATGTCAGTTGAAATCGGTAGCCGCGTACTGCACCATGACTATAAGATTACCCAAGGTAACGAAGCAAAAATGGCTCGGCAACTTACCCGAGACTTGCAACAGTTTTATTTAAACAGCCTATCAAACCCTATTGATAGCCATACTGATAAGAAACAAAATAATGAACTTACACAACCAAATTAAACAGCTGATCATTGACAGCTTAGACCTAGAAGATGTCACCATTGATGATATCGATACTGATGCAGCGCTATTTGGTGAAGGCCTAGGTTTAGATTCTATTGACGCGCTAGAACTGGGTCTAGCGATAAAAAAAGAATTCGACGTCAAAATTGAAGCCAATTCTGACGCAACTAAAGCACACTTTTTCAGCGTTGCTAGCTTAGCTAGCTTCATTGAATCACAACGTGTTTAGGAGCCAGCATGCAAAACCGAGATCAAATTTTTGCCATGCTCAGCACCATTTTAGTGGACGAGTTTGAAATAGACCCAGCTGACATCAGCTTAGAAGCATCATTGTATGAAGAGTTGGATTTAGACAGTATCGATGCCGTAGATTTGGTGATTAAATTGCAACAACTCACGGGTAAGAAAATTCAACCCGAAGCGTTTAAAACCGTTCGTACCGTTAATGACGTAGTCAACGCTATTGAAGGGTTAATGCAAAGCTAATGCGGCTGATCCTGCAAGTTATTACCACGCTAGTGATTGTTGCTTACCCGTTAGCTGTGTATTTTGGATTACAGTATTTGCCACCTGGGTATATCGCACTATTGCTGTGTGTACTGCTGTTAACGCGTATGCTCGTCACTAAGCAACAAGTGCGTGCAATGGTATTACCATTAATCGTGGGGATTGGCTTAACTGGGGCAAGCTTTATTGCTCAGCGTAATGACTGGTTATTGTATTACCCAGTAGTCATCAATATGAGTTTATTGGGGTTATTTAGTTATTCGCTCATGCATGGCCCCAGTATGATTGAACGCTTAGCACGTATAACAGAGCCTGATTTACCAGACTCAGCAATTGAATATTTACGCACTATTACCAAGTTATGGTGCGGGCTATTTGTTGTCAATGGCGCCATAGCAGCCTACACAGCAATAGCTAGCAGCATTGAAATGTGGACGCTTTATAACGGACTGATAGCTTATTTTCTGATAGGCATGCTACTCAGTGGTGAATGGATTTATCGCAGGTTTTGGCTGAAAAAACATGACTAAACTTTTGCTTAACTGGTTAACCGATGGCCCTGCTGCTCAGCAGCTGATTAGCTTTGACCATCATGACATTATGACGGGAGCGCTGTTTTGTGCCCACGTCACTCACTTACACAAACAGCTCAGTCAAAGCGATGCAAAGCGATGGTTACTGGCTGCGCAAAAGAGTGATTTATTTGCTGCGGGCTTATGCGCGGCTTTGCTCGCAGGTAAGCAGGTCATATTGCCTTCCAATACCCAGCGCGGCACGTTAAGCGAACTCAATCACGAGTTTGACGCCATTATTGCTGACAAACCATTATGCGAAGTGCGCGAGTTTATCGTCCTCAAAAAAGAACTCAGCTTGCCTGCGGCACAATGGCCACAAGCCGAAAGCCTAGGTGAGTTAATTTTATTTACCTCAGGCAGTAGCGGTCAGCCCAAAGCCATTACAAAAACCCTTAATCAACTGGATGCCGAAGTCAGTATTTTAGAACATACCTTTGCCCAGCACTTGCCGCATTGCTCTGTGGTATCAACGGTATCGCATCAACACATTTATGGCTTATTGTTTAAAATTTTATGGCCGTTAGCTGCCAGTCGCGCATTTTTAAGCGAACAAATCGACTTTCCTGAAACCCTAAGTTATTACCTCGCCATCATGCCAAACCTGTGTCTCATTAGCAGTCCAGCGCAGTTAACACGCTTGCCAGATGCCTTAGATAATCAGCCACAACAGCGGATTCCCAGTTTAATTTTCAGTTCAGGTGGACCGTTAAATTTTGAGGCGGCGCAAGCGGTAAAACAATGCTTTAAACAATTACCCATTGAAGTATTTGGCAGCACCGAAACCGGCGGTATCGCCTATCGTCGCCAACACCAAGCATTGCAAACATGGCAACCGTTTGAGCAAGTTAACGTTGATGCAGATCCGCAAGACGGCGCGTTAATGTTGCAGTCGGTTTATTTAGAAAGCCCAGATACTTGGGTAAAGTGTGATGACAAAATCGAGTTGGTTGAAAATGGCCAATTTCGTTTACTGCACCGTTTAGATCGTATTGTCAAAATAGAAGAAAAGCGCTTATCACTCGCGCAGTTAGAGCATCTATTACAAACACACCCGTTTGTCAGCGACGCGGCCGTCACCGTATTAGAGCAACCACGTACCATGCTCGGCGCGGCCGTATGCTTAAATGAACTGGGCAGACAAACACTCAAAGATGAAGGTAAGTTAGCGATTAACACCGCATTAAAGAATCACTTACTCAGCCAATTTGAGCGCATCACTTTGCCTAAGCGTTGGCGCTACCCTAAAACCTTGCCGCTTAACAGCCAGGGTAAACGCACTTCAGCCGATATAGCAGCTTTATTTATTCATGATTAAATCCGAATTACCGCAAATTATTCATCAACATGTCGAAGGTGAACAATGCCATTGGCGCTTGTTCATTAGTGGCGACTTGGCTTTTTTTGATGGCCACTTCCCTGAACAGGCCGTTTTGCCGGGTGTGACACAGCTGGATTGGGCTGTAAAACTAGGCTGTAACGTCTTTGGCTATAGTGCCAATGTCGCCACACTCGAAGTGCTTAAATTTCAGCAACTAATCTTGCCTAACACCTACGTTGATTTAGTCATTGAACATCAAGCACACAAGTCGAAACTGATTTTCAGTTACCGTGATGGCGACAAACGTTTTGCTTCTGGTCGAATTGCCTTTAACACCGCCATTAATACCGACATGAATACTGAGAGTGACTCATGACACTGGCGTTAGTGATCCCCAATTACAACCACCATATCGCGATAGAAAAAACCTTAACCGATTTGGCTCAATACCAGTTGCCTTGTTATTTGGTCGACGACGGCAGTGACGATCAAACCCGTTACGTGCTCCAAGCATTAGCGGATAAGTTTAGCTGGGTGACTTTAATTCAACATCCTTACAATCGAGGTAAAGGCGCCGCGGTAATGAGCGGCTTACGCCAAGCGCACCGCGATGGCTTTAGCCATGCATTGCAAGTTGATGCCGACGGCCAACATAATTTAGCCGACATACCCTTGATGATATCCACCAGCGAGCAACATCCTCGCGCGTTGATTTCAGGCCAACCGCAATATGATGAGTCGGTGCCCAAAGGTCGCTTATATGGCCGTTACATTACCCATTTTTGGGTGTGGGTAGAAACTCTCAGCTTTGATATTCAAGATTCTATGTGTGGTTTTAGAGTGTATCCGCTTGCGCCTACCGAGCAGCTGTTTAGCCAACAGGCGCTGGGTGAGCGCATGGACTTTGACATTGAAGTCATGGTGAAACTGTACTGGCAAGGTACGCCCGTGGTGCATGTGCCAACCAAAGTCATTTACCCAGAAGATGGCATTAGCCACTTCCAAGGCGTAAGAGACAATGTGCGTATTAGTTGGATGCACACCAAGCTGTTTTTCGGCATGTTAGCCCGCTTGCCAGGCATTATCGCTAAACCACATTTAGCAAAAAATGACTCAACAACACAAGGTTCAAACCAGCCTAATCAAGAAAACCAGTCAACTCAAGCTACAACTAAGCATTGGTCTGCCATGACCGAGCGCGGCAGCTTTTGGGGTATTAAATTTTTAGCCCAATGCTATCGCCTTGGTGGACATTGGTTGTGCCGCGCTATTATGTATCCGGTGATTTGTTACTTTTTCCTTACTGGTAAAACGGCTCGTGATGCATCATTAGATTTTTTACACCGAGTACAACAGCAACAGCCCAATCATCCACAGTTAAACCGTCCAGTAGGTTGGCGTGACAGCCTTAGGCATTTTTTTGCTTTTGGTAATGCCGCTCTCGACCGAATAGATGCCTGGTGCGACAGAATTAACTTAGCGCAAGTCGACTTTAACGACCGTCACATTCTGGCTGAACAAGTGGAAACGGGGCGCGGTGCGGTATTGATTGTGTCGCATTTAGGCAATATGGAACTGTGCCGCGCTATCTCCATCCACCAGCAAAAAGTCAAAGTAAATGTGATGGTTCTGACCCAACATGCTGAGAACTTTAATAAAGTCATGCAGCAACTTAATCCGCAAAGTAGCCTGAATTTAATCCATGTAAATGAGCTCGACCCCAGCACTGCGATGTTGTTACAACAAAAAATTGATCAGGGCGAAATAGTGGTAATTGCAGCCGACCGCACCTCATCAAGTAGCCAGGGTCGCGTGACTTATTTACCTTTTTTAGGCCAGGACGCTGCTTTCCCGCAAGGGCCATTTATTTTGGCCAGTTTATTAGATTGTCCGGTTTATACGTTATTTTGTATTCGCCAACATGGCCGTTATCAAGTCCATGTTGAGCACTTAAGTGACACGCTCAAAGGCCCTCGCTCAGGCAGAACTGCACGCTTAACGGCTGCCATGAGCCAATATAGCCAGCGTTTAGCCCATTTTGCGCAACTCGCGCCGATGCAGTGGTTTAACTTTTTCGATTTTTGGCGCAAAGACGAGCTGGTCATCCGTAATAACCAGCATTCACACTCAAGCGCAACCCCATTACCCAGTCAGGACAGATAATCTCATGAGCCACACATCTTCAACAGACGCTACCGATAACACTGTGCATTTTGGTCAACACTATCTCAGCCTTGAACAAATTGTTGCTGTCGCCAAAGGCGCCCAAGTTAAGCTCACTGACACCGCTGACTACGTTGAATATATTCAAAAAGGCGCTCGTTTCATTGACAGTTTGTTACATGAAGAGGGCGTAGTTTATGGCGTCACCACCGGCTATGGTGACTCTTGCACCGTCAATGTAAGCTTAGATTTAGTCCACGAATTACCACTGCATTTAACCCGTTTTCATGGCTGTGGCTTAGGCGATAGTTTTAGCCCAATGCAATCACGCGCCATTATGGCATGCCGCCTAAACTCATTGGCTGTGGGTAAATCTGGGGTGAGTTATCTATTATTGCAACGTATTGAGTGGCTATTAAACAACGACATTACCCCCATCATTCCCCAGGAAGGCTCGGTTGGTGCCAGTGGTGATTTAACGCCATTGTCTTACCTTGCTGCAGTATTAGTGGGCGAGCGCGAGGTCATGTACCAAGGTAAACGCCAAGCCACTAAAGATGTGTATTTACAACTTGGCATGATGCCATTGAGGTTGCGCCCTAAAGAAGGCCTCGCATTAATGAACGGCACTGCCGTCATGACAGCACTGGCGTGTTTAGCCTATGACAGATCGCAATATTTGAGCCGTTTATCAAGTCGTATAACTGCGATGGCGTCGTTAACCCTTAAAGGTAATGCTAACCATTTTGACGAGATTTTATTTGCCGCCAAACCTCACCCAGGGCAAAACCAAATTGCCAGTTGGATCCGTGAAGACTTAAACCATCGCACTCATCCGCGTAATTCCGACCGTCTACAAGACCGTTACTCAATCCGCTGTGCACCGCATATTATCGGGGTGTTACAAGATGCTCTGCCGTTTATGCGCCAGTTTATTGAAACCGAACTCAACAGTGCCAACGACAACCCGATTGTGGATGCTGAAGGCGAACACATACTTCATGGCGGCCACTTTTATGGCGGGCATATAGCCTTTGCTATGGATGCGATGAAAAACGCCGTGGCCAATATAGCCGATTTAATTGATCGCCAAATGGCATTAGTGATGGACCCGAAATTTAATAATGGTTTACCGGCTAATTTATCGGCAGCAACGGGTGAGCGCCGCGCCATTAATCACGGCTTTAAAGCGGTACAAATCGGCGTGTCGGCCTGGACTGCTGAAGCATTAAAAAACACCATGCCTGCCAGTGTGTTTTCGCGCTCTACAGAGTGCCATAATCAAGACAAAGTCAGCATGGGCACCATTGCCGCGCGAGATTGCATGCGCGTACTACAACTAACAGAACAAGTGGCAGCAGCGGCCTTATTAGCCATGAGCCAGGGGATCCAACTGCGGGTGATACAGCAAGAGTTAGATCCGCAGTCATTAACCCCGTCGCTCGCTAAAACCCTTGAGCAAGTGAGCAACGATTGCGAGCTGCTCACTGAAGACCGTCCTTTAGAATCAGTACTGCGCCAAACGGTTGAAAAAATTCAACTCGGTCAATGGGAGGTGTGCTAAATGAAAGGTTTACTGCTGACCGAAATGGAAATGGTGATCCCGTTTCACGATGTCGACTCCATGGGCATTACTTGGCACGGTAATTACCTGCGCTATTTTGAAGTTGTACGCTGTCTATTACTCGATAAACTCGGTTATAACTATCGCACTATGCTGGAATCAGGCTATGCCTGGCCGATTGTCGACGTACAGGTTAAATATGTTAAAAGCAGCACCTTTGATCAAAAAGTCAAAGTGATTGCCGCCATTGTTGAGTGGGAAAACCGTTTGCGAATTAACTACCAAATTGTCGATGCCCAAACCAATGCACGTATAACCAAAGGTTATACCATTCAAGCTGCAGTAGAGATTGCCACTCAGGAGTTATGCTTTGTAACGCCAGAGGTGTTTCAGCAAAAAATTCGTCCGTTATTAGATGAGAGCCAAGCCTTATGCCAGTAATTAAGGCGCTATTGCTAACAAGTCTCCTACTTTGCTGGAGCACTCTAGTTGCCAATGTAAGCGCAAACCCGGCACCCGTAGCTGCTGATAACAATGCTGACAACAATATTGAAAGTGCGCAGTCACAGAGTTCATCTACACAAGCCCATACTGACGATAAGGCTCAAGAGGATGAGGCTCAACTGACAAAGGCTCAATTAGCGCAAATTAACAGTTTGTACCAACAACCGGCTAGCTCTTCAGCCCTTAAGGCGTTAGCGCAGCAACTGAATTTACAAGCCGATACCCGCGGACAGTTCATACAACAACGCCATTTAGCGGTGCTCAAAAAACCATTGCAAAGCCAGGGTCGGTTTATTTTCAGCCCTACACAAGGCTTAGTTTGGCAACAACTTAAACCCTTTAACAGTTTAATGGTGCTTAAAGGTCAGCAGTTAATTCAGCAAAACAGTCAGGGAAAAGTGCAACGACTCAGCGCAGCAGCCAGCGGCAATCCTATCGCGCAGCAACTGCCACGTTTATTGCAGGCCATAATGGCAGGCGACATTGAAGCGCTACACGCTGACTTTGCGTTATTTATGGTCGAAGAAAAAACGGGCGAGCTATGGCAACTCGGCTTACAAGCAAAAGATCCGCAAGTGCATGCTGCTATGGGTAACATTACCCTCAGTGGTGACACTCACATTCGCTCACTCATCATGACCAGCCAGCAAACGGATATCAGCGACTACACCTATATACAATTTACCAATACTGAACATGGCCCGCTTAGCGACAGCGAACTTGCACTATTTAGCCTAAACAGTGAGTTAGCTCAGTAATGCCTCGCAACCCGTTTAATGCATTAACCTCAGCCAAAAGCCGCTTTGCGGTATGGTTGTTATTGCTGCTTGCCATGTTAATTAGCGGCGCTTGGCAATGGCAGCAAGGCGCGCGGATCCAAACTGATATTTTGGCCATGCTGCCACATTTACAACAAGACAAACTCACCGAAACAGCATTAGATACCGTCGAAAAGAGGCTGGCGAATCAAGTATATATTGCACTGATAGCAGAGAACGACAACCAGGCCATTAGTGCGGCTCAGCAGGTAATAACCTCATTACAAAGCCAGTCATCACAACCGTTTATCGCCATTCGAAGCGGCGCTGATAATCTGTTAGAAGAGTTAGCCAAAGTGTATTTTGAGCATCGCTTTAGTTTACTCACTCTCGAGCAAACACATGCGCTAGAAACAGATAACTGGCATGAGTTATTGGCCGCCGCGCAAAGCCAGCTGTATAGCGCCTTTGGTTTTGCTAACAGCCAACTGTTAGCGAGCGACCCGCTGTTATTGTTTCCAGCAAACTTGTTGGCGCTGTCACCGAATAGCAAACTTCGTAGCCAACAGGGTATTTTACTCACCGATACGGATAGCGGAGTCGCCGCAATTGTTATGGCCAAAGGTCGTGACAGCGCGTTTAGCCCTACTGCTCAGCAACAACAAATGCTTGCACTACAATCTGCTTTTAGTCAGATAACTCAACAGTATCCGCAAATCCGCGTTCTCAAGGCTGGGGCATTGTTTCATGCTATCGCCGCAACCGAATCAGCCAAACAAGAGATCAGCAGAATCGGCTTAATCTCCATGCTGGGCATTGTATTATTGGTGTTATTGGCATTTCGCTCAGTGATGCCATTAGTAGCCGCGGTACTCACCTTAACCACTGGCGTCGTGTTTGCTTTTGTCGCCACCCTAAGTCTATTTGGTGAATTGCATTTACTGACATTGGTGTTTGGCACCAGCTTAATTGGCGTGGCCATTGATTACAGCTTTCATTTTTATTGCGAAAAACAAGCACACCCTAATGACACAGCCACTGACACCATCAAACGTATTTTCCCTGCGCTAACACTCGCATTAGCCACCAGCGCAAGTGCATTTATCGCCATTGGTTTTACGCCTTTCCCAGGGATGCAACAAGTCGCGGTATTTTGCGCAGCGGGCTTAATTGGCGCGTATCTCACCTTGCTTTTAATATTTCCGCTTTTGGGTAATCAGTCACTAAAACAGACTCGAGGGCTTGGGTTTGCTCACGCTTATTTAAGCTGGCTATACCGCGTATTTATCCCAACAAAACCGGTACAAAAAGTCGTATTAATGCTGCTGCCTGTTGGTGTGTTAATGATGCTGTTTTTCGGGGTATCGCAACTCACCGCCAACGATGACATTCGTCAATTGCAGCAGAGCCCAGAGGCGATAACCACTGAAGAAAACCAGCTGAGACAATTGCTCAGCGGCGGCACAGATAACCAATTTATTTTAGTCAGTAGCGCCAATGAACAAGACTTACTGCAAACACTTGAGCAACTAACCCCAGTATTAGAGACCGCTATTTCAAACAATGAAATAGATCAAGCGGTTAGCATCAGCCGCTTTATGCCGAGCATGGTACGTCAGCAGCATCACTACCAGCTACAGCAACAGCTTTACCAACAACACCTGGCTGAAATCATTGAGCAAATGGGCCTAGATGACAGCATAAAGGCCAGTTTAATGGCCGAGCTTAATCTGGCTAACTCAGCATGGCTCACACCTCAAACTGTGCTTAAGCACGCCAATGATGACTTAAAAGCCTTGTGGTTGGGTGATGTTGCAAGCGCTGACAATACGACACAATTTGGTGCAATTGTATTACTAGGTGGCATTCATTCTCTGCCCTCGTTAACCCAGCGACTCACAAACCAGAGTTGGCCTTTAGGGCAAGTCAGAGTGATTGATAAGGTTGGCGATATATCCAACATTATGGGCCAGTATCGCCAACTGACGTTTCAGTTGTTAATGTGGGTGTTTGCGCTTGCCAGTATTGTTTTTAGCATTAAATATGGCATTAAACTGGCGCTTGCCATTGTTGCGGTACCGGCATTTGCCGTGTTACTTACTTTGGCTTGTTTGGGCTTAGTTGGCTCAAGCATTAGCTTATTTCATGCCTTAGCCTTTATTTTAGTGCTGGGTATTGGTATTGATTACAGCTTATTTTTTGCCGAAGCCAAGCACACCAACCATGGGGTGATGATGGCAATATTTATGTCGGCCTGCTCAACCTTATTAGCCTTTGGTTTACTGGCACTGAGCCAAACCCATGCGATTCACTTTTTCGGCCTAACGCTTTTATTTGGCATCAGTTTTGCTTTTCTATTAGCGCCGTTTATCTCATTTTTTACAAGGAAGTCACTGTAAATGTTAAGCAGTCAAACAAGCACACTCAGCAACATGGACGTCGACGTCGCCATTATTGGTGCCGGCCCCTCTGGCGCGATAGCTGCCAGCTTATTACGCCAACAAGGTCATAAGGTTGTGGTGGTTGAGAAGCAACAGTTCCCGCGCTTTTCTATCGGTGAGAGTTTACTGCCTTGCTGTATGCAATTTATTGAACAAGCCGGTATGCTAGATGCGGTTAATCAGGCTGGCTTTCAATTTAAAAATGGCGCCGCATTTCGTCATCAAGGCCGTTACACCACATTCGACTTTACCGATAAGTTCACTCCAGGCCCGGGCACCACGTTTCAAGTTCAGCGCGGCCAATTTGATAAATTACTGGCCGACACCGCCATCAGCCAGGGCGTCGACATTCGCTTTGGTCATCAGGTTGATTCGGTCGATATAAGCGCTGAGCCCACACTGCAAATTACTAATGAACAAGGTCAGCATTACCAAATCAATGCCAAGTTTATTGTCGATGCCAGCGGCTTTGGCCGAGTATTGCCCCGGTTATTAAACCTTGAACGACCATCAAATTTACCGTCACGCAGCGCTATCTTTACCCATATTGAAGATAACATTAGCGACAGCGAATTTGATCGCAATAAAATCCTCATCAGTGTTCATCCCGAACATAAAGACATTTGGTATTGGCTCATTCCCTTTAGCAATAACCGCTGCTCTATTGGTGTTGTCGGCGAGCCCCATTTATTAGCGCATTTAAGTGGTAGCCTGGAGCAACAGTTGCTGACTATTATTGCGCAGGAACCCGATTTAAAGCGTTTACTTGTTAATGCTAAAGTAGTGCAACCCTGTGCAACGCTCCAGGGTTACTCGGCCAATGTGACCACACTTGCCACAAACAAGTTTGCTTTATTGGGTAATGCGGGTGAGTTTCTTGACCCAGTATTTTCATCTGGGGTCACTATTGCAATGCAGTCGGCCGCCATGGCGTGCGCAACTCTTGATAAGCAGCTCAAAGGCGAAACTGTCGATTGGCAAGCGGATTACGCTGAGCCGTTAATGCTTGGGGTTAATACCTTTAGAACTTATGTTCAAGCCTGGTATGACGGCCGTTTTCAAGATGTGATTTTTTATCAACAGGCGAACAACAATATTAAACAAATGATTTGCTCTATTTTGGCAGGCTACGCATGGGACACTAAAAATCCTTTTGTTAAAGAATCAGAGCGTCGCCTTAATACCATCGTTGAGTTATGTCGGGAGTTAGATGTTGCTTAATCATAGTCGTGCTATCGGGGTGATTGGCGCAGTGTTTTTGCTGTGCGCATTGGCAAGTTGTAGCCAACAATTTACCCGACAAACCTGTATGGCGATAACCAGTCAGGCTCAATATTGCCTAGCGCCCACCGTGACGCCCCTAAATACCCAAAGCGAGATCAGTCTAAGCCAAATGATCAGCATGAACCGCGGCCAAGATAATCATGAATTACTGACTCAATTAGAGCTCACCTCACAGCGTATGACCTTAGTGGGGCTCGCGCCTTTAGGCCAGGCATTGTTTACCCTGGTGTACGATGGCCACACCTTGCAAAGTGAGCAAAGTAACTTGTTAGGCGATGCCTTTAATGCTGAGTACTTAATGGCCATCATGCAGCTTGTCTACTGGTCTTCGGAGCAAGTCAATAAACAACTCTCAGGTGCTCAGTTGCTGGATACACCTTGCGCAAGTGCATTATGCAAACAGTTAATCGATGCCGATGGCGAGCAGATCAGTATCAGCTATAGTGATCTCAACCCGTGGCAAGCAAATATTAGCGTCACCATCAAATCAGCCGACATTTTGTTGCACATCACGCCACTCGAGTAACCAATGACAAAGACTGAGCACACAATATGAATAACCGAATAGCAATAACCCATATCGGACTTTGTACGCCGTTAGGCAACTCGCCTGAAACAGTGTTGCAGCGCTTGGTCAATGGCGACACCAGTGCCATGCAATACCGTGATGATTTATTGTTTAGCGGCCCAACGATTGTCGGTAGCGTAAATGATGACAGCCTTATTGATATTCCCGAGCATTTACAGTTGTTTGCTTGCCGAAATAATCGTTTACTTAACACTGCAGCAATGCAAATAACTCATACAGTAAACGAGGCAAAAGCCAGGTATGGAGCTGATAGAATTGGCGTAGTATTAGGCACGAGTACATCGGGAATTTCCAAAGGTGAAGCGGCATTAGCCTATCAACTCGAACATGGTCACTTTCCACCGAGTTACCATTACTCACAACAAGAACTGGGCAGCACTAGCGACTACCTCAAGCAGTTATTTGAACTCGAAGGCCCTTGCTACACTGTGTCGACCGCGTGTTCATCAAGTGCCAAAGTGTTTGCCAGCGCACAACGATTACTGCTCGCAAACTTGTGTGACATGGTTATCGTCGGCGGCGTCGACAGTTTATGCCAATTAACCGTAAATGGATTTAATTCGCTAGAGTCTATTGCTAAAGCACATTGTAATCCGTTTAGCCTAAACCGCGACGGCATTAATATTGGTGAGGGCGCTGCGCTATTTACCTTAACGCGTGGCCAAAGCGACGTCATGCTCGCGGGCATAGGCGAATCTGCTGATGCCCACCATATTTCAGCGCCGCATCCTGAAGGCTTAGGCGCCATTGCAGCCATGAATAGCGCATTAGCCGCGGCAAATATTCAGCCAGAACAAATCGATTATGTTAATTTGCACGGCACTGCCACCCCAAAAAACGATGCCATGGAATCACGCGCAATCACCAAGGTATTTAGCCCAGCATTACCGCCGTGTAGCTCAACCAAACCCTTAACAGGCCACACTTTGGGTGCTGCTGGCGCCATTGAGGTAGCATTTTGTTATTTACTGCTCAGCCCACATAATTATCTTCAACAGTTGCCCCCTCATATATGGGACGGTCACGCTGACAATAACGACCCAAGCATACCCTTAGTGAGCGCCAACGCTTCACAGCACGCCAATTCACCGCTACCTAATTCACAACCAGCAAAGTCACTCAACTACATTATGAGTAACTCATTTGCCTTTGGTGGCAGCAACGCCAGCGTTATTTTTTGTAAAAAGGATGCCTAAAACCATGTCGACCCTTATTGCTGACGCCACGCTATTAGGCCACGATATCAGCGAGTTTGTGCCGCATCGAGCGCCAATGATTTTGATTGATAAGCTACTCGAACATCAACCCGACACTCTGCTTACGGCTATCCATATTAGCGAAGCAAGCGCTTACTTTGACAACACAATCAATGGTGTGCCCAATTACGTCGGCATTGAATACATGGCGCAGAGCATTGCAGCATTAGCAGGCGTTGAAGCCAAGTTAAAGGGTGACAAAGTACGCGTCGGTTTTTTACTGGGAAGCCGTAAATTACAGATGCACATAGGCCATTTTATCCTTGGGCAAACCTATCACACCAAGGTGAGCCGCCTTTATCAAGAGCCTTCTGGTTTAGCGGTATTTGATTGCCAAATATTTCATCAAAACCATGTGGTCGCCTCGGCAAACGTCAATGTGTTTCAACCACTAAACACTCAAGCCTATATTAACGAAAACCAAACAGAACCTAGCAACTCATAATAATAAAACAGCACATCATGGAGAGACTTGTGACTAACAGAGTATTAATTACCGGCTCAAGCCGGGGGATCGGCAAGGCCATTGCCATTAAATTAGCCGAAAATGGTTTTGATATTGCGCTGCACTTTCACAGCAACCATAACGCTGCGGCTGAAGTGCAGCAAATACTCACCAACCTTGGCGTCAATGTCTCTGTATTGCAGTTTGATATCGGCGATCGTCCTGCCGCAAAGCAAGCTATTGAAGCCGATATTGCCGAGCATGGTGCTTATTACGGGGTTATTTTAAATGCCGGCATAAACCGTGATACCGCCTTCCCCGCCATGACCGAAAACGAATGGGACAGTGTTATCCACACCAATTTAGACGGTTTTTACAATGTGATACACCCAACCATCATGCCAATGGTACAAGCCCGTAAAGGTGGACGCATTATTACCCTCGCATCGGTTTCGGGTATTGCCGGTAATCGCGGCCAAGTCAATTACAGCGCCTCTAAAGCAGGCATTATTGGTGCAACAAAAGCATTGTCACTTGAGTTAGCCAAACGCAAAATCACCGTGAATTGCATTGCTCCAGGGTTAATCGAAACCGACATGGTGAGTGATTTCCCAACCGATTTAGTCAACCAAATGGTACCAATGAAACGCATGGGGAAACCCAATGAAATAGCCGGTCTGGCAAACTTTTTATTGTCTGATGATGCTGCATACATCACCCGCCAAGTGATTTCGGTCAATGGAGGCATGATATGAAGCGCGTAGTCGTCACAGGTATGGGCGGTATTTCTGCTCTCGGTCAGGACTGGCAACAGATTAAAGCCAGTTTATTAGCCAAGCATAATTGTGTTATTCGCATGGACGAGTGGGATCGCTATCCTGACTTAAACACTCGCCTCGCGGCGCCCGTGCGTGACTTTACAGTACCATCGCATTACTCACGTAAAAAAATCCGTTCAATGGGCCGGGTGTCACTCATGGCAACCCGCGCAAGCGAGCTGGCGTTAGAAGACGCAGGGTTGTTAAATGACCCGGTATTGAGCTCAGGCCAGGTAGGAGTCGCTTATGGCTCATCTACCGGCAGTACTGAACCGATTATGGGCTTTGGTGACATGCTTAAAACCGGTGAAATGTCGGGACTGACCGCCACCAGCTATATCAAAATGATGGCCCACACTACGGCGGTAAATATTGGGGTGTTTTTTGGCTTACAAGGTCGTATTCATACCACAAGCAGTGCCTGCACCTCTGCCAGCCAGGGCATAGGTTATGCTTACGAAGCGATTAAATATGGTATGCAAACCATTATGTTAGCCGGCGGCGGTGAAGAGCTATGCCCAACAGAAGCGGTGGTATTTGATACCTTATTTGCTACCAGCACTCAAAATGATACTCCCGAACAAACCCCACGCCCATTTGACAGTCAGCGTGATGGTTTAGTCATAGGAGAAGGAGCCTGTACGTTAATACTCGAAGAGTTAGAACACGCTCAAGCTCGCGGGGCAACAATCTATGCTGAGCTTGTTGGCTTTGGCACCAACTCTGACGGCCAACATGTGACTCAACCCAATGCACACACAATGGAAGTGGCCATACGTTTAGCGTTAAAAGACGCTAAGCTGTCGCCGCAAGACATTGGTTACATCAGCGCGCACGGTACTGCTACAGACCGCGGTGACATTGCCGAAACCGCAGCAACGCATGCTGTTTTTGGTGCAAATACGCCGATTTCATCACTTAAAAGCTATACCGGCCACACGCTTGGCGCCTGTGGCTCACTCGAAGCATGGACCAGTATCCAAATGATGAATGAAGGCTGGTTTGCACCAACATTAAACCTCAATGAAATTGACCCTGAATGCGGCAAGTTGGATTATATCAAAGGCGATATTCGCCAACTTGATACCCAATACATCATGAGCAACAACTTTGCCTTTGGTGGCATCAATACTTCACTGATTTTTAAACGCTGGAACTAAGAAATAACTCACATGATAAAAGGACATAGCATGACAAAAAATGTAAGCAACATGGCAATCAGCGGATTACTGATGGCCGTAGGATTATTGAGTTCGTTATTCACCCCGTTAGTCAGCGCACAAGAACCCATCGTACAAGAACAGCAATATCAGGCGATATTTCAAGGTGACAATCACGCTCAACAAATACACGCCATTGAAACCTTAATTATTTCAGGGCCGCAAGATGTCGCCGTATATGATGCGATAGAAGCGTCGCTTAAACAGAGTTTAACCAGCGCGACTGACAAAAAAGCTATCGATTATTCATCCTGGCTTGCTAAAGGTTTAGGCTATTCTGGCAACGAAAAATATCGTGCTACGTTAAGCCAAATTGCCGAAGGTGATTACCATAAAAAATTACGTAAATATGCCAATGAAGGTATTACTAATATTAGCCAATACGTCATTTGGAATCCCATTCTGCACGCGCAAACGCATGTCGATTTAACGCCTCGTTTAAATGCATACAGCAACGCTTTAGCCAGTGATGACCTGATATTAATCCGCATTGCCGCTAAGCGGATCATGTATGAACGAGAAAATAGCGAGGTGATGTTAACTCAACTTAGTGAACAATTAGCTCAGCCGCGCTTGCTGGACGACAGCCGCTTAGCCATTGATACTTATGCCTGGTTAGCCAAAGCCTTAGCCAGCTCAGGTAACGATAAGTTTAAACCGGTCATTGAAGCGCTAGCTAACAACGCAGACAATAAAAAACTGCGCAGCTACGCCAAAAAGTACTTAAAAACCTATTTTTAAGCGCTTATGCCAATATTTAGATGTTTCTATCTAAGATAAAATAAAAACAGATGTGAGCAGTCATGCTGACATCTGTTTTATTTCAAAGCCTATCTACTCTACACGCTACACTTTATAGGCAGCGGCCTTAGTTTGATAATCTTCGGTAATACGTTTCATTTCAACAGCACCAACCGCAAGCTTCTGCACTTGCTCAGATAACACCACCACTGCTTTGGCATTATCTAAAATCTCTGCACCAATTTGGTTGAGTTTATTGGCCTGTTCTTGAGTGCCATTGGCAACATTGTTGCTTAAGGTAGAAACTTGGCCAATTTGCGCGGAACGCAAATCGAGTCCCTTAGCAATATTATTAGTATGCTGCACGTTTTCTGAAGTGCGCTTTCTACCTTGGTCCATCGACTCAACTGTTTTTAACATACTCACGTTTAGACGACTCAACACTTTTTCAATACCATCTGTAGATTGGCTCGTTCGTTGCGCGAGTGTACGAACTTCATCGGCAACCACCGCAAAGCCACGGCCACTCTCACCGGCTCTAGCGGCCTCAATTGCCGCGTTCAGCGCTAGTAAATTAGTTTGATCTGAAATGCTGCGAATAGCTTGCAGCAACGAGGTAATGGCCGCTACATCTTTGGTCAGTTCGGTTAAAGACTCTGTCACTTCTGTAGTATTGGTTTCAAGCAGTTGCATGTCTTTCATGATGCTAAGCGCACTTTGGCGATCGCTAATGCTTGAACTGGCAGCATCTTTAGCTTGCTCTGCAGATAACTGGCTATCGTGAGCCATTTGCTGAAAATGGTCTATTACCACTTGCGTAGCATCGGCTATGACATGAGCTTGATGAGTTTGTTGCTCCACTGAACGCTGAGTCTTATCACTTAAATTCATTAAATTATCAGAGGTATTGGCCATTTTCGTGGCAATATCACGATAATCATGAAATAACTGCGACAACTCTTCGAGCATTAAATTAAACGACATTTCCGCTGGCGTGTCTGCTGATGGCAACCGAACGGACAAATCTTTATTGGCTGAAATGGTTTCAATCGCGCCAGCAATACGCTGGTTAGCCACGGCATCTGTGCGCATAAACAAGCCGATACGGATTAAAATAAAGGTCTCTACCGCAGCAAATAATGCATGGATCAACACAATGGTCCAATTACATTCACCGGCAAAAATCATCACTGGCGTATCAAATAAACTGACACCTTGCAGTTGGATATAGGTCAAGCCAACATGATGTACCGCAACGGTTAATAATGCCGCCAGCAAGGGTTGCCAGCGTAAATAAATCAAAAATACACCCATAGAAGCAAAAATATGGAAGTGCATCTCAAGCATGCCCATCTGGCTTTGAATCAACAACCCAGAAACGGTCATCATAATCACCGCCCCCACAATGGCAAATAACTCAGTGCCTTTTAATAAGCTGTAACTTAACTGCACTAAGACTAAAATCGCAATCGCAGCGATAGTGCTAAATGTCAGCATTTTCGCGCCAAAAAAGCCACTCATAAACAGCAGTGGCCCTTGTAGCATTAATATTTGGTAAATATATGAATCATGCTTCTTTAACAGCGTTGTTGTTTGGTTATCATTCATAAACAGGCCTACATTTCAGATGAAATAATGTGCTTAAGCTCATGCAGCATTTTGGGTGTTGAAAGCTGCTTAGCCGTGTATATTCTTGCAAGTTGTCCATCCGGGGACACTAAAAACAGTTTACCAACATGGTTTATGCTGGTGAGTTCATGATTGATATTTTCAGACAATCGCCTATCTAATCGCTGTAACTGCTCATCAGATAATGACGCGCTCACAAAGCGAGGCGATCGATCATCAATTAAACTTTTACGCACTTCGGGGGTATCGTTGTCAGGATCAATCGTTACAAACATAAATTGCACCTCAGCCCCAGTAAACAAAGCATCCTGCTGTATGTGTTGCTCCAATTGAATCATTTGTTGGACCCGTATCGGACAAATTTCAGAGCACGATAAAAAGCCTAAGAATAAGTAGGTATATTTACCCGCGGACGCAGGAAATTGATGCGATTGCTGTTCAACATCTTGCCAAGTAAAGCGTAATTGCTGGTGGTCGTTAATATTAATGCCGTAAGATTCACTGTCTTGATACCATTGGCTTAACACCATAAGTATAGGGATCATTCCTAAGCAAATACAAATTAAAACCGACGCAATAACCACTTTTTTTAACTGCATAGGTTAACGCCTTTTTGTGTCAAAGGACCCACTAACTCAACAATATAATGATAGCTGGATTGACTCAAATACAATGGGTCAGCAAGATAGAAATATTTTGATTAGGCAGTGAGTTGAGATTGATATATTTCCAGCAATATATCTCAACGCTCAATACGTTGCAGATAACAACTTGGATCAACACAAGAGAGAGTAATACAAAAAAGTGGGTAGGTTCGCCAATAAAAACGCCCAAATCGTTTAGATTTGGGCGTTATGCATAGATCAAGATAATTGAATTACAAGGTAATCGCGTCGATAGTCTGTTTAGCCTGGCTAATACCCGCTTCGGCCGCATCAGGGCCCATGTTCAATGCTTCGGCGTATACGGTTTCAACATGAGTAATACCAATAAAGCCAAGTACGGTAGTTAAATAAGGCACCACGTGATCTGTACTTCCGCCTTTATGTGCGCCGCCACGCGTAGTGACAATAATCGCACGCTTACCCTCAATTAATCCTACAGGGCCTTTGTCGGTATAGGCAAATGTCACACCCGCGCGCGCGATAAAATCGATCCAACTTTTTAAGGTTGTCGGAATACTAAAGTTATACATTGGTGCGGCTATCACAATCGTGTCATGGGCTTTGATCTCCGCGACTAATTCGTCCGACAATATCAAAGCTGCTTGTTGGCGCTCAGATAAATTGTCGCCGCCACGTAAAGCTGCAGCAATCTCGCCATCTAACATCGGCACTGGGTTGCTACCTAGGTCACGAGTTGTTATCTCAGCACCTTGTGCACTCCACTGCTGAGTTGCATAGTCAACAAGTGCTGAAGATTGAGAGTATTCGCCTAAAATGCTCGATTTTAACATGAGTACTTTTGTCATCGTTTATTCCGCCTACTAGTTTAAGTTTATTCAGTGAGGTCTCTACATAATCGACCAATGACATCAGTATATTGAACGATAAAAAAGAAAAAAAGCGGATAAATGTAGCAATAAGGTTCGATTAATTAGAAAGGTTTACTCAGGTATCACTTTAGGTAAAGACACATAATGACCCGTAAAAGCAGCACACAGCTGTTCGTTACAATATAGTCCGACTTCTAATGTGACCTTAATCCGCTTGCCATCAGCTAAACCAGACATATCAGTATTCGGCCAAATCACTTTCGCAATGGGGTCGGCCGTAATAGGTTTGATGTACTTTACGTTGGCATCAGCTAATACAATGTCCCCTTGTAGCGTTAAACGTTGTTGTTGCAACCACACCATGCCCCAGCCTGTTAGGGTCATTAGCGTATAAATGCTGCCAGCAAACATAGTGTTATGCAGATTAATATTCGGGGTTAATGGCGCGGTGACCTGTAATTCAGTGCCACTAAAACGAAGCGGCTGAACCTGCATAAACTGGCTTAAAGGAATGGTGCTATGCCATGTATTTTGTAATTGAGATAACAGTTCGCTAAAACCACTACCGATTGGCATTACATTGTCTTGTGACATTACCACTCCTTATCGTCTATGCCTTATTTAAAAGTTAAACCTGCAAATTAAAGGTCACTGGGCCGTCATTGAGTAATTCAACTTGCATGTCGGCACCAAATTGACCCGTTTGAGTTTCAATGCCTTGTTGGCGGCAAAAATCCACAAAATCGAGATACAATTGCTTAGCTTGCTCTGGGGTGGCTGCACACGAAAAACTTGGCCTTAAGCCTCGCCCAGTGTCTGCTGCCAAAGTAAATTGCGATACCACGAGTAGCTGACCGCCCACTTGCGACACATTAAGGTTCATTTTGCCGTCATCATCGCTAAACACGCGATACTTCATGACCTTAGTTGCCAGCTTTGCCATTTTTTCAGCATCATCTTCGCGCTCAACACCCAGTAATACCAGTAACCCTTGATCAATTTTACCGATCACTTCGTCATCAACCGTAACAGACGCACGCTTGACGCGTTGAATTAATGCAATCATAAAATCCTAATAACCTTAAATAAGAGGTAAAACATAATGCCATGGAATATCCCATGTCGCGCGATACAAATATCACGCAAAATAGCCCGGCTAATTATCTATCATCAAAAAGAATTAAGACTTATCCACCGTTGAATCAGCGACTGCTTTGGCCTGTGACTGATTTAATGTCATCACGGGATCATGCACATTCATCTTTTGGGCATTCTCATCTTCGCTCGAGGCTTCACCTTCGGTAAAGATCTCTGCTTTCATCTCTTCTGCAATCAACGCTAAGCTGTCTAAATATTCAGGTAAGGCGGCGGTAATTTCAGCACCCAGTAATACGATCATCCACGATAGATATACCCACACAAATAAAATAGGGATAACCGCTAACGCACCGTAAATCGCTTCGTAACTAGGGAATTGCGTCACATAAAATGCAAAACCTTTTTTACCGGCTTCAAAGAGTACCGCCGCCACAATAGCTCCGAGTAGTGCATGTAAAAAACGCACCTTTTGGTTAGGCACCACCATATACAGCAATAAAATAGAGGCCACAGAAAACAACAATGGGATCCGCTCTACAATCCACGGCACAATGCCTGAAAGCTCTGTGCCAGTCACTACTTCTAGTGACACCACATAAGACGTCGCCACTAAGCTTGCACCAATAAGTACAGGGCCCAAAGTGAGCACCATCCAATACATTGAAAATGACACCACATATGATCGTTTTTCGCTAATTCGCCAAATGTTATTCAACGCTTTGTCGATGGCCGATATCAACATAATGGCGACAAACACTAATGCGATAATACCAACAAAGGTCCCCTTAGAAGCGTTTGCGACAAACTCGTTGATATACACTTGTACCGTGTCGCCGGCGGCAGGAATAAAGTTGTTATAAATAAACCCTTCAATCTTACCTCTAATACCCTGGAATACCGGAAAAGCCGATAGCATCGACATCGTCACGGCCACCATCGGCACTAACGACAACAAGGTGACATAGGCCAAATGGCCCGCACGGATATTAATTTGGTCGTCGGCGAGGCGTTGTTTTAGGTGCAGTAAGAACTGGCCAATACCAGTGAAAAACTCGACGAATGGTCTAAAATCAAACTTCTTGGGCATAATAATCCTTATTTCATAGTCCGTTAGTAGAGATAACATTTGTATTAAGCCACTAACTTCGTACAATGTTATAACATATTAGTGCTAAAAGAATGGAGCAAATTGATGTCTCAGCAAGGTTCGGCGGGTAATGTCCTCGCAGCAGTAGCAAGTTTATTTTTCCCAGGCCTAGGGCAACTTTTACAAGGACGCATTTTAGCGGCATTGTTATTTTTCTGTATTACGGCGGTATGCTACTTCTTTTTCGTATTAGTCATTCCCGCCATTATTGGTGGCCTGTTCCATTTATGGAGCATTATCGACGCTGCAAAATTTAAATCAGGCAGTTAATCAAATCTGATCGTTAACCTCTTTAAGGTTACGTTCAACTCAAACAATAAAAAGAGACACATTGATGAAAAAATGGATATCACTGGCACTATTAAGTAGCAGTTTACTGTTGAGCGGTTGTCAAAGCGCCTATTACGGTGCCATGGAAAAAGTCGGCTATCACAAGCGCGACATTATGGTTGATCGTGTTCAAAATGCCAAAGAGTCACAAGAAGAAGCACAAGAGCAATTCAGTTCAGCACTCGAAGAAATGCAAGCTTTACTGGCTTTTGATGGCGGCGATTTAGAAGATGCCTACAACAAAGCCAAAGATGAATATGAGTCGGCACAAACTGCGGCGGATGAAGTCACAAATCGTATTGGTAAAGTGGAAGATGTCGCCGATGCATTATTTGAAGAATGGCAAGATGAAATCACCGAGATAAGCAAAGCCAGCTTACGCCGCAATAGCACCAACAAACTGAACGAAACCAAGCGCGCTTATACTTCATTAGTGAGAGGCATGCGCCGTGCAGAAGCTAAAATGCCACCGATTTTAACCGCCATGAAAGACAATATGCTCTATCTAAAGCATAACTTAAATGCTCAAGCAATTGGCGCGATTAAAGGTGAATTTGCTAGCTTACAAACTGACATCTCAAGCTTAATTAATGAAATGAACAAGTCGATAGAAGAGTCGAACAAGTTTATTGCGTCAATGGAGCAAGGTTAGTCGCTCTCTCTAGCATCATTAGGTATTAGGTATTAGGTATTTTGAGTATTGGCTATGTAAGCACGCCGAGCATAGCCAATATAATCAATAACTGACTACTCTATCGGCGATGCGTCGACTGGCAGTACGTTATGACTAAATATTTGTTTTAACACTACTGTTGTTTCAATATTAGACACGTACTTTAAGTTACCTAAAGACTTTTTAATGAACTGCTCGTAGGTCACTAAGTCTTTGGCGACTATCTTTAATAAATAATCGTGCGATCCCGTCACTACCGAGCATTCCATTACCGCAGGCAATTGCGCTACCGTACTCTCAAATAATGCTGTTGACTCATCTGAATGCTCACTCAAGCGCACTGATGCGTACACCACGACACTTAGGCCCACTTTTGCAGGATCTACCTGGGCACCATAGCCTACAATGACTTTATCAAGCTCAAGCTTTTTGACTCGACGCAAACAAGGCGTATCTGACATATTTACTTTGTCGGCTAATTCAGAAACCGCCATTCGGCCATGACGCTGTAATATTTCTAATAGCTTTAGGTCTTTCTTATCCATTAAACAGATCGCTTTTTTAGTCAGAATCAAATGAGTGATTAATTATATAAATATCATATTTTTGAGTGAAATCCTCTACAAATCGTACTTGAGCTCAAAAATATCACGTCACTAAACCCAATTATACCTTCGACATTCTTGCTACCAACAAAAATGCCATGAAGTGATCTTCATGGCATTCTTTTAAATGTGAGTGATTCTCAGTATTAACAGTCGTCAATATCCACTTCAACCAGAGGTTGCTCACCCGCAGCTAACGGCTGTGAATAACGAATCTCACATTTTTTTAGGTCATAATCGGCATTAGGACGAATACGTAAGCCATCACGATCATTAATGCTATTTTTATCGATTGGTGTGATGTTAAATTCACCACCGTCATTGTTGTCGACAATGTTAATCATTCTTGCAATGCCTGCTGAAGTATGACGCGGATACCCGTAAGCTAACGTAATCGATTGCCCTTGTACCGTAATACTATTACCTAGACCATTCCCCGTTCCGGCAGCAGCCGTTTCATCGCAACTGGTACTAATAACACATGCTGAATACACCATGGTTTTACCGCTACTAATGGCGGCGGCAACACCTTGCATTGCACTGGCATAAGCATCACTTTTTAAACTAATAAATTTAGGGGCTGCAACAACCGCTAAAACACCCAAAATAATGATTACCACCACTAACTCGATTAGAGTAAAGCCATTGGGTTTGGTTTGCGCACGACGAGAGATTGTTGCGAGTCGACTCATTTTGTAATCACAATCCTTAATCTAAATACGTTAAGTGCATAACTGACTTTATCATTAATTCTATCGTTATTTTTACATGGGTGCGATGATTAACACGCATGCATGACTTGGTCTTTACCTGCATGCTTAGCTTGATACATGGCAACGTCTGCACGATGAATAAGACTGTCTGTATCGGTATCGACACCATCGTATTGAGCAATACCAATACAGGCGCTAACGTTTAACTGGTGACCGTCTATTTTATAAGGCTGCTTAATTAATTCTAATACACGTTTAGCCTTGCGGTTAACAATATCACACTGGTTATCGTGCTGTAAAAGTAACACAAACTCATCGCCACCATAGCGAGCTAAAATATCACCAAACTCAAGACTGACCGCAACCGTTTGCCCAATACTGATCAACAGACTGTCACCGATGCCATGGCCATAAGTATCATTAATCATTTTAAACCCATCTAAATCGATAAATAAAAGGGAAAATGGTTGTTTTGCATCAATACGTTGCTGGATAGTATTTCTAATCGACATACGATTAGCGAGCCCGGTTACCTGGTCATGATTAGCTAAATGCAATGCTTCGGCTTGAGCCTGGGCTAAATCAGCGGTTCTATCTTTTACGCGTTGCGCTAACTCTGCCTGACTACTAATAACTTGCTTCGACATATAATGAAAGCTGTCAAACAAGGTAACAAACTCAGTGGTTTCAATACGCTGTTTCGCCATAGGGCTTACTTGAGTTTGTTGCTGCGCTAAGTTGCACACCTCTTTAGTGAGTGCGGCAATTGGTCGCGTGATCAATCCGGTCATCCACCAGCTTAGTAGTAAACAAGCAAAAAACGATAGGGAGGCAACCCATAAAATGGTATTAATTTCAGACTCTGCGCGAGCATACAATTCATCCAATGGTTGCGGGATCATTACTCCCCACCCCGTTGTAGGCACAATAGTATAAGCCGCTATCATATCCTGCTTAACAGCCGGAGAATAAAACTCCATCACACCAGTATTACCGGCCATCATTTGTTTCACAATGCTGACTTTAGACAAACTTTTACTGTTTGCTTGCCACTCTTTATTCGGGTGAGCCAACACATTACCTTGGCGATCGACAATAGCAGCATGGCCTTTTTTGCCAAATTTAACCGCAGACTGCAATAAACCAATAAATGCAGGATTCATTACCGCCAACCAGATACGTTGCTGGTTATCTTTACGGATCATATACAAGGTTGGATTCGTGACACCGAATTTATGCACGTCAGTAAACGTTGCGCTAGATAATTGAGAAAGATCAAAAATATTATCACCCTCGATTAACGATAAAGGCTGTGATTGTGCGGGACCAAATAACACGTTGACGAGCTGGCCTTGAGCGTTATATTCACCAACAGACTCAACATCAATGTCTTTAAAAAGTGAAATAAATTCGGAGGAAATTTGCTGTTTAATAACAGAATCAGTGGCGCGATTAAATATTGATAACGCGTCGACACTATAGCGGTCTAGTGCTTGTGATAAGTTTTTTGCTAACAATAAATGTTTGTCATGAACCGTTCGATATTCATTATCGAGCGCATTATGGCTGGTCCACAACGCTAATACACAAATAGGTATCAAAGACACCAAGGTCATCGCAATTAATAACAAATACCTAAATGATAATTTCATCTAATTCTCATATGCAGAACTTTTGAGCAATACAATGGCAGGGGAAATATTGCCGTGCGGAAAAATACGAACGCAACACCTTAGACACATCTGTTTACATTTGCAACATACTGTATAACAAAAAACCCCGATAATTGCTTATCGGGGTTGAGTATTTTGCAATACTGAGTCGTTTATAAAAACCGACTCATTATAGGCTGTAGTACATCTCAAACTCTAATGGGTGAGTAGTACGTGCAACACGCTCAGCTTCACCTTTCTTAATTGCGATATAAGATTGGATGAAGTCTTCACTGAATACGCCACCTTTAGTTAAGAACTCATGATCCGCTTGTAGATTCTCAAGAGCATTTTCTAAAGACGTTGCTACTTGTGGGATCTCAGCTGCTTCTTCAGCAGGTAAGTCATACAAGTCTTTATCCATTGCTTCACCTGGGTGGATCTTGTTTTGAATACCGTCAAGACCAGCCATTAATAGTGCCGCAAAACCTAAGTATGGGTTTGCATGTGGATCAGGGAAACGCGCTTCGATACGACGGCCTTTAGGGCTTGGTACCACTGGAATACGAATTGATGCACTACGGTTACGTGCTGAGTAAGCTAACATAACTGGCGCTTCAAAATGCGGCACTAAACGCTTATAAGAGTTAGTGCTTGGGTTGGTGAATGCGTTCAATGCACGAGCGTGCTTGATAATACCACCAATATAGAACAATGCCATTTCGCTTAAGCCAGCGTACTTGTCACCCGCGAATAAGTTAACACCGTCTTTAGCTAAAGATTGGTGAACATGCATACCACTACCGTTGTCGCCAACGATTGGTTTTGGCATAAATGTCGCTGTCTTTCCATAAGCGTGAGCCATGTTATGAACAACGTATTTTAGAATTTGGATTTCATCTGCTTTTTTAGTCAAGGTGTTAAAACGTGTAGCGATTTCGTTTTGACCCGCTGTAGCCACTTCATGGTGATGCGCTTCAACAACTTGACCCATTTCTTCAAGCACTAAACACATTGCTGAACGTAAGTCTTGTGATGAATCGACAGGCGCGACTGGGAAGTAACCCCCTTTAACCATTGGACGGTGACCTGTGTTGCCATCTGCATAGCTAGTGCCTGAGTTCCAAGCCGCTTCTTTTGCGTCGATTTTAACGAAACAACCTGACATATCAGTGCCAAAACGCACGTCGTCGAATAAGAAGAATTCTGGTTCTGGACCAATCAATACGGTGTCAGCGATACCAGTAGACACAAGGTATGCTTCTGCCTTTTTAGCAATTGAACGTGGGTCACGGTCATAACCAGTCATAGTGCCTGGCTCTAAAATATCACAGCGAATAAGGGCTGTTGTTTCTTCGGTAAATGGGTCTAAAACGAATGTAGTTGGATCAGGCATTAATACCATGTCTGATTCATTGATGCCTTTCCAACCTGTGATTGAAGAACCATCAAACATTTTGCCGTCTTCAAAAAAATCTTCATTTACTTGATGAGATGGAATAGAAACATGCTGTTCTTTACCTTTAGTGTCGGTAAAGCGCAAATCAACAAACTTAACTTCTAACTCTTCAAGTTGCTTTAAAACTGATTCAACTGACATTCTTAAGCCTCCGGTAGGGTAAAGGGTTGTCCCTTAATATAATCTTGGTATTCGCCAGATGGTGCATCTGGAAAACGAATTTTCATTTTTACGATTACTGCCATTAAAGCGATAATCATGCCAATTAGTTAACCTTTTGATTTTGTTAATTTTGAAAATATCAAAGATCAACAAAACAAACGCTTCGCACCAATCTTGTGCACCACTATGTTTCAATGTGGTGCAAAAGTCCATTGTGGTGCATATGCAAATTGATAAAGTTTTAGCCAATGTCACATTTGTGTATGACAAGCTTGTTACTATGACTTAAATAAAGGTTTTAACGTGTTTTTTGAGCTCGAGCAAGCTGAAAAAATTGATGTGTTCAAAAATAATCCTATCTACAAAAGCCGTGCTGAAGTAGAATGGCACGCTTTTTTATGGTGTCTATGATTATTCAGTCGCTATAAAGCCCCCTTTTTTTGTTTGCTGGTTTAGAGGTTTATCCGTGTTAGAGAATTTACGTAACATCGCCATTATTGCCCACGTTGACCATGGCAAAACAACCCTGGTTGATAAAATGTTGGCGCAGTCAGGAACCCTTGCATCTCGTGGAGAAGCTACTGAGCGGGTTATGGATTCTAACGATCTTGAAAAAGAACGTGGGATCACCATTCTGGCAAAGAATACTGCCATCCAGTGGAACGACTACCGCATCAATATCGTAGACACTCCTGGCCACGCTGATTTCGGTGGTGAAGTAGAACGTGTTCTATCTATGGTTGATTCAGTATTACTATTGGTTGATGCAGTTGATGGCCCAATGCCACAAACTCGCTTTGTAACCAAAAAAGCGTTCGCTCAAGGCCTTAAGCCAATTGTTGTTATTAACAAAATTGACCGTCCAAGTGCTCGTCCAGATTGGGTTATTGACCAAGTATTCGATTTATTCGTTAACTTAGGTGCTACTGACGAACAGTTAGATTTCCCTATTGTTTATGCTTCTGCGTTAAATGGTTTCGCGACTTTAGATCCAGAAGAAACTAGCACTGACATGACGCCGCTATTCCAAACCATCGTTGAGAAAGTGTCTTTCCCAGACGCAGATGCAGAAGCGCCATTCCAAATGCAAATTTCTCAAATCGATTATAACTCATACGTGGGTGTTATCGGTATTGGCCGTATTACTCGTGGTAGCGTTAAGACTAACCAACAAGTGACCATTATTGGTGCTGACGGTAAGAAACGTAACGGTAAAATGGGCCAGGTATTAGGTTACATGGGTCTAGACCGCACTGAAGTTGAAATCGCTAACGCGGGCGACATCGTTGCTATTACAGGTTTAGGCGAGCTTAAGATTTCTGACACAATTTGTGCAGTGAATGCAGTAGAGGCAATGCCACCGTTAACGGTTGATGAACCAACACTAACGATGACATTCCAAGTAAACACTTCTCCGTTCGCGGGTAAAGAAGGTAAGTATGTAACTTCACGTAACATTCTTGAGCGTTTACAAACTGAATTAGTTCACAACGTAGCATTACGTGTTGAAGAAACAGACAGCCCAGATCGTTTCCGCGTATCAGGCCGTGGTGAATTACACTTATCGATTTTAATTGAAAACATGCGTCGTGAAGGTTATGAATTAGCCGTATCTCGTCCAGAAGTTATTCTAAAAACAATCGATGGTGAGCTATGTGAACCATATGAAACCGTAACAGTTGACGTTGAAGAAGATCATCAAGGTACCGTAATTGAAAAATTAGGTACACGTAAAGCTGAAATGAAAGACATGCAACTTGACGGTAAAGGTCGTGTCCGTATCGACTTCATTATCCCAAGCCGTGGCTTAATTGGTTTCCAAACTGAGTTCTTAACTGCTACTTCAGGTACTGGTTTGATTTATCACTCATTTGATCACTACGGTCCACATAAAGGCGGTGACATCGGTCAACGTGCTAACGGTGTATTGATTTCAAATGCTACAGGTAAGTCATTAACGTTCGCACTATTCGGTTTACAAGACCGTGGTCGTCTGTTTATTGGCCACGCGGCCGAAGTATACGAAGGTCAAGTAGTGGGTATCCATGCTCGTGCTAACGATTTGACAGTTAACTGTCTTAAAGGCAAGCAGCTAACCAACATGCGTGCATCTGGTACTGACGAAGCTCAAGTACTGACTCCACCAATCAACCTGACTCTTGAGCAAGCGCTTGAGTTCATCGATGATGACGAGTTAGTAGAAGTAACGCCTAAGAACATTCGTGTTCGTAAGAGATTCTTAACTGAAAACGAACGTAAGCGTAATAACCGCAGCTAATTCTATTCAGTAAAAATACTTAGCCCAGATAATTATCTGGGCTTTTTTATGTCTGCATGAAAACATTTAACTAGGAAGTTTAATTAAAAATCTGTAATACTCATCGACAATATTTAACATTAATTAGGAGTCGATATGAGTATGTTGCAACATGTCAGTGTGGCAAAACAGGCCAACGTGTATTTTAATGGCAAGGTCACTAGCAGAAGCGTGTTGTTTACTGATGGCAGCAGACAAACTTTGGGTGTGGTACTTCCGGGTGAATATGAGTTTTCTACTGCTGAAGGTGAAATCATGCAAGTGACTTCTGGTGAATTCGAGGTGTTATTGCCCGGCGAAACAGACTGGAAAGCATTCAGCGCGGGTAGCCAATTTGAACTTGCACCAAATGTGAGCTTTAGCTTACGCACGAGTCAAATATCAGAATACTGCTGTCACTATATCTAGTGGTAAATCTAGCGTATTGTCAGATCAGCTTAATCAAGACAGATTAAGCTGATTTTTTAATAAAAAGCGTCTACTCTATGAAAATATTGATTTTTAAGGAGTTCAGCATGCGTATTATCTTACTTATTGGCTTGCTTATCATTAGCGCCAGCAGCCTCGCGACCGTGTATCGCTGGGTAGATGAGAACGGGAAAGTACATTATTCTGACGAGCCCAAAGCTAACGCAGAAGCGGTTGATCTTAATCAAAATACCCAAAATAGTATGACTATCAATACCCCACCTCAAGCCAGCGTCACACCTAAAGATGCCACACAAGTTAGTTATACAGTCACGATAACCTCACCTCAAGAAGAAGCCACCATTCGCGATAATAATGGCGATTTTAGTGTTAGCGTCAGTGTTGCACCAAAACTGCCAAAAGGCGCCAAAATGATATTATTAGTTGATGGCGTCGTCGCAACGGAGCCACAAACTTCAGCAACATTCCAACTCAGTGGCATTTTTAGAGGCGAACATAACATTGTTGTGAATGTGGTAACACAAAGCGGCAAAGTACTTGCATCTAGCTCTCCAAGAAAGGTATTTCTACATCAGGCATCAGTATTTGGACCGGTTAAAAAGTCTAGATAGCAAAGATAAAAACTATAATATTCATTAAGTTAAAACTTATATTTAGGTTTTTAGTCTTGATTGCTGTTTGTGTGGAATAGGTTGCAGCCTGCACCAAAGTGGTGCACCATGTTAGTGCAACCCCATATTAGGACGGCGAATGGACACCAATAACCTACTCAATCATTTAGTTACGGCAGTGCTGGTTATCAACACCGAGCTAAAACCGTGCTATGCCAACGCTGCGGCGGCGCAATTACTTGGGATAGGCAATCACAAACTACTTGAGCAAACTTTACCTGAGCTTTATCAATTAATGGGAGTAGAGCCACAACTACTTCGTGATGCCATTGCAGCAGGCCAAGGCCTAACCGTAAATACCGCAGCACTAATCACTCTTGACGGGCAGCATCACACAATTGATATCACCTTAATGCCAATTGAAAATGACACAAATCTGAGCGTTTTAGAACTCCGCCAAGTTGATCAGCAACGCCGAATTCATCAGCAATTAAATATGGACGCACAGCAGCAGGCTGCACAGTTTTTAGTGCGTAATTTAGCTCATGAGATTAAAAATCCATTAGGTGGTCTGCGGGGTGCAGCGCAGTTACTCTCTCGAGAATTAACCTCTCCAGATTTAAAAGAGTTCACCAGTTTAATCATTGAACAAGCCGATAGGCTGCGCAATTTGGTCGACCGACTTTTAGGGCCGCAACGCCCAACTCAACACTCAGCACACAGCATTCACCAAGTGGTGCAAAAAGTATTAAAACTCGTGCAAATGGCAATGCCAGACAATATTAAAATCAAGCGAGATTACGATCCGTCGATCCCAGACTTACAAATGGATCCAGATCAAATGCAGCAAGCTGTGCTCAATATTGTACAAAATGCCATTCAAGCATTGGAGCCCTGTGGCGGTGAAATTTTAATAAAAACTCGCACTCAACATCAGGTCACCATTGGTACTCAACGCTATAAATTAGTCTTAGCACTGTCGATTATTGATAACGGTCCAGGCATTCCACCCGACTTAGTGGACACCCTTTTTTATCCTATGGTCACCGGTCGTGATGAAGGCTCAGGCCTAGGGCTATCGATTGCCCATAACATTGCCCGTTTACATGGCGGCCGTATTGATTGCGTGTCAGCACCTGGACACACCGAATTTATTATTAACCTGCCATTACAATAATTAGCATGCCCTTTATTGGCAGAATGAGGTTTTAACATGAACATAAGCGAACAAGTTTGGATCCTCGACGACGACAGCTCTATCCGTTGGGTATTAGAAAAAGCACTCAAAGGTGCTTCGTTATCTACCGCAAGCTTTGCCGCTGCCGAATCACTGTGGCAAGCATTAGAATCATCACAGCCACAAGTGATTGTGTCAGACATACGTATGCCAGGCACCGACGGATTAACCTTACTAGACCGCTTACAGCTGCACTATCCGCATATTCCCGTCATCATCATGACAGCGCATTCAGATTTAGACAGTGCAGTGAGTGCCTATCAAGCGGGGGCGTTTGAATATCTGCCTAAACCCTTTGATATCGATGAAGCCATTAGCTTAGTTGAGCGCGCACTAACTCACGCCACAGAACAAACGCCTGTTGCAGCAGTAGATACCGCAGTCAAAACCCCAGAAATCATTGGTGAAGCACCGGCTATGCAAGAGGTGTTTCGGGCAATTGGGCGTTTGTCTCGCTCATCTATTAGCGTGCTCATTAATGGCCAGTCGGGTACAGGTAAAGAATTAGTCGCTGGCGCATTGCACAAACACAGCCCACGTAAAGATAAATCATTTATTGCGTTAAACATGGCGGCTATCCCTAAAGATTTAATCGAATCGGAGTTATTTGGCCATGAAAAAGGCGCATTTACTGGTGCGTCTAATGTGCGCCAAGGACGCTTTGAACAAGCCAATGGTGGTACACTATTCTTAGATGAAATCGGCGATATGCCATTAGATGTGCAAACGCGTTTATTACGCGTACTCGCTGACGGCCAGTTTTACCGCGTTGGTGGTCATCAAGCGGTACAAGTTGATGTGCGTATTATTGCCGCGACCCACCAAAATTTAGAAGTGTTAGTGCAAAAAGGCACGTTTCGTGAAGATCTGTTTCACCGCTTAAACGTGATCCGCGTACATTTACCTCCGTTGTCACAACGCCGTGAAGATATCGCGCAACTTGCGACTCACTTTTTATCGACCGCAGCAAAAGAGATAGGTGTTGAGCCTAAAATTCTAACGAAAGAAACAGCCGTCAAACTGGCAAACCTGCCATGGCCAGGTAACGTTCGTCAGCTGGAGAATACGTGTCGCTGGTTAACTGTGATGGCGTCTGGTCAAGAGATTTTGCCACAAGATTTACCTCCTGAGTTACTCAAAGACCCAGTTTCAAACCAACAAAAACATGCTGGTGCAAGTGATTGGCAAACGGCATTAACAGATTGGATAGACGAAAAGCTCGCGGCAGGTGAAAGTGATTTATTAACTGAAGTGCAACCAGAGTTTGAACGTATTTTGCTGGAAACCGCATTACGTCACACCCAAGGCCATAAGCAAGAAGCGGCTAAGCGTTTAGGCTGGGGACGTAATACGTTAACACGTAAACTCAAAGAGTTATCGATGGACTGATAAGGTATGGTTAATAAGATATAATTATTAACCCCTTATATTACATGACATTATAGTTTATCTTGGTCTCTATGTGACTATGCACTCACATTAATAAATTATTTTATCTTATTCCATAAGCGGTACATGCAAATCATATTTCCAGTGCTAGAATGACCAACCAATAAAGCGATAGTGGCTTGTCCCAAGTGCAAGGATAGATTTTGGATTTTGATGCTCAATATGGTGTAGTCATTCACCAAGACTTTATTCCGAGACATGCGGATGATACCTATGCGAAAATTTTCGGATATGAAAACGCGCAAGAAATTCTCGCATTAAAGAGTATTTTGGAGTTAATCGACCCTGAGTCGCAAGACATTGCCGCGCACACTTATTACGCACTAATGAGTGGCATCGAAAAACCACAAGTTCGAAGTTACATTAACCGCAATCGCCTTGGCGAAGTCATGAATGTGCTTGCCATTGAGCATATTGTTGAATGGCAAGGGCGCCCTGCACTGCAGGTTACTATTGTTAACTTAACGCAATCACTTCAGCTGCAACAATCATTACAACAAAGTGAATATCGTTACCGTGCCTTGCTCAATGGTTCGGGTCAAGGCGTGTTAATACACCACCAATTTAGTCCACTTTTTTGTAATCAGGCATTAGCCACTATTCTTGGATACCCTAATCCACAGAGTATTATGGCGTTACCGTCAATGTTAGATTTTGTCGACCCAGCCTATCGTGCCCAACGTGAAGAAGCACTTAACAACCTATTCAATCACAAAATTCAATCGTCTACCGTGGAAATAAAATGCCTCCTCTACAGTGGTAAACCTGTATGGGTAAAACTAATGGAAACAATCATAGACTGGAATGGTCAACCGGCTATTCAAGTCACCATGACCGACATCACTGAGGCGTATTTACTCAAAGAAAAGTTTGAGCAACAAATTCATGTAGACTATCTCACTAAGGCCCTTAATCGTCGCGGGATAACATTAGCAGGTAAAGCATTATTGCTCGATAACACCTTGCCACATCATCACTTCTATTGCGTATTAATGGCGTTAGATGAGTTAAAGCAAATCAATCATTTGTTTGGCCATGAAACCGGTGATAAGGCATTAATCCATTTTGCTCAACAATGCCAAAGCAGGTTAGCCGATGCAGACTTACTGGGCCGTTGGAGTGGTGATGAGTTTATTGCCATTATTCGAGCAAGTAACAATAGTATTGCCAGAAATGTAGCCGAAAGCATTCGTCACAGTATTGATAGCACTGATTTAGTAGACCCAAAAACGGGTAAACACCTTCGTTTTAGTGCGTGTGTTGGCGTGTCGAAATTGCAAGAAAATGACACCCTAGATGAGTTAATTTTACGAGCGGATTCTGCATTAGAGCTGGCTCGTTCGCAAATAACCAACCAACTTGTGATGGTGTAATACGTTAAACCTACCGTGCCTATTATCAAATAGGCACGGTTGCACCTAAAGAAAGCACCTGCTTACACAGGGTCCTGGTGAATAATCACTTCAGCATCATCAAAAGCCGCTTTAATCACTAAGCCAGCCTTATCGGCGATATCGTGAGCCTCTTCAAGCGACAACTCACCCGGTAGTTCCATGTGCAATTGAATAAAAGTGGTTTTACCGGCTTGGCGAGTGCGTAAATCATGAATACCTTTCACTCGTGGATCTTGTTTTGCCAGTGTTTTAATTTGCTCACGCGTGTCGTTATCTAACTCACGGTCGAGCAAACTTTGTATAGAACGATAGCCTAAATCGAGCGCTTGCTGGCCGATAAACACCGCGATTAACACCGCAAACAAACCATCTGCCCACCACCAACCGTACATTGCTAACACTAAAGCCAGTAACACGGCACCATTCAGTAGCAAGTCAGATTTATAATGTAGTGAATCAGCTTCTACCACCGTACTCTTGGTTTTTTCAAGTGCACGTTGTTGCAACATCACCAATCCTAGCGTCATCACAATCGCAATGATTGACACTACAATACCGACGCCAGGGCTAGTTATCGGCACTGGATTAATTAATTTTTCGCCGCCATAAAGCAACAATAGTGATGCTGAACCTAGAATAAATGCCGCTTGAGCCAGTGATGCTAACGGTTCAGCTTTGCCGTGACCATATCGATGATCTTTATCTGCGGGCACAATGGCATAACGGATAGCAATAAAGTTGACGATTGAGGCTAACGCATCTGCAAATGAGTCGGTTAATGACCCCAGCATACTGGCCGAGCCAGAATATAACCACGCCAATAACTTAATCACAATAAGACACAGTGCGGTCGCTACCGACGCGCGGCTAGCAAGTTTGACCCAAAAGTCATATTCAGAGGATGAGGACATAAGGTAGTTGTCGATTCTATTGGCTAAGTTTATCTGGGGTAACTATAGCAAGTTCAATACTATATTAGGACAAAGTTTACTAAACCAAGCCATCCCTTTTATCAAACTGTGACCATTAGCAAACTTGCATGAACAAAAAAGCCGTTACCACAAGGTAACGGCTTCCAATAATCGCTTAATTAGAGTTAATTAACGACGGGCTTTATGACCTTTACCTTTAGCAAACTTTTCTTGAAACGTTTGCTGTTGTTCTGGAGTCAATAATTGATAAATTTCATTTTGCATTTTTAACTGCGTCAACATTCGTTGTAAATGCTTTTGCTGTTGTGCTTCAGCCATTTCAGTCGCTTTAGCTTCATCGAAACTGGCTCCTGTAATAAGGGCTAACATTTCTGCACGGTGAGCAGTGCGTTGCTCTTTTGTTGGACGCTCAGGACGATCCGCTTTGTACTTTTCAACAACTGCTTTAACTTGATCTTTTTGTGCGTCAGTTAAATCCAGCTTACGCAACATTTTATGCATGCCATCTTTAGGGCCATGATGTCTGTCGCCTTTTTTGCTCATTTGCTCCGTTTTCACAGTCGTATCTGTTGTGTCGGCAGCGTACAACTGTCCGGCTAATAATGCTGAACTTGCCACGAAGGCAACTAAACTAGTCTTGATAATTGATGATGTTTTCATTGTTAAGTTCCTTGGTCTACATAAATGTTTGTTTTCTGCCTTAGCAGATTTGATACTCAGTTTAGCGAATGCAATGTCAATTAGGGTTAATGATGAGTAAACCTATGTAAAGAGCATTTTCATAACACGTTAACTCTAATCATTCATGATCAACTTGGCATATTCGGTCATAAAAATCGCTGAAATGAGAGCCAGTTAACGGAATGTGGACTTGCTTGTTACAGCAAACGGATAAGGGCATAAAATCATATTATTAGCGTTTGAATGGAATTAATTATGAACCGATTGATTGGCCAACTACTTTTTCTTCTTAGTATTTTTCTGTTAGCACCGAGCTCAATAGCCAATACATCTACCACAACAGATGACGCCATTTGGTATAGCCAGCAAAACCAGCAACCGGTGGTCAAACTGCATTTCTTTTGGTCTAAAACCTGTCCGCATTGTAAAGAAGCACATCCGTTTATTGATGCATTAGGTGAGCGTTTTCAATGGATAGAGTTACACGACTACGCGATCAGCGAGCCTGGCAATGTCGATAAATTAATGCAAATGGGCCAGCGCACCGGCGTTGAACCTAAATCAGTGCCCTACTTTGCCATTTGTGGTGAAGCTGTTGTGGGTTACAACAGCCATGACGTCACCGGACGCTATATTTTAGAGCGACTGATAGACTGCTATCAACGCCAAGGTGGCCAAGCTGATATTGGCAGCAAATTAGACGATTTCTTAGGTGCTGCGTCAACTAATGATGCGCCACTGTTTGAAACCTGCGCCGACACCAATGACGACCCTCAAGCTGAAGGCAGTTGCGGTATGTCTTTTGACAGCACGAGCAAAATTGACTCACCAGCAAAACCCAGCGTTCAACCCGTTGACATCCCCTTAATTGGCGAAGTACATCCGGAAGAACTGTCGTTACCCGTTTTAACTGTAGTATTAGCCGGTGTTGATGCCTTTAATCCCTGTGCGTTTTTCGTATTACTGTTTTTATTGAGTATTATGGTCAATGCTGGCAGCCGTAAACGCATGTTATTGGTTGGCGGGATCTTTGTTTTCTTCTCAGGATTTATCTACTTTATCTTTATGAGCGCATGGTTGAATTTATTCCAACTACTGGGCGGCGGAGATGGTGGCATTATTATTACCTGCGCTGGGTTGCTGGCACTGGTAGCTGCCGTGGTTAATATTAAAGATTACTTCTATGGACGAGGTGATGTGAGTTTATCGATGTCAGTTGAAAATCGTGGCTCATTAATAAAACGTATGGGTAAGTTGTCTAAAGCAAGTTCGCTGCCTACCATGATTTTAGGCTCGACTATTTTGGCGATTCTCGCCAACGCTTACGAATTACTCTGTACCGCCGGATTTCCAATGATTTACACCTCAGTATTATCATTGTCAGACCTTGATTCAGTGCAGCGCTACATGTATTTGATTGCCTACAATATTGTCTATGTCATTCCGCTCGCCGCCATCGTCATTGTGTTCTCGATGACATTAGGCAAGCGCAAACTTACTGAAAAAGAAGGTGAAGTTCTTAAACTCATGTCTGGTATTATGATGCTAGGCTTAGGAGGCATGTTAGTACTCAACCCTGCCGCATTACAAAATGCCGTATTTTCAGTTGGCTTAATATTAGGGGCTATTGTCGTCACGTTTATCGTAGTCAAAATTACCCGTTATGTTAAAAAACAAAACGGGTAAATGTAAAACTATGCAATGTTAATGTAAATTGTCCCTAGTATGAGATAATCTGTAATTGATTGAAAATCGGTATGTTGTACCGATTTTACTTGTGCTAGAGGACAGTTATGAATCGCATTTTATTGATAGACGATGACATTGGTTTATCCGACCTGCTCAGCCAGTTGCTAGAGCTTGAAGGCTTTGCACTGACCCAAGCCTATGATGGTGAACAAGGGTTGTCGCTAGCGCAACAACAAGACTTTGACCTCATTCTGCTTGACGTCATGCTGCCAAAACTCAATGGTTTTGAAGTATTGCGTGCTTTACGCCAACGCAAGCAAACACCGGTACTCATGCTAACTGCACGCGGCGACGAAATCGACCGTGTCGTGGGGCTAGAAATTGGGGCTGATGACTACTTACCGAAACCGTTTAACGACCGCGAATTAGTGGCACGTATACGCGCCATATTACGCCGAGCACAAACCACACAGCAAGATGCGCAAAACAACGATATGTTGCAGTTTGGTGATTTACGCCTTGACCCTACCCGCCAAGAAACCTATTGCAATGAGCAATTGATTATCTTAACAGGCACAGAGTTTTTATTGCTGTTTCATTTACTTGAAAAAAGTGGCGAGCTGGTAACCAAAGAATCATTAAGTGAAAACGTGCTCGGCAAAAAGTTAATGCCATTTGATCGCAGCTTAGATATGCATTTGTCTAATTTACGAAAAAAACTTCCTGAGCGCCAAGACGGTCGTCCACGGGTTAAGACCCTACGTGGCAAAGGCTATATCTGGATACCGTAATGTTAAAAAACAACCCGTTTAATCGACTCTTTTTTAAGTTACTGCTGGGCTTTTGGCTGTGCAGCTCATTGATTATTGCACTGGTATCGTTATTGCCATTGCTACAGCAAAATCATGACCGCTCACCACTCCCGCCCAGCCTTGAACGGGTGCTAAACAAGGTTGCGACACGTATTCAACAGCAACCGCAATTACTTGAAAGCAATAACCTGCAACGCTTGCACCGAGGTAGTGACCAAAACGGTGGCCCAATCCGCTTATATTTAACCGACGACGAAGGCAAAGTATTAAACAGCAAACGAGTCTCGCGCGGCTTTAGACGTTTTCAATTAATGGCTGAAGAAGCTAACCAACCCATAAGCCATCAATTTAGAGACGAGCTGATTTTTGGCCCTTATATCTTCGACGTTAACGGCAAAAACTATCAGTTATTTGGCCGTTTACCAGACAACCACCCCCGTCCATGGTTTTTCTTTTTTGCCGACAACAAATTACTCACAGCAGGATTAGCCATATTATTATCAGGATTTTTGTGTGGCCTACTGGCATGGTATTTAGGCAAACCATTACGTTCATTAAAATTGAGCGCCAACGCACTTGCCCGAGGCGACTTAGCCAATCGCGTTGACGCAGCAACTGCTAACCGTCGAGACGAAATGGGCCAACTCGCGGTTGCCTTTAATGGCATGGCCGACGCCATTGAAACCATGGTAAACAACCAACAACGCTTAATGGGCGACATATCCCATGAACTGCGTACCCCTTTAACAAGGCTACAATTGTCACTCGCACTTGCACGTAAAAAAGGCCAACACAGCACCGAGCTGGACCGGATTGAATACGAGGCGCTTCAACAAGAAGCCCTTATTAGCGAACTACTCACATTGTCACGCGTAAGGCTTAATGCCACCGAAAAACGCCTCACAGCTGAGCTAACCGAAACATTAAGCCAGGTGTTAGATGACGCTGAGTTTGAGGCCGAACAACAAGGCAAGCAATTACACATCAATATCGATGAATCGATTTGCTTTGAACATTTACCGAAAACCTTATCGCGCGCCATTGAAAACTTGCTGCGCAATGCGATTCGCTACGCCGAAAAAAATGTCTATATCGAAAGTAAGCAAACTAAGCATCGGGTGAGCATTGTCGTTAAAGATGATGGTCCAGGGTTGGCTGAAGAAGAATTAGAAGCGATTTTCACGCCATTTTACCGCCCAGACAGCTCTCGCGATCGTGAATCTGGTGGCTGGGGATTGGGCTTGGCCATTACTCAAGCGGCTATTTATGCCCACAATGGCCAGATAGCTGCAACCAATCAGCAACTACATGGATTAGTGGTGACTATTGATTTACCGACCCAATTAAGCACGCTTTAGCCTGTAATAATTAGTTTAATACCAATTCCACTAATTATCTGGTCATTCAGCGTGAATTCTGTGCCTTCTAGGCAAGTAATAGGATTGAAGACATAGTTGCTCTACGTCAAAATGCTATTAAGCAGCATAGAAGGCACAGAAACCCGCCTTGCAGGAGACACTCAGACCGTTCATTTCTTTGTTGCATTGCCTTAGAAGGGAATAACCATTATTTCAACAATGCGCCTCAAACTGAACAATCTGAGTGACTCTGATTGGTCACATAATTAATGGAAATGGTATAATACATCATTAATCTGGTGCTATGCTTAACAGTATCATTACATTACTTAGCGCCACATGTATAAAATAATCTTTGGTTTTCTATGCTGTTGTATTTTTACTAGCCAAGCTCAGGACATTGACGTCATTGCCTTTGAGTACCCGCCTTATTTAACTCAATACAGTGCCGACCAAGGCGAAGCGGTGGTGTTATTACAGCGCGCTTTTACATATAGCGCGTTAAGTACCAACGTGACATTTGTAAATAGCACCACGGCGCAACAACAGTTAAAGAGTAACAATTGGTGCTTGAGCTTCTTGCCGCCACAAACGCCTTCCGCACAGCATTTACAGGTGATATTGGCAGATAAAACCATACCGCTGATGTTGTTTCGGCTAGCTGAACCGCAAGTGTTTATCGGTAACGAACTTAAAGACAAAGTGATTGCACATTTACCCATCTCGCTAGATGACAGAAAAGTACGCTCTTTTGTTGATGCTGGGGCTAAGCTGCAACTGGTCGACACCATAGAACAGGGACTGTCGTTATTATTAGAACAAAAAGTCGATTATGTTTATGGCGATCAACAAGGGATTAATTTCGCCGCCAATAAACTCAATTTCCCCGCCATGTTACTGCAAGACTCTGCCATGGTATTTTACCAGTTCCCAATGTCAGTATGGCTAAACACCCAATGTAAGAGTGCAACCGCGATCAAGTCGCACTTAACTGACCAAAAGTATCAAATTAAGTCTTTTTAGATCTTAGCCTGTTAATCAATCTAAATACCCTACACTCTCGATGATAAAAAATGCTCAGGTCGAGGTATCTCTTACTAACATGACTTAGCCAGCGTGCCGTCGACTTGCCTTAACCTTAATAGACGCTAAATGCCATCAGTCAAATATTGGTCTGATAATTGCTTTGCATTAAGCGTAAGCTGTAAACAAGTAAGCGTAAGCAAGTTGCTCGTAGACTATTAACGTTAGGGATTGCAACTTCTCACATCACAGCAAAAAAAGGAGATCATTATGGATTTATTACGAATTTTAATCGCGATTTTATTGCCACCTCTGGGTGTTTTTTTACAGGTAGGACTCAGTAAAACCCTGCTTTTAAATATAATTTTAACTTTGTTGGGTTACATACCTGGTATTGTGCATGCCGTGTGGGTTATTGCTAAGCGCTAGTAAGATTTATGATATTGCAGCGCAGCAACGAGGCTTTAGTTGCGCTGCAATCAATCGGCAAATGTTACTTGTGAGGCGTAATTTTTACCTCACTAGCTTACTGACAACCTAGAATATTATCGCGACAACGCCGCTATCGCCCTACCCATGTTTATTACCTCACGATAAGGTCACGATGATCTTACGTGGATGACGCTACCCTTCTGCTGAGGTATAATTTAATCTTGTTTTTAAGCCTCGCAAAGCCTTAAGGTTACTATGTTTCATATCGCACTCTACGAACCAGAAATCGCCCCAAACACCGGAAACATTATTCGCTTATGCGCAAACAATGGTGCACAGCTGCATTTAATTGAACCTTTGGGATTTGATTTAGAAGAGAAAAAACTCCGTCGAGCCGGGTTAGACTATGCCGATTTGACTCGAGTAACACGTCACAAAGACTATGCGAGCTTTTTAGCGGCTATACCGGGAAAGCGCATCATGGTATGTACCACCAAAGGCAGTCGTCCGCACACCCAAATCGCGTTTCAAGAAGATGATGTATTACTGTTTGGCCCTGAAACTCGCGGCTTGCCAATGGACATTATTAACGCCACGCCACTAGAGCAACGTTTACGCATCCCAATGACGGCGAGTAGCCGTAGCTTAAACCTGTCTAACTCTGTCGCGATTATTAGCTACGAAGCGTGGCGACAACTTGGTTTTGCAGGCGCAGAATAATGAAACAAACACCGTCGCCAGAAACTCAAAACGATGCGCTTTCCATGGCAAAAGCGACTCAAAAGCCAGGGCAAAGCAAAGAGCAAACTAAGCTGATTGCTGCCGGAATTGAAAAGGGTATCGCTGAGTATAAAAAACGCGAAAAAGCCAAATCTCGCGACCGAGATAAAGCGCGTAAACAACGTTTAAAAGCCAAGAATACCGATCATGAAAGTGATGACGCTGATTCATTCGACAATGAGTCATACTCACAAATGACGTCTCTGGCTTGGGTGTTACTGGGGCTGTTACTGCTAAGTTGGGCGGGATTCGCAGCTTACTTTTTGATGCTATAAACCAGCCGAAATCGGTACAAGACCATTAAGGCTTAAGCAAACTTAGTGCTCTAACCACTTGATATTGTTCGCTGTCATCATCCAGATAATGAGCGCTTTGTTGCCATTGCCAACCGCCTTGAGGTTGTTGGATATTCGCCTTAATGGGGTCGAATTGCAATTGCACTAATGCAGGGCGCTGATTAATCTCACCTTCGCCTAAAAATGAAAAGCTATCCGCTTGTTGATATAAGGTCAGTTGCTGGGTGACATCTTCCGTCACGCCATTGCCATAAACTAATAAAACGGTCTCTTGTTGCTGCCTAAACCACCATGTTTCGCTGTTTGAAAAGCGGCTACCACGGCTCACACTGATATATAAATTGCGCTGATCTGCCGAGCACATTATCGAGGTCGTTACTGCCATTGGGTCTAATGCAGGATTTGCTGCGGTGCCTTGCCACTCACCCACCAGCAGCGGGCATAACTCTGCCAGTGCAACCTTGTCAGCAATCGCACTCAAGGGCAGCGTAATACTCATAACGGCGAGCAATAACAATAAGCGGCTTTTCATCATAATTCCTCAACGAATGAGTTGTAATTTTAGTCTAACCTAACCTCAAAATAAAATGGCTCACTTGCAAAAACCAGTGAGCCATTTGATGTTTATTGATTACCTCACATTGAGGTCAATAATAAAGTGCAATAATTGCTACTGACCAAAACCGGTATCGGTAATATTCACCTGTGTGACTTCACCGTATTGTGCGGCAATATCGGCGATCTCAGCAGCATTACCAATTAATACAAACTGCAAATTTTGCTGCGGAAAGTATTGTGTCACTAAGCGTTGAGTTTCAGCCAATGTTAAACCATCCACTTTAGCTTGGAATTGGTTAATAAAGTCATCGTTCATGCCATATAGATACATGTCAGACAGTAACCCAGCAAGTTGGCCACTGGTTTCGTATTTAGGTGGGAACTGCCCTTTAACATATGCTTTTGCTGAGTCTAGCGTCGTTTGATCGATACCCTTTTCCCACAAACGCGAATACGTCAGCAAAGCTAAATCGATGGCTTCTTTCGTAGTCGACGACTTAGTAAAGGTACTAATTTGGAATAACCCAGACTGTGAATAAGGGCTAAAACCAGAACGTGCACCGTAGGTTAGTCCAGCATTGACACGTAACTCATCATTTAACCATGAGGTAAAACGGCCACCTAAAATGGTGTTCACCACGGTTAAACCCACATAATCAGGATTGTCGTAACGAATGCCAACACCACCAATTAAAAACGTGGTTTCAATGGCATCAGGCTTGTCGACTAACAACACTCTTGGCTTTGTTAGCTTCGGCAAGTCTTGGCTTAGATCAGGTTGCATCACGGTTTCGGTGACCTGCCAATCACCAAAGGCTTTATTGAGCTTGGCGGTCATCTCAGTAACATCAAAATCTCCAACCACGTTAATAGTCATGTTATTGGGTTGATAGTAACCTTTGTGAAATGCTCGTAGTTCATTGGCGTTAATGGTAGCGATAGAGTCACTATTGCCAGACGCTGGGTTAGCATAGGGGTGTTGACCAAAAACCAGCTTGCTAAAGTAGCGGCTAATCACTGCCCGTGGGCTTTCTTTTTGTTGCGATAAGCCGACAATTTCACGTTGTTTAAGCTTATCAAACTCTGCGGTATCAAAGTCTGGTTGACGGATCACATGACTAAAAATGGCTAAGACACTGTCGATGTCTTTGGTCATCATGTTAGCACGTATGTAAGTACCTTCTGCATCGGCATTGGTATTCACGCTCGCGCCAATAAAGTCCAGTTGCTGTTCAATATCTGCTTTAGATTGACCTCCAGCGCCTAGCATTAAGCTTTGCGAGGTTAAGTAAGCCAAACCTGAGGTGGTGTCATTAACCGCACCGGCTTTAATTACTGCATCAAGGGTGACTAATGGCACTTCTTTTTGCACCATTAAATTAACGGTTAAACCATTATCTAAGGTGATTTTTTGATAGCTTGGCATCACAAAACTTGGGGTTGTCGCGACTGGGTCTGCAGTAGTATTTTGTGTTGCTGCGCAGCCGGCTAGGCTTAAGCTGCACGCTAAGGCGATGGCCGATAACGACAAGGTCATTTTTGAATGAGTGCTGGTTTTCATTTGTCTGACTCCTCAGTCGCAGCGAGCACACCGACTGTACGATTTGCTTTAATTAAATAGGTTTGTGCTACGCGCTGAATATCAGCAGGAGTCACTTTGTTATAGGCTTCTGGGGCATTAAACAGTTTGGTGTAATCACCAAAATACAGCTCATAGGTGCCCAAGGTGTTGGCTTTACCGTTAATGGTTTCCATGGTCTGATAAAAGTCCATTAACTTGATATTTTTGACTTTTTCCAGCTCTTGTTGAGTTACGCCCTGGCTGGCAATTAAATCAATTTGCTCAATAAGGGCATGTTCTAACGTGTCGGCATCCACACCCGCGTTGGCCACGCCCAAGATATAAAATAGATTTGGGTCAAATGACATTGGCATATAAGTGTCAGCGGCTACGGCTAATTGCTTATCGACTAACGATTGGTAAAAACGTGAGCTGTTGCCCTCGCTTAACATTGAGGCTAATAAGTCCAATGCATAGTAGTCTGCATGGCTTGTGGCTGGCACATGGTAAGCCAACATAATGTTTGGCGTACTTACCGATTCTTTTTTAACAAACACACGGCGCTCACCTTTTTGTTCAGGTTCTACCGTGCGCACGGCTTTTGGCGGTGCCTGAGCAGGAATAGGCGCAAAGTATTGGTCAGCCAAAGCTTTTACCTGGGCAAGCTTTACATCACCAGTAATCACCACTAACGCATTGTTTGGTGCGTAATAGGTTTTATGGTATTGCTGTAAATCTTCAAGGGTCCATGCGGCAATGTCTGACTCATAACCAATAACCGACCAGCTATAAGGATGCGCTGAAAATGCCACGCTTTTTAGGGCTTCTTGAATGGTGCGCCAGTTAGAGTTTTCAAGCCCTGTGGTGCGCTCAGATTGCACAACGCCACGCTCACTTTCGACCATTTCAGGGTTAATGTCTAAGTTGGCGATACGATCGGCTTCAAGATCAAAAATCGTTTCGATACCACTGGCTGGGAACCAATCGGTATACACGGTTAAGTCTTCACTGGTATAAGCATTATTAGCGCCACCAGCAGCTTCCATGGTGCGGTCGAACATTTTAGGGCCAAACTTTTTTGAACCGTTAAACATCATGTGTTCAAAAAAGTGCGAAATACCGGTAATGCCCGGGACTTCGTTGCGCGAACCGACTTTCCAAAAAATGTACATGTTGGCATTGGGGATTGAGTTGTCCTCAAGCACCATGATTTTCATACCATTGTCTAAGGTAAAACTATTGATGTCTTCAGCCTGTGTTGCCGACACGGTTGGCGTGCTTAGCACGCCTAATGTCATCAACAAAGCGATGAGTTTACGGGTCATATCTTGCTCCTTGAGCTTTTGTCCATGGTGAATCAAAATGGGTTTATTGTGCAGCGCCCAGTGCGGTTAAGGCAACCTGGGTCATGGTTTGCACGCCTACTTTTAGCGCGCTTTCATCAACATAAAATGCAGGTGAGTGATTACTGGCTACCTGGCTGATATCTTTGTCTGTTGGTGTGACACCTAAAAAGAAGAACATCCCTGGGGTTTCTAACGCATAGTAAGAAAAGTCTTCTGCACCGGTTATTAATCCCGGTTCAATCAGCATATTGTCGCCCACGACAGAGGCTATCACTGGGCGCATTTTACTGACCAACTCAGGGTTATTTACGGTGACTGGATAACCTGATTGGATCTCCGTCACTGCGGTAGCGCCAAGGGTTTTGGCAGCATTAGTGGCAATTTCAGCCAGCTTAATTTTAATGTCGGCGCGCATATCCTGATCGAAGGTGCGAATCGTACCAATAAGCTCTACTTCATCAGGAATAATGTTTGAGCGAATGCCGCCGTTAATGGCGCCAAAGCTGACAACTGCAGGTGCTTTAGTAATATCGACCTGACGACTAATAATGGTTTGAACACTATTAATAATTTGTGCTGACGCCACGATTGGATCAACACCACTCCAAGGACGCGAGCCATGAGTTTGCCTACCCGTCACTTTAATACTAAATGAATCTTCACTGGCCATTGCAGGGCCAGAGCGTAAACCAATAACTCCAGTAGGCATGCTTGAAGTAACGTGCATACCAAACACTTGATCCGGTTTGCGCTTAGCAAATAAGCCTTCTTTTAGCATTAACTCAGCGCCGCCTTGCTCACCTTCTGGCGCGCCCTCTTCGGCCGGTTGGAAAATAAACATCACATCTCCGACCAAGCTGTCTTTAACCTTAACTAAGTTTTCAGCCACCCCCATTAACATCGCGACATGCGTATCGTGACCACAGGCATGCATTACACCGACTTTTTGGCCGCGATAAGTGTCAGTGGCTTTAGAAGCAAAAGGTAAATCAACCACTTCGGTAACGGGCAGTGCGTCCATGTCGGCACGTAAACCAATTAATGGCCCAGGTTTACCGCCTTTCAGTATCGCCACTACACCGGTGTGCGCAATACCCGTTTGCACCTCAAGCCCGAGTGATTTGAGGTGTTTCTCAATCACTTTACTGGTGCGAAACTCACGATTAGATAATTCAGGATGTTGATGAAGATCGCGGCGCCATGCAATCACCTTGCTTTCGACTTGAGCGGTTAATTCTGCAGCATTAGGCACACTGGCCAAGGTAGATGAGCTGTAAGCACTGCTAGCAAATACACTGGCAAGCATGAAAGCGAGGGTGGTCAGGCGCATGTAAGGTCCATTTTTATTGTTATTTGAGCAACAAAACTACCCTGAAACGCCTCATTTGTTAACTGTTTTACCGATTTACCCTAAATGCAATTGTATCTATTTATTAACATACTTAAGCAACATGCCATTTATATGGATGGTAGCTGTAAAAATACGACGTCATTGTCGATGATTTCAAGTTGCCACCCCCGTTGCAGTGCCAGCCATTCAAAGGTCTCGACTGAGTAAAAATTAATATGGGTTGGGTCACTTTTATAGTGCCAATTAATAAAAGCCTCTAAGCCAAGCACCCGCTTAGTCATAATAGCTAAAATGCCGCCGGGTAACAGCAGCTGGCTTAAGCGTTCTATTAACTGATGAGCATCGGCAATGTGTTCTATCACCTCGGTTAAACACACAAAATCATATTGCTGATTAAGCACCTGAGTATCAGGGTGATAAAACAAATCATAATTAACGACACTAACACCTTGGGCTGCAGCCATTTGACTGAGCACGGCGCCTTCGCCGCAGCCAAAATCTAAGCCTTTGGCATTAAGCCCGGTGCGAGCAAGTAGTGGCGTGAGTGTACGCGACAAAAACCGTTGGTAACCGGCATCGGCAAAGTCATTATCGTGTAAGTCATATTGGGCTTTTTCTGCTGTTTCATCTAAATAAAACTGCGCAGGTACCGACACTAAATGACAGTGTTGGCAGCGTACATAGTGACGATTTTTATCTTGATGAAAAGCAAAGGTTTGTTGATGACACAATGGGCAGGACGACAAAGACAACACTCCAAAACAAGACAAATAGGGTAACTACTCAGACTGCGCTGGGTCGCTGGTTTCTTTTGGGATTTTACGAGTTTGCGCCGCAGCCTCTTGCGCTTGCTGTAAGTACTTTTGCTCGCGGGTTAAACGTTGCTCTGATTGCGTTTGCGCTTTTTCGAGCTGCTGCGCTTCCCAGTCATTTGCTTCCTGCTTTGCTAACACTTTTTGTTCGCGTTCAGCGGTGGCATTGGCGGCATCACGGGCTTTTTGCAATTGGGTTTGTTCAAGCTCAGCTGATTCAATGCGCGCTTGTTCACCCTTTTCTGCCAAGGTCATTTTTTTATGCGGCTTGTCAGTAGCGTAAGCATGTATCGTGAAGGCGCTGGCGGCGCACATTAACAAAATCGTTCCAATAAGGCGAATATTCATAAGTACTATCCTTTGAGTCCTATCCCTTAAGTTTATCGCTATTATAGCGCTGACGAACTGCCGCTGGCATAGCGGTTAACTTATGGTGCACCATTGCGTTAAACACTGCAAATATTGGCGTGATATCGGCGCCAGGCTCCAGACTTGCTAGGGTATAAGCCGCAGCCTCGAGGGTGGATAAACTGTCGCTGCGTTTGGCTTTGCGGATCACATATTGCGACTCATCTTCACACTCAAGGTGCAGTGACGGATAGTTAAGTAACCAGGGGTTAAGCTGCAACATACGGTACGCTTTGCGCCATGTGCCATCAATTAACACAATAATCGCTTTATCATCGGCTTCAACCTCACTCGCCGCTTTGCTGTGATCATTTGGGTACACAATAAACACAGGCCGAGTTTGCGCGGCTAAATACCCTTGCAACTCAGCAAAATCATCTGCGGTTTCACCGACATAAATCTGAGTTTGTGGCAATGCAAGTTTGAGCAACCTGACGGTATTTTTAGCATGATCCACCTCAGATGGATGCTGCATAATAATAATGTCAGTAACTGTTGTTGTCGGTGTTACTGCATGACAAATGCAAGCTGACTGTGGGTATTGGCAATTAATACAATAACTTCTGCTCATATTTAATCTTATTTATGTTGCAATTTTGTAAAGTGCAATCCAGTATATCGCACTCTGATGATACCACCTCAAGGAAGAACCACTATTATGACAAGAGTTATGACTACAACTAAGGCAATAACAATGACTACTGGGTCTATTGCCTTAATGCTCACGCTTTCTACAAGTTCGGTTTATGCAGCTCAAGATAATGCCTATCACCACGAGGCTGAAATAGGTTTCTTAGACTCATCAGGTGAATCGGATGGTCTAGTGAACGCTAATTATCGCTATTATTTTGAAGCAGTTGAACAAGCAGACAAGCCCTATGCGCTCGCTGACTTTTTTCACCAAGGGTCAAAGGTTGCAGTACGTTATTCTACTTCTGATTTCGATGATATATATGAACTTTCTGGCCAATATGTTTTTGACTCTAATTGGTTTATCAATGCAGAAGTGAGTCAGGTAGACTTTGAGGAAGATGAATACTCTACCACTCTTGATAGCTTCACCATATACGCTGTCAATCTAGGGTATTTTTTCACAGACCATTCAGCTTTAACCCTAGGTTACAGCACTATGTCTGAATCTAAAGCAGCAAGCTTTACATCTGCAAGCTATAACTCTGAAGGATATTACAGTAATGACTTTGATGCTTTCCGTTTAACTTATGAGCACTTTATTCCACTGCAATCAACCGTTGGAGTGATGCTTACAGGTACATTGGCTTACAGCGATGAGCAATATAGTGATCGTTTTTCAAACTCCAACACTAATGACCAAGGGCAAGTAACAAACAGCAATTCTGAGCAGAACATTACTTACGACAGATATAATGTTGCCATTAATGCTGATTGGTATATTAATAATTCATGGTCTGTCGGTGCTGTTATTGAGCAAGGTAATACTGATACTCATTATTATTTCAGTAGTACCAATTATGACGATGTAGGCAGTATTGACCAAACAGACACATCTACTAGCATAAACACACGCTATACATGGCGTTTTGCCGATATATTCTCAGCTAAATTCTCACTTAGCCATTCAAATTTCGATGGCGAATATGAGAACGACTCACAAACTAACTTTAGTGTAGGCGTTAACGCGCGCTTCTAAGCAACCTCGTATTGAGAAAAAAATACCCGCAGAATGTGGTTAGCATTCTGCGGGTTAAAGGTGATATTACTAATATTTAACCTGAGCTCGGGTTATTTAATTAATCGTGTTGTAGTTGCTCTTGGTGCAGATGGCTTAAACGGTTCATTGCCATCATGGCGAGCAACACACTGCAAAATCCACCCATCACAATCGCAATGGCATAAGGTGCAGGTATGTCTGTTAACTGGATAAGTGCGGTTAAAATCGATGCGCCGCTCATTTGAATACAGCCTAACATTGCTGTTGCAGTCCCCGCGCGTTCACCAAAAGCCGATAACGCCATACTAGTAGCAGGTCCAAGCAATAGGGCAAAACCAACACATAGCAACATCATCGGTGCCATAAAGGCAATAGCAGCAGCAATGCCTTGCTCTGGCCCCACTAATTGTAATACCACTTCAACCACAGCCGCTAACACCATTAGCGACAATGCCACTACGACACCAGGGCGGTTGCCAATGCGTTTAATCAATACTGGCGCTGCAAAACAAGCCACTACGTTAACCAGGGCATTTAAGCCAAATAGGCCACTGAACATTAACTCTGAAATACCTAAGTGACCAATTAACCACACAGGCGAGTAAGACACGTAACATAAAATAGAGGCCATCGCGATCATGCAACATGAAGCATAAAACATAAAATGCGGGTCGCCAATTACCGGCTTATAGCGCCCCCAACGGTAAAGCGGACCGGTACTGTCGGTGTTAAGTGGACGCGTTTCCGGAAAACGAAAACCGACAATAAACAATACGATTACCGCATAAATAGCCATAAAGATAAAAGTAGAGCGCCAGCCAAACTGTAATGCTAGCAAACCACCTAAAGTGGGCGCTAACGCAGGTACCACGCAAATAGCGCCATTTAAGTAGCTGTATATCGACACACTTTGCTTGCGGTCATAACAATCACGCACGGCACTAAACACCACAATAGAGGTAGAACATGCAGCTAAACCTTGAAACACTCGTGCCACTTGTAACAGTTCAAATTCAACCGCGTATGCGCCCAATAAACTGCTAATACCGTAAAGCACAATACCAAACAAGGCGACGGGTCTACGACCAAAACGGTCGGCTAATGGACCAATCAATATCTGGCCAACACCCATAGCAAATAAAAACAATACTAAAGTAGACTGAACCTCACTGTTCGACACCCCATATTCAAGCGCCATTGTTGGCATTGATGGAAGATAAATATCGATAGCTAATGGGCTTAACAGCACCATAAACATCAATAATGGCAGTAGGTTACGATGCATAATATTATTTCTCTTAATCTAAAAAAGCGAAAGGTCACCCTTAATGGAGCGCTATGATATGTCAAATGGTGGTATGAACAGAAATGATATAAAATCCAAAGTGAATTTCCATTTGAGAATATCTGATGAATTTAGATAATTTAGCGCGTGTTGACCTTAATTTACTGGTTATTTTACAAGTGTTACTTGAAGAGCAAAGTGTCACTCGTGCGGCTCATCGCTTACACCTGAGCCAGTCTGCTGTGAGCAAAAGCTTAAATCGTCTACGCGAAGCATTAGATGACCCATTATTCCAACGCACTGCTCATGGATTAAAGCCGACCGCACATGCGTTAGCGCTAAGGCAAAAACTCTTGCCTGTGCTACAAAACTTATATCAGTTAACTCAACCACCTACATTTCACCCAGCAAGTAGCCAGCGTCATTTTACGTTTTCAATGGTTGAAAGTGCCTATGAAACATTAATCCCATATTTTATCGGGCCATTGTTACAACAAGCGCCGTCTGTAAAATTAGACTCATATGTGTGGACAGAAAAGTCTATGCAAGATTTACAGCAAGGGCAAATCGATTTTGGGATTGCGGGCCGAGATATTCATCCACAAAGCGATTTCAAAATAGAGCATGTTCCAGAAGGCATTGAATATCAAACACTGTTTAACGACCATCAGGTGTGTTTAGTACGCAAAAACCATCCTATTTTAAAGGTCATTGAATCGGGTAACTGGGATCAAGCTCAATACTTAGCCATGTCTCATGTGCAAGTTAGGTGTGAAGGAAACGATTGGTGGGCGCTTGATTATCATTTAGCTAATTTAGGTTTACATCGACACTTATCAACAACCGTGCCTGACTTTTACGGCGCTGCTAGTGTATGTGCACATACCGATCTTATTTTTACTCTTCCCTCGAGCTTTGCCATCCATGCACAAAAACTCTATTCATTAGAGTCGGTCCCGTTGCCATTTGATTTTATGCCGATGGCGTATGTGTTTTTATGGCACGAGCGTAATAACCAGGAGCCTGGACATCAATGGTTTCGTGAGCTTATTTTTAACAGTGTCGATAACGCCATTGCCAACAACCACATCACCCAAACGGTTATGCCAAACTAACAAAAACGCTTTGACGCGGTGAACTTTTGCGGCTTACATAACTCAAAATATTACTCACGCTTCAGCGACAATTTATTTACGGTAAAGGAACCACAATGTTCAGCTCAATTAACTTATGGCATATTCGTCAACGCTTGCGCCAAATGCGCCCGCTCACCGCCTTATTTAGTTTAATGCTGATCATTGTTGGCAGCCTGATTTTATTGCCATTATTGCTGTTGTTTTTAATCGTGGGTTTTATTGGCATGACACTGCTAAGTCGCAAATATTTAGGCAAACAAAGCCCCACCTCAAACATGTTTCCCTCAAAAGTTCGGCACCAGGACAGGTACCAGCAACATCCCAATATTGAGAAGGAATATTCAGTCAAGCCGAGTCAACATCACAGAACGATTAATCAATAGACGCTAAGCGTTGAGCACTAGGTGTTAATTGTTTCACATTAGGCAGAGCACCTTACCCTTCCCGTTTTATCAAGTCATTGTGGCCCTAAAGAGTGAGTAATATCTAAACATTAACTCAGTTTAACGTGACATATTATGTCTAGCCGTTGCACACTACATGCTCAACAATCATACATATTTAGGCGCGATTTCTCAGCTGAATAGTTCAATGAGTGAGTATCAATAACACTCTCTGTTCGACAACAGGATAAGCCGCATTTAGGAGCCAACATGAACGTTAACCAAACATTTAACAGCGCTAATTTTAAACATCACGTGACGAGTATGAACCCTATTCTGGCATTACTGATGGTTTTTGCTATGACCTTAGTCGCCCTGACATTATTGCCATTTTTATTACTGTTTGGGTTAATCAGTTTTATAACTTTGCGATTTTTAGGTAAAAAAATGCTGCGTCGTCAGCAAGCTGAACAAGACCGCGCATACCAAGATTACGCCCATGTACAACGCGAACCCGCGGCGCCTTATGCTGATATGTTTAAGCGCTCAGGAACAAGCCAGGCCTCAACGACAGGTAGAACATTCGAACACCAAGCGGATTAACCCCGCAAAAGTTTTCGGATTGTTTGCTTAAGCGTTGGGTTATCGAAAAGTGGGTAACACCAGAGGTGTCGGCAATATTAACGAAGTACTGAAGTGAAAGGTTATTACATAGTCAGAGGCTTTGCTTTTTGAGCGGATACGGCTGCAGAGCCATGGTTTTTACGGGGCTAAAAAACCGTGACAGCGGCTATCGATACAACCAACAAAACGCTTTCACGAGGGTCGGTGCTTTTCATGATCACAAAACTCCCTTTTAACTCGTTGAAAGTGGCTCCAGTAACAACTTCGCTTGTTGCAAAGCAATCATTTCATCTTCACTCGGATTAAGCTCAATAACACTGTCGATTTGCATCGCCAACGATTGCCATAATGGTTCAATAACCTCTAGGTGTTCGTCATTGCCGTGAGTCTTGGCTAAGGTAAGTAAATACGCGGCTTGCACCACATCAATACGTCCCAAAATACCGTCGGCTAATGCAACACTGAGCTCTATCATGGCACTCACATTGTGACCATATTTTACCGCCTGGTGCAGATAGCCTTCAGCCTTAACCCTTTGTGTTTGGCTGGCATTGTCGTCATGTAAAATATGACTACCACAATGCAACATAGCATCAATTTGGCCTTGCTCAGCAGCCTCTGCCATCCACTGCTCGCTGGCTGCTAAGTCCGATGAACAACCCAGGCCTTCAGCTAACATTAGCGCCAAATGATACTGGGCATTGGGGTAACCTGCTTGCGCTGCTTTATTAATCCACAAAAAAGCATTTTCAAACTGCTTTGTTTGATAATACAACACCCCAAGATTTGACATTGCCTCTGTATTTTCGGCATTAGCAGCAAGGGTTAACAAGCGCTCTGCTTGAGGTAAATCAATGCTAAATTGATGGCTACCCACAAGGTAGAAAAAGCCTTGTAATGCTTGCGCTTCAATAATGCCATTGTCTGCGGCCTGAGCGATTAACTGCTCACCCTTATTCTTATTTTCCTCACCGGTATAGCCGTGCAATAAACTCACGCCATGCTCAAATACTGCCGCTTTATGTTGAAGCGAAGACAAAGCAAACCAATAACCTGCTTGAGCAAATGCCTCTGCCGCGGTGTTGTTTTCACCCTTGGTAGGCTGCTTGTTTTGTGTTGACTCATCTGTCGCGGCTTGTGCTAATGCTTGCTCTTGTTCTTGTAGCATTAAGCCTTTGGCTTTTAATGACATGCCCACTAAATACTGTGCTTCAGCATCATTCTTCATCACTGCGCGATAGCACAGATCTCGCCCCGCAAACGAATCAAAAGGCTCAAAGGTATAAGTGGGGGCAACGTGGTGATGCACGACAGGATAGAGTTTGGTCACTAAATGCAAAATATGCTCAATCGATTTTTCTGCAATCGAGACCAGTTGCGTTTGGGTTAAGTGGTATTTTTCGGGATGCGCACCGCGATTACCGTCGCTACGTAAACGATGTAATGCCCGCACGGCTGGCGGATCAATCAGTCTGGCTTGGTGTAATTGCTCAATACGGTCGTATAAATTAGGACTGGTGAATGTGAGCCCATGAGGCGTAGCTAATTGACGGGTGAGCTTATGGGTAAAACTGCGAATATACACCAGCGCTTGGGTGGGAATATCGCGGACATAACTTTTGGCTAGCCGATAATCTTCAGTTAAGTTTTCAGAGAAACCATCAATAAACGCGCTATCATTTAACAATGGTCTCTCCTTGTATTAATTCAGTTACTTTTCCAAATCGATTGGTTGGCGATTCACCATATACAATCTAAATAAGGCAATATTGACAAATAAGCCTAAAAACGCAAATAAGGTTTCGACGACTAACTGTAGTGGAAATCCTACTTGTGTTGCCATTTGGGTAAACACGCCAGCAAATAACGATAATGGAACATATAGCATTAATACGGCAATGGTTTTAAATGCTACTGAACCTGCGCTAAAGCTAAAGCTCTTTTTAATTGCTTCAAGTGGCGTTAAACGCTCAACCACGACCATAAAGTTGACATAGGCTAGACGGGCAAACAAATACAAACTCACCACCAAACCAATTAACCATAATGGACCAAACGCGGCAAAAATCATTACAGGCGCTAAAATCGCTAAACCAGAAAATACGCCCGCAAGTAACAGCGGTGGTACAAACGGTAAACTGGCTTTTAATATTTGTCCAGGCGATAACTCATGGCCTTGTGAGCGCAGCTCTAAAAATAATGTTAAGGCGGCAATCAGTACTGAAAATACTAACAATAGCACCATCATAACCGCTGCATGTGATGCGCCAAATTGTGGATTTTCTGGGTCGGCCGTTAACATTTCATTACCAAGCCAAAGCTGGATAGCAACTTGAATTAATAGCAGCGGCAAAGTCAGTGCTGCCAGCTGACGGATATGGTTTCGAAAAAAGTTTAATGCTTCAGTCAAAATAGCAAACAATGACATGTAAATTCCAATAATCGATTAACAATAAATATGGCGCTTAGGATACCCAAAAAAGCCTCAATTTGCACAATTGAAATCGCTAAAAAAGCAATCTCCTGTCGCATTTAGTCAAATCAGGGTAAAATAGCGCCCTAGTTTGACCATTTATATCATTAAACAGGACACGCATTATGAAATTAGCATCCGCATTACCGGTACTATTTACTGTCTTAGCATTCTCATCACCTGCATCTGCGGGTTGGTTAGACAAAGCATCTGAAGCCGCTAAAAAAGTTGTCGAAACTCCAGCTACAGCAACGGCTGCAGCAGAAACAGCGACGACGGCACAATCCACTGAATTAGTGGGTAGTGTGATGTCTCAGCTTGGTTTAAGCCAAACCCAGGCTGAAGGTGGATTAGGTTCATTGTTGAGCTTGGCGCAAACCAACTTAGGCGGTAACGATTTTAGCCAATTGACTAGTAGCATTCCTAATGCCGACGGTTTACTGGCTGCTGTACCGTCAATGTCATCAGACAGCGGTATGTCGGGTTTATTATCTAAAGCTGGCGATTTAGGTTCATCATTGCAAGGCACTGCCATGGTATACGATGCATTTGAAAAGCTAGGCATTTCAAAAGAGTACATCGTCCCTATGGTTGATATTGCTAAAAACTATTTAGAGCAAAGCGGTAGTGAAGGCACGGTAGGTTTGTTAACGAAAGGCTTGGGCTCATTACTTTAAATGAGTACCTTTTAAATTTGGTTAACATTAATTAATCCCAAGCCATTCGCTTGGGATTATCATTTTTGCTAGCATAAAATTGATAAAACCTCAGTTGTGGAGCCAATATGATCGCCAAACTAAAACAGTTTATTCAATCGCACACTCAAGAAAGTAGCCCTGAAGAAAAGGCCCAGCACCTCAATTTAGCCGCTGCGACGTTACTTTTAGAAGTGGTTTATGCTGATGAGAAACTGGCTGATGCTGAAGCGGCTTTACTGCCAGAGATGCTCATCAATACTTTAGGCATTAACTCCGAACAAGCCAAAGCCTTAACCGATGAGGCCAAACAAGCCCGTCACGATGCCATTTCGCTATTTGAATTTACGTCTGAAATTAATGCGCAATTTAGCATTGAAGATAAACAGCATTTATTATTGTCTATGTGGCGCTTAGCCTATGCCGATGGTGAATTATCTCAGTTCGAAGATCAAATCATTCGCCGTACTGCTGATTTGTTATATCTCAAGCACAGCGAATTAATTCAAATGCGTAATATTGCTATTCAACAATCTACCTGAGTAAATCTAGGTTAACTAGCAGGTAATTGCTTGCGTTGTAAGTGATTCTTTTGCCACCACATAAAAGGGGCAATCACCATGACCAACACCAACACATAAATCATATTGTCTGCTAGTGCGATGCCAATCCCAATACAAAACACGCAACCTGCTGCCACTAAAGGCCAATAGCGTTTACTGAGTAATTTAGCGGCAGATAACATCGCCAGTAAATAAATCACCACAAAAACGCCGTTACTCCACGCAATCAGCTTTTCTAAATCTTGGCCTGAATAAAACGTCAGTACAATCACCACCGCCATGCTGCCGAGGATGCCAAATAAAGCCCTAAACGGCACACCATGTTGGTTTAACTTCACAAAGTATCGGGGCAAAATACCTTCTTTACTAAAGCTCCACAATAAACGAGCAGCGCTTGCTGAATATACGTTCACGGTCGCTAAACCACTGGCAATACCTAATATACCAATAGCTTGTGCACCATAACCCTGTAAAAAACTGTCACTGAGCAAATAATCAAACGCACTTATCATGGCAAGGCCTGTTTTATCTGTTGGCACCATTAACAGTAAAAACGTGCAGGCGAGGTAAATCACTCCAACAAGGACCGTACCCATTAAAATCGCTGGGAGCATGTCTTTATCTGGCCGACGAAAATCACTCGCTAAATGAGTCATAGCCTCAATACCTAAAAAGCTCCAAAAACCGATACCCATGGCAATCATAACCGTACTCATTTGCGGATGACTGGTTTGGTTAAACGACTCAAGCTGCTCAGAGTTAAGTCCACTGGCGCCAAACAATAACGCCACCACCGTCACTATGGCTAAAGTAAGCGCAAATTGCAGTTTAGCCGACACTTGAATGCCGCGAATATTCAAGCCTAATAGCATTAACACCACAATTAACTCTGCTACCAGCTGCCAGCCACCGTGAAGTGGTATTAAGGCATTCATAAACTGAAAGGTCATTAAAATGGCTGCTGGAGCACCTATGGGGATCACCAATAAAAAGAGTAATCCTATGGTTCGTCCAGCTGTGCGGCCAAATGCTTTTTCAACAAAATAGGCAGGCCCTGCGGCATGAGGAAAGCGGCTGGCCAATAAACCAAATACTAGCGCAACGGGAATAATGGCTAACGTGAGTATTAGCCAGGCAAGCAATGCCCCTGAGTCTGCTACCGCAATGGTCATTTGCGGTAAAATAAATACCCCTGTACCCAGCAATGTGGTGGCCATTAACCCAGCACCTTGCCAGCGACCTATCGTTCCTGTTATTTGATTCATAATGTTATTCTTGCTGTGATATATTGCATTATTATAAGTGCCATCGGCTCAACATTCTGCGGGTTCATCAGCGCAAGCCGCTTGTTAAAACCGACAAAATGACGGAATTAACTTCTTACGCCGCCAATATGACGGAGAACAGATATTAATGACAACTCAGGAATACTGCATTGGATAAATTTGATAAAGCGATTATAAGCGCATTACGCCTCAATGCTCGACAGAGTATTTCGTTTATTGCCGAACAAGTGAATTTGTCACGCAGTGCTGTGACGGAGCGAATTAAAAAATTAGAACAAAGTGGTGTTATTCGTGGGTATCAGGTGTTACTCAGCGAATCTCAAAAGCAAGGTGTGTCTGCTTACTTTGAAATTCAGCACCGCTGTGCACGTTGCGCGGAAGTGATCCATATTTTTACCACTATTCCTGAAGTCATTACTTGCCAGGGGATCACTGGCGACATGGACTTACTGGTTTATGTGCATGCTAACTCGATGCAACGTCTGCATGAAATCCGAGAGTTTATTGATGCCCAAGCCGATATTGTTAAAATTAAAACTCATGTCGTGTTAAGCGAATGGATTAATAACCAGGCATAAAAAAGCTCTGTAAAAACAGAGCTTATGGTGGCGCTAATTGCTAAAAATAGCGATTAGTTACGCCAGTTGGTTACCGATTTCTAATCCTTTGCCTCTTAACATCATCAATTTGTCGCCCAAGCCAGACATGTCCATTTTAATGATACCGGCTTCATTATTCGCCTTACCTGCTAACCATGCAGTAAATGACTCATCATCACGTTCATCATCCCAGTAAGCAAAAACTTCATGAGACAAATAAATCACTGCGGCCAGTTTTGAAGCCGGTTTGGCCTTAAGCGGCGCACGTTGAAATTCAATCCCCTGCACTAACGACGGAGCAAATTTCCAGTTTGTTGCCAATAACGCACCAACAGATGGAGAGTCGAACCCGAGTAAACTGTTCTCAAGCTGCTGTTTATCTGCACCTTCTGCCACAGCGGCTCGAATTTGTGCAGCCACAACAGGCTCAACGACGGCAATTAATAAATCACCAATTTTATGTAAAATGGCACAGGTAAATGCTTCATCTGGCACCACACCACAGACTTTAGCTATTTCTTGAGAATACAGTGCAATCTCAAAAGTCTCGCCCCAAAACTCAGCTAAATCGATACCTTCTGCATTTGGAATCGCGCCAACAACAGCCGATGCTATCACTAAGGTTCGTAACGTTTGCATTCCCAAACGGACCACGGCATCTTCAATAGAACCGACTTCACGGCTGCGACCAAAATGAGCCGAGTTTGCGAGGCGCAATACTCTTGCGCTAATTAACGGGTCTTGCGCGACTTTTGCAGAAATACTTTTTATAGAGGTATCTTCATTATTAACGGCATCAAGTAACTCGCTGACGGCTTTGGGTAAACGCGGTAATTCATCGACTCTTTTTAATAGTGCTGCTGACGGCATATGTTTAGGTCCTTACATTAACGGATACGTATATAAATCACTTTTACAACTTTAGCACAACATAAATAAAACAATTGCTAATACAGTGAATGATTATTGCTATTGGCACTTTATTATTTAACCTGAACTTGGGATAAGGAATGAACTTATATTATTTAAAACAGCACGTTAACCCCTCTCTCTTTCAAGCTTGTCATTTGTTATGCTAACAAGGCGAATTGACACATCAATAGCTAGCCTATTGCAAGTCGATTCCACGCAGTTAGCAGGGCAAAGGACTGCTTGAAAGGCGTTTATTATTCCGAGTTGAGGTTATTTATGCGTCGGCTTTAAAAAGTCTGCGTTAAACCTTAGATATCAAGCACACTTGGCGTTACACTAATATTCGTTATTTATCTTCTACATGAGCCAATATGCAACAACAGACTAGCGCAGATATGAATTTATTATGGGGACAATTGATCCTCGAGGAACTTGCGCGTTTAGGCGTTAAACATGTGTGCATGGCGCCGGGTTCTCGTTCAACGCCATTGACATTAGCTGCTGCTAGCCAAACTCAAATCACTCGCCACATTCATTTTGATGAACGAGGGTTAGGCTTTATGGCGCTTGGCCTTGCTAAAGCCAGTAACGCCCCTGTTGCCATTATCACCACCTCGGGTACTGCGGTAGCAAACTTATATCCGGCGATTGTTGAGGCATGGCTTACTCATGTGCCATTAATTGTATTGTCAGGTGATCGCCCAAGTGAATTAATTGATTGCGGTGCCAATCAAGCCATTATCCAACCGGCTATTTTTGCCGGCTATGCCAAGCAATTAAATTTACCGACACCAGATATTGGCTATCCGGCTAATGCACTATTAAGTGCCATTGACCATGCAGTCACTAACCAACACCAACCGGTGCACATCAACTGTATGTATCGAGAACCGTTATACCCTGCTGAACTGGTCACATTAGCCCATGTAAAAAAAACCGCCAGTGTGACTACCAGCACTTATCTTGCGCCACTCAATACATGGTTTGACAATAACAAACCGCTGACTCGGTATGCTGGATTAAACAGTGCTGAATTACCCTCTACAGACACCCTAATGCGCTTTGTGCATGGTAAAGGGGTAATTGTAGTCGGGACATTGTCACCGGCTGATAATCCACACTTGATTGTGGCATTAGCACAAAAACTCGGCTGGCCGTTATTAGTCGACGCACAATCACAATTACGCCAACACCCGGGGGTCATTGGTCATACAGACCAATTATTGCTTAATGCTAAAGCCAGCAAACTGCTTGAACAAGCTGAGCGGGTATTAGTTTTTGGTGGACGTTTTGTCTCCAAACGTCTTATTCAATATTTGGCTCAACAGGCCTGGCACAGCTACTGGCAAATATTAAATCATTGCGATCGCTTAGACCCAACACATCAAAATAAACACATATGGCAAGCCAGTGTGCAAGCGGTGTGTCAATTACCCTGGCCACGATCTTCAGACGCGAATTGGGCACTGCAACTATTACCCTATAATGAATCGTTAGAGTCGGTACTTAAGCAGCAAATTGATAATACGAGTTTTGGCGAAGCACAAGTCATACGTACCGTTGCAGCGAATCAAACTGATGAACACATCTTATTTATTGGCAATAGCTTACCCATTCGCCTTTATGATATGTATGCCCCAATAGCCACCAATACCCCCGCAATTTACACCAACCGTGGCGCATCTGGCATTGACGGCCTAATTGCCACTGCATGCGGTGTCGCAGCAGACAAAAAAGCCCCCACTACCTTACTCATTGGTGACTTATCTTGCTTGCATGACTTCAACTCGATGGCATTGCTAAAACAAATGACCCGCGCCTTTGTGCTAGTGATTATTAATAATGATGGCGGCAATATTTTTAACTTATTGCCAGTACCCGATGAAAGCTTACGTAATGATTTTTATCGCTTAAGCCATGGTTTAGAGTTTGGTTATGGTGCGGCAATGTTTGGCTTAGCATATCGCCAGGTAGACGACATTGAATCGTTTAAGCAAGCGTATCAAGAGGCCTTTGAATTTAACTGTGCATCAGTGATTGAAGTTAATGTGGCGCCCAATCAAGCCAGCGATCAAATTGCACAAATTAACCAATGGGTGAAACAGCACTAATGCTCATCATCCGTCGTTTTGGCCACCCGAGCTTACCCGCATTAGTCATGTTGCATGGCTTTTTGGGCAGTAAAGACGACTGGTCTACTTTAATGCCAAGTTTAAGCCAACACTTTCATTGTATTTGCATCGATTTACCCGGCCATGGTGCAAATACATTGGCATTAGCATCTCCAGGGTTTAGTCAAGTAGCTGCGCATATTGTCGCCAAAGTCAGTGAACTTGGAATAAACCAGTTCCACTTATTGGGCTACTCATTAGGCGGCAGAATTGCCTTACATATTGCTCAAGACTTTCCTAACGCACTACTCAGTTTAACCTTAGAGTCGGCTCACCCAGGGTTAATAGACGATATACAGCGCGACGCTCGAGCTAAAAGCGATTTGCTGTGGGCCAAAAAGTTACAGCAGTTAACGATAACCGCCTTTTTGGCACTGTGGTATCAACAAACTGTATTTAATGACCTGAGTAAAATACACAAACAGCAATTAATTGCACTACGCAGTAACAATAATCCGCAACGCCTTAATAATTGCTATCTCGCCACTTCTCTCAGCCTGCAGCAAGACTGTAGAGCGGTGCTAAACCAACTCTCTTGCCCCTGTTTTTACCTTTATGGTGAAGACGACAGTAAGTTTGCGCAAGTGGCTAAAGACTGGCAAGCTCAGTACCGTAACGCCAAATTAACACTGCAGCCTTTAGCGGCGGCCGGACACAATATTCATAGCCTACATCCAAGGTTATTCAGTGACACTTTATTGGCTTTACTTAATCCCATCACCTCTGCTTAGGAGTTGCTATGCAAGCTGTCGACGCGCCAACCATTAGCAGTGCTTCATTATATCGATATCATATTGCACTCAACCCAACCTTACCTGTGGCGAAGCAACGCATTGATCACCGTAAAGGTGTGGTGTTAGTCGTAAACTTGACCAATGAGCACCACACACAACAAGCCTGGGTTGAAATAGCACCGCTGTCGGGAATTGATACTGAAGGCTTGCCCATTGAAGGCTTTAGCCAAGAGTCACTCGATGATGTGATGTCGTATTTATCGCAATGCGCAAATCAACTGATTGGCCAATCTGCCAATGCCATAATGGCGTTAGTAGATAATGCATTATTGCCGTGTTGCGCGTTTGGACTGAGTTTATTGCATGCTAAAATAACGCAACAACTGCCTTGTAGAATTGACAACCCACACACTCAATCGGCCACGGTTCCGCTGGTTTATGCCGGTATGACTGAACAACAACTGCAAGCCAAACTGCTGCAAAATGGCACCGTAAATAGCGTTAAAGTCAAAGTGGCACAAACGACGATGGAGGATGAAATAGCCTTTATTTATCGAGTGTTAGAGATCGCGCCACAGGTCAGTTTGCGCTTAGATGGTAATCGCGGTTTTAGCCTCGAACAAGCCATCGACTTTTTAGCTTGTTTGCCCAAAGATAAAATAGAATACATTGAAGAGCCCTGCATCAATCCAGCTGACAACCCACATGTTTTTCGGCACCTTGGCGTTAGCTACGCCCTGGATGAATCGCTTAACTCATCCACGTTTGATGTTGTTAATGCGATAAAAAAACAACCTGGTATTGGCGCGCTTATTATCAAACCTATGTTACTCGGCTCACTCGCTAAATTACAAAACATGATAGACACCGCCCATAGTTATGGCGTGCGCTGCATTATAAGTTCGAGCTTAGAGTCCGATATTGGCATTAATGACTTACACCTCGTAAGCCAGGCGTTAACACCCAACGAAACACCCGGGTTAGACACCTTAAACGCATTTAGTCAGTCATTATTACTTGCACCAGCAATAGTGCAGAAGCTTAATATTAACGCTTTACAGCTAATCCATCATGCTGGTGAATCAAACGAGGAAGTTGATTCATAATGATGATATCGCCACTACATCAAACCGCGCTAAAGACACCAAATGCCATCGCAATTGAAGATGGCCATGACACTTATACTTATGCCACCTTAAGCGCAATGGTGAGTAATTTAACGCAATCATTACAGGCACAACATATTGGGCGTTGCGACATTGTGGCGTGCTTGTCACAAAACAATTTAGAGATGATTTGCCTGTACTGGGCTTGTATTGATGCTGGCTGGGTATTTTTACCTTTATCACCTCGGTTATCTAACCAGCAAATTACTCAGCTAATTGATACTTATCAAATACAATGGCTATGGACAGACAGCCCCAGTAGACAAATAGACATTGAGGTCGCCCATTGGTTAAACGTATCACTGTGTATACAAACCAATCCATCGCCAACTACCGTTAAAATATCACCTCACATTGCCTCTAATATCATCCTGACATCGGGCTCTAGCGGCACCCCCAAAGCGGCCATACATTGCTTGCTCAACCACATCGCAAGCGCACAAGGCTCGGCTAGCTATATTCCACTAAAAATGAATGATAGCTGGTTATTGTCTTTACCATTGTTTCATATTGGCGGCTTAGCGATATTGCATCGATGCACCCTAGCCGGTGCCTGCATAGCACTTCGTAACTCGGCTATGTCATTAGCCGAACAACTGCAACAAAGCGATATTACCCATGTGTCGTTAGTGCCAACTCAGGCATTACAAATATTAGCGCAGCAGCCCCACGCTTTAACCCATGTAAAAGCCTTATTATTAGGCGGTGGCATGATAGAACCGCAACTCATTAGCACCCTCAACGCGCACAATATCAAAGCTTACACCAGTTATGGCATGACAGAGATGAGCTCGCAAATCACCACGGCAAAAGCCAATCTCGCTGGCCATCATGGCCGCCCCTTACCTGCACGGCAGCTAAAGCTAGTCGACGGGATAATTTGGGTTAAAGGAGAATGCTTATTTTTAGGGTATTTAACCCCCCAAGGTATTTCACTGCCAGTTGACGACCAAGGTTGGTTTTGTACTCAAGATAAAGGTCAGCTTAATGATAAAGGCCAGTTGATGATTTCAGGAAGAGTAGACAATATGTTTATTTGTGGCGGTGAAAATGTTCATCCAGAACAACTTGAAGCGGTGTTAATGACACACCCTAACGTGGCTCAAGCGATTGTATTTGCTATGCCAGACCCCATTTTTGGCTACTTACCTGCAGCGATTATCGACTATGTCGATGAATACGATACAGAGCAAGTCAATGCACAACTGAGTGAGTTAATAGAGCAAAAGGTAGCGCGCTTTATGCGTCCAAGACAGTATTTTGGCTGGCCTAAACAGGTCATATCGAGCGGCATTAAAGCGCCCAGAAAATTGATTATTGCTGCCATTCAACAGTCGGTGGTGTGAAGAGACATTAACGCTTAAATAACTTAAATGCTAAAAACAAAAAAACCTGCCGCGGCAGGTTTTTTTAGTTTAAAAAGTGTAGGGAATAAAGCTTATTCCATACACGCTTTAAGCTTGTTCATGGCATTTTTTTCTAACTGCCTGATACGTTCTGCTGACACTTGATAAGCTGAAGCAAGTTCTTGTAGCGTGGTTTTATTATCATCTAACCAACGGGCGCGAAGAATATGTTGGCTGCGGTCATCTAAGGTTTTGATTGCTGATAATAAACGCGCTTGCGAGTCAGCTTCCCAATTGTCGTTTTCAACCTGTTCGGCTAAATCTGAAGAATGGTCTTCTAAATACAATGCGGGAGCAAAATCATGGTTATCATCATCGCTGTCGTTGGCAAGATCAAACGCAGGATCTTGCGCGGCCATGCGTGACTCCATTTCAGTCACATCAGCTTTCGACACACCCAGATTTTCTGCCACCATAGTGACTTCAGCGTCGCTGAACCAACCTAAACGCTTTTTAGATTTACGAATATTAAAGAACAGCTTACGCTGAGCTTTAGTGGTCGCAACTTTTACGATACGCCAGTTTTTAAGCACGTATTCATGAATTTCGGCTTTAATCCAATGCACTGCAAATGAGACTAAACGAACACCAACGTCTGGATCAAAGCGTTTTACCGCTTTCATCAAACCAATGTTGCCTTCTTGAATGAGGTCAGCCTGAGGTAAACCATAACCTGAGTAACCTTTAGCAACGTGAACCACGAAACGAAGGTGCGACATAATTAATTGCTTTGCAGCCTGTAGATCGCCTGTTTCTTGTAAACGCTTGGCAATATCGTACTCGGTATCCGCGTCCAACATATTAATGCTGGTCACAGACTGGATATACGCTTCTAAACTACTACTGCCTCTAGGGACAGTCAGTGCCATTGATTGCGTTTGATAAGTCATTCGCTCTCCTACTACATTCAAAAAATTTACTTCAGTTAACTAAATACGCTTTATGAAACCCAACGGTTCATCTATTTCTACACTCGATTTAGCTGATGAACTATCAACTAAATGACATCATATGTCAAATCAGCTTCAGCTCAATTAATATTTTCACCGCTGGCCAATCACAATGCAAGTGAACAATCGTTCATTAATAGTCTTGTTAACACTATTATATGCCTTTAATTATGAAGGCTCAATATTACGCAAGTGCTGTCGTACCGATAAATACGAGCCTAGCCAACCTAAAAATGACGCTAACAAAACAAGCTTGATCAACTCAGCAAAGGTCAACGATTGAATAGTCAACTGGCTACCATACAAACCCAGTAATTCCGCTAATGCACTGTCGAGATACCACACTAATATGTTAATGATAAGCCAGGCTAAAATACCGCCTATCACCCCATACCAAATGCCAGTATACAAAAAAGGCCTTTGAATAAATGCTTCGGTTGCACCCACCAGCTTCATCACTTCAATTTCAGTACGTCGGTTCATAATGGCTAATCGAATAGTGTTACCAATCACCAACACGACAGCTAATACTAATAACGCGGCGATGGCCAGCACGGTTTTCTCAAGTAATTTAAGCAGTGCTTGCAAGCGTTCTAGCCACTCAATGTCGAGCCGACCAAAGTTAACTTCAGGCTCACGCTCCAATTTTGCCAATAACTCACGCGCACCGGTTGGGCTTGAATACTTAACCGATGGAGTCACTGTCACCACGGCGGGCAGCGGGTTTTCGTCAAGGTACGACAGTGCCTCACCAAATCCAGATAAGCGCTGAAACTCTTCAAGCGCTTGATCTCGACTGATATAGCTCACGGTTTCGACTTCTCTAAACGCTTTAATCCGCGATAATAAACTTTGAATCGATTGCTCACTGCGGCCTTTATTAATAAATAGTGATATTTCAGCCGCACTGTTCCACGACTGAGTAATATTTTCGGCATTTTTAACCAGCACCTGTAATGCTGCGGGCAAGCTTAAGCTCACGCCGAGCACGGCCATGGTCATAATCGATGATACCGGGCTGCGCCACAGCTCTCCCATACTCGACATGCCTTGTTGCACATGTCGAATAAAGAACATCACTATGCGGCCGCTTAACGGTAATTTACTTTGCGTAATATTGGGTTTCTTGCTCATCGCATCGCCTCCCTATCACTGCTTTCGCCGCCGAGCATTCTGCCTTGGCGCAAGGTAAATGTGCGGTATTTCATGCGTGCAATAAGGCCAAGGTCATGGGTGGCAATTAATACGCTTGTGCCTGAGTCGTTAAAGGTCTCAAACAGGCGCAAGATGTCCATCGACAATTTAGGATCTAAGTTACCGGTGGGCTCATCGGCTAGCAGTAATGGAGGCTTGTTAACAATCGCTCGAGCGATACCGACGCGTTGCTGCTCACCACCCGATAACATAATCGGTAAGTGACGCTCTTTGCCGTATAGACCCACCATATCGAGGGCACCCGCAACACGCTTACGAATTTCACCATGAGAAAAACCTTCGATAACCAAAGGCAGAGCAATATTGTCAAACACGCTCTTATCCATCAGTAGATGATGGTTTTGGAAAATCATTCCGATATTGCGACGCAAATAAGGCACATGCTTAGGGCCAACATTGGCAATGTTGTGACCATTAATCGATACTTTACCTGCAGTTGCACGTTCGATAACCGTGATCAATTTGAGCAAGGTACTTTTACCCGCACCTGAATGGCCGGTTAAAAAAGCCATTTCACCTTGTCTAAGATGAAAATTGACATCCATCAGCGCTTTTTGACCGCCTGGATAAATTTTACTGACCTGCTCAAATTGGATCATAAATTATTGGTCCGTTTTTTCCTGACTGAATAACGCTTCAATAAAGTCGTTGGCGTTAAACGTACGTAAATCGTCAATTTGTTCGCCTACGCCAATGTGGCGAATAGGGATATTAAATTTGTCGGCAATGGCGAATATCACCCCACCTTTAGCTGTGCCATCAAGCTTACTGATCGTTAACCCCGTAACCCCTACGGCTTCTTGGAATAACTGCGCCTGACTAATAGCATTTTGGCCTGTGCTCGCATCGAGGGTAAGCATCACTTCATGCGGAGTATCTGGGTCAAGTTTTTTCATCACTCGAACCACTTTTTTCAGCTCTTCCATTAAGTGACTTTTGTTTTGCAAACGCCCGGCGGTATCGGCAATTAATACGTCAACTTTACGCGCTTTGGCCGCTTGTAATGCATCAAATAATACCGATGCACTATCGGCGCCAGTATGCTGAGCGATCACAGGGATATTGTTGCGCTGGCCCCATACCTGAAGCTGTTCAACCGCCGCAGCACGGAAGGTATCACCTGCCGCTAACATGACAGATTTACCTTGATTTTGATACTGTTTTGCTAATTTACCGATAGTGGTGGTTTTACCCACGCCATTAACGCCGACCATCAAAATAACAAATGGACCATTGGCGTTATCAGGGACTAATGGAATCGCGACCGGCTCTAGCATTTTTTGCATTTCTTCACGCATTAAGTCGTATAACGCTTCTGCATTTTTAAGCTGCTTGCGCGACGCATGTTCCGTTAAGCTTTTAATCAATTTAGTGGTTGTTTCAACACCCACATCGGCAATCAATAATTGCTCTTCTAGCTCTTCAAACAACTCATCATCGATTTTTTTACCACTGAATAAGCCAATAAAACCAGAACCGATATTTTCGCTGGTACGCATTAAGCCGCGCTTTAAGCGGGCGAACATGCCTTCTTTTTTAGGTTTTTCTTGTGGCTCGTCTTGACGTTCGAGCTCAATGGATTCAATAGGCGCTTGTTCGAGTGCCAACTTTTCAGCGGCCAAAGCTTCTGCTGCGATAGCCTCTGAATCAAGACGCTCTTGCTCTAGGCGTGCTTTTTCAGTCGCTTGCTGCTCGGCCAACTCTTGTGCAACGAGTTCTTGTGCTGCTAATGTTTGAGCGGCCAATTGCTCAGCTGCAAGTTTTTCGGCCGCCAATGCTTCTGTTTCAGCCGCAAGACGCTCAGCTTCGAGATGTGTTTGCTGAGCAAGTTCATTCTCAATGCGCAATTGTTCTAGGCGTTCAGCTTCTATACGAGCAGCTTCTTGTTCGGCTTGCTGTGCGGCTAATTGCTCCGCGGCAAGCTTTTCGGCAGCTAATGCCTCTGCTTCGGCGGCCATACGCTCAACGTCAAGTCGTGCTTGTTCTGCACGCTCATTCTCAATGCGTTGTTGTTCTAGGCGTTCAGCTGCTAAACGGGCAGCTTCTTGTTCGGCTTGCTGTGCGGCTAATTGCTCCGCAGCGAGTTTCTCGGCGGCTAATGCTTTAGTTTCAGCAGTTATTCGCTCAGCTTCAAGGCGTGCTTGCTCAGCACGTTCATTATCAACACGTTGTTGTTCAAGCTGCTGTTTTTCAAGTTCTAAAGCCTCGATACGAGCCGCTTCTACCTGGGCAGATTCTGCTGCTTGCTTTTGTTGCTCAGCTTGTTGAGTTTGTTCTGCTGCGTCAGTGGCAACATCATGCGAAATTTCTGCATCAGGTTGTTGCTGTTCTTCAACTTCAGGGGCGGGCTTATCTTTACGAAACCAGGAAAAAAAACCTTTCTTTGCCATGTTTGCTACCAGTATTTATAGGTTTAAAAATTCGGTTGAAGCCGTTTGTTGCATCTCTGTGCAGTAAAATGATGAATACTCACATTTAATCACGAGTTTGATATAAAATAACGACGGTTCAGATTGTGGCATAGTCTACCACTTTCTTTTTTCTTTGTTCAGGCAAAATCACGAGGGTGAGATGGCTAAAAAAAACACCAGTAGCGGTCAGGTGCGAATTATTTCAGGTCAATGGCGCTCACGTAAGCTTCCGATCCATGATCTTGAAGGTTTACGTCCAACAACCGATCGGGTTCGCGAGACCTTATTTAACTGGATAGCCAACGATATTCGCGGCGCTCGAGTGCTCGACTGTTTTGCTGGCAGCGGTGCATTATCGCTGGAGGCTCTGTCGCGTTACGCAGAATTTGCCACCATGATTGAGTTGCAGCGAGATGCCGCCAATCAATTAAAACAAAACCTTACTACTCTACAATGCCAAAATGCCGAAGTCATCAATGGTGACAGCTTACAAGTGCTGGCTAAAGGCACTAAAAACGGTGTTGACCTGGTTTTTATTGACCCACCATTTCGTAAAGAACTCGCAGCCAAAGCCATTGATCTATTAATGGCTCACCAATGGCTCAACAACAATGCCTTTATTTACGTTGAAACCGAGTCCGAAATTGCAACGTTACCCGTACCCGCCTCATGGATTCCACTTAAAGAGAAGCAGGCTGGCCAGGTGACTTACCGACTTTATCAATATCAAACAACTGACACATCGGCGCAGTAGTTATGCTCAGCAATCTGACATTAAACAATACGGTGCGAAATGATCTGATATTAATCGGTAAAACCGCCACATTGTCGATGTGGGCCTTATTCACCTATGGATTTTTTGTGTTTAGCCAAGATGTCATAGCCATACTGACTCTTATCGCTACATTGTCTGCGGTGATACACCTGTTATTACTTTTAGCCGTATGCCTAAGCCCTAGGAGTAAACATCAACCCACCCTAAAATACGCAGCCATTTTACTGTGGGGCATATTTGCCTTAGGTCACCTTAAGCCTCAATCGGTAACCGTTTAGCGCGATTCACTTTGTACCTGATACAAAAAAGCCTCGTTAATTTAACGAGGCTTTTTTAAAGTCGATACGCTATTACTTTTTAGGGTAAGGGTGAGCAACACCTTTGTGGCAATCTACACAGGTTTTTCTGTCTTCAGGTGCTTTCTTGAAGTTATTGCTGTGCATTCTAACAGCCATTTTCTTCATCGTTTCTGGCTGGTCTTCATAAATACGTGTATGGCAGTGCTGACAATTAGCAGAATCATTACTACGGAAATATTCTAACGCTAAGTCGGCTTGTTCTTTACGGTTTTCGTCTAACCATTCTTGCGTCATAAAGCCATCGATAGTCATTAAGCCAATAATGTCTTTTGACACGATGATTTTCTTAATCAAGTAATCAACTGGACCATGCGGTAAGTGACAGTCTTGACATTGCACAGTCACACCGGCTTTACCGCCACCGTGAGCTGACGCCATAACTTCATCTCTTAACGAGTGATCTCGGTGACACGTCATACAAAAAGCATCGCTACTTGTTGCATGTAATGTCTGTTGTGTTGCGAAATAGCCTACGACACCCACAATTACACCAACCACAATAAGTGCAATAATTGAGTACTTCGCGCTTGGTTTAAATAGTGCACGCCAGTTCATTGTTCAATCTCCATAATTTGCTAAAACTACATTTCTAATATTTGTTTATCTAGTTTAGGATTTTTTAACATTATAAAATTGATTCTAGTCGCTGTTTTTATGATTCCTTATCAGAAAATATCTAAAATGAGAGATAGATCGCTACTCATTGTCACTGAACAGCTTAAAAACGTTCCGAATGCTGAAATGGTTTAGTGTTTTTAGCGGTCTTATTGATTTAATTAAGGTTAAAAATGTGTACTGGCGCATTGTTTGCTACTCCGTATGCGATTATATTGTTACGGGTCTTAAGTATTGTGATTAGTCTTCACTATGATTGATCGATAAAGCTTACATGTTGGTTCACTTTTAGGATGTCATGCGTAAATCTATTCGCCATTACCTGATTGCTATTTGCACTTTGTTGTCTTTAATCGGACAAGGTGTGTTAGCTAATGGCTATACCATGATTATGCCCAGCGATATGAAGATGAATGAACAGATGATCACGAAAGTGATGCCAAACGACATGAAAAGTGGCAGTGATTGCCACAGCATGATGCAAGATGAAACAAACATTGCCACTAGCTCAAACCATTGTTGTGATAATGCCGCTAGTTGCACTAATGACTGCAGCCATTGCTTTACCATTACTTTTACGGGCACGGTTTTCAGTACCGATATAGCGATTAGCCCTACCCCTGAAGATACTGCGGTAACCTTACCGATTGCACAATTATTCTCTATTGATGGCTCCCCTGCGTTTCGCCCCCCTATTGTTTAACCTCACTTCTATAATGTCGGCGTAAACTCGACGACGTAAACTCGATTATATTTTTTACTTGATATTCATGGTTTATCTGCGTATTGGCGCAACACAATTTTTGTATTGTATGCCGCGCTCAACCATGACCAGAGGTTGATATGAAACACGCTTTTATTGTTGCACTATTAGCAACGGCGAGCTTATTAAGCTACGCGACGGCTTTCCCTGCCTATGCGGCATCTGAACCGGCAGCACATGAACAGCATCAACACAATTATTACTGCCCCATGCACCCTGATGTCACGAGTGACAAGCCAGGTAGTTGCCCTAAATGTGGTATGTTTTTAGTCGCAAAAGAGCCTGAAACAGCTGATGTTGAATCTCAGTCAGTAGCTCACCACGAAGCACACATAACACCTGCTGCCAAAAAAGTATTTGAGCAACCGATTAGCTCGCTTCAACCCATGGCCAAACCAAGCTTAACCAACCAAACTCCCACCCAGACAACTAAATATATTTGCCCAATGCATCCTCATGTTGTGTCTGATGCGCCGGGTAGTTGCCCGATTTGTGGTATGAATTTAGAAAAAGTGGCTGTCGGTGACGCAAGCCAAGAAATCGTGGTGGGCGTATCAGGTGGAATGCAACAAGCGCTAGGTATGCGCAGCCATGTAGTGGCTAAGAGCAATTTATCGCGCCAAGTCAATACCATTGGCACTGTGCAATACAACGAAAATACCATAGGCCATGTACACACTCGCGCCACCGGATGGATTGAAACGCTGACAGTGCACAATGTTGGCCAACAGGTAAAGCAAGGTCAACTCTTGTATGAGTTGTATTCACCAGAGCTCGTTAATGCTCAAGATGATTACTCACAAGCGCTAGATTACCTTAAACAAGATAAGCAACGTGGCAGCATATTATTGAGTAAAGCCCGTAAGCGCTTAGAATTATTAGGCGTCGATAATGCGGTGATTAATCGCCTAGAAAAAACCGGAGAAACCATTTATCGCGTGCCGTTTTATGCGCCGCAAAGTGGCTTTATTAGTAAGTTAACCATTCGTCATGGCATGTATATTCAACCGGGTGATACCTTATTTGAAATTGTCAATTTAGACAGTGTATGGGTCATTGCAGACGTATTTGAGAACGAACAAAGTTGGTTAACAGAAGGGCGTAAAGTCAGTGTCAGCGCAGCGGCACAAGGCCTGTTTGATATTGATTCAAACATTGATTATATCTATCCAGAGCTAGACCCAGTTACCCGAGCTATGCGAGTCAGAATTCAATTAAACAACATACAAGACAAACTGAGGCCCGGCACCTTGGTAGATGTCACCTTGTACGGGCAACCCAAACAGGATGTCTTGACAGTACCTACCGAAGCGTTGATTTTAACCGGCAGAGAAAACCGCGTAGTGGTACAACGCAGCGACACTAGCTTTGCATCAGTGTCAGTAAAAGTCGGCATGATGGCTCAAGGTAAAGCGGAAATTATCCAAGGTTTAAATGAGCACGACAAAGTGGTCGTATCTGGACAGTTTTTACTTGATTCAGAAGCCAGTATTCAAGGCAGTTTGCAGCGTTTAAGTGGTGCAGGTACTCAAGCCCAAACTGACGTTCATCAACACTAAGGAGCCTTGCTATGCTAGCGCAAATTATCAATGCTTCAATTAAAAACCGTATTATGGTGTTGTTGTTTACGGCAATCATTGCCCTGGTGGGTTTTCAAGCCATGCGCACCACGCCATTGGATGCATTGCCCGATTTATCAGATGTACAGGTCATCGTTAAAACCAGTTATCCAGGTCAGGCACCTCAGCTGGTAGAAGACCAAATAACCTACCCATTGTCGTCGGCCATGTTGGCGGTTCCCGGCGCCAAAACCGTGCGCGGGTTCTCGATGTTTGGCGACTCGTTTGTGTATGTGATTTTTGAAGACGGTACCGACATTTATTGGGCCCGTTCACGCGTGCTTGAGTATCTTTCGCAAACCCAAGATCAACTACCGGCTGGAGTGACGCCGAGTTTAGGTCCTGATGCATCTGGTGTCGGTTGGATTTTTCAATATGCACTTGTTGACCGTAAAGGCCAATACGATTTAGCGCAATTGCGCTCTCTGCAAGATTGGTTTTTAAAGCTTGAGCTGCAAAGTGTCGCTGGCGTATCAGAAGTCGCGACCGTTGGCGGCATGGAACAAACCTATCAAGTGGTCGTCGACCCGCATAAGTTGGCGTTGTATCAAATCGATTTAATGACCATTAAAAATGCCCTCGACAATTCTAATAGCTCAACGGGTGGCTCGGTGATTGAAATGGCCGAGGCGGAATACATGATCACCTCAAGTGGTTATCGCCAAACCATTGCTGATTTTGCTGAAGTGCCGTTGGGCATATTATCTGAAACCGGCACGCCAATATTAATGAAAGATGTCGCAGAATTACGCACAGGCCCAGCGGCAAGGCGCGGTATTGCTGAGCTTGATGGACAAGGTGAAGTCGTGGGCGGTATTGTGGTGATGCGCTACGGCGAAAACGCCCTTGAAACCATTAATAATGTCAAAATTAAGCTCGAACAAATCAGTAATGGCCTGCCAGACGGAGTGGAGTTAGTCACCACTTATGACCGCTCAGAGCTGATTGTGCGATCAGTCGACAACCTCAAACATAAAGTGCTCGAAGAGATGCTGGTTGTGGGGCTAATTTGTTTACTCTTTTTATTACATGCCCGCTCGACATTAGTGGCCATTATCACTCTACCCATCTCGATTTTGATCAGCTTTATTGCGATGCATTTTATGGGGGTGAATGCCAACATTATGAGCTTAGGCGGGATAGCTATCGCCATTGGCGCAGTGGTTGATGCATCAATCGTAATGGTAGAAAATACTCACAAACATTTAGAGCATTATCGCCAACAACACGGCAGTGCCCCTGAGGGCGAAGCACATTGGCAGCTAGTAAAAGAAGCCTCTGTCGAAGTCGGCCCAGCACTGTTTTTCAGTTTATTAATTATTACCTTAAGCTTTACCCCTGTGTTTGCGTTAGAAGCACAAGAGGGGCGCTTGTTTCATCCTCTCGCCTTTACCAAAACCTTTGCTATGGCCGCATCGGCAATTTTAGCCATCACCTTAATTCCGGTATTAATGGGCTATTTTGTTCGTGGAAAAATCCCCGATGAGCGTAAAAACCCACTCAGTCGTATCTTGATTGCGCTATATCAACCGCTATTAAAATGGGTGTTACGTTTTCCTAAAATCACCATAATGATGGCATTAGTGGCATTGCTCAGCGCCTATTATCCCCTTAGCCAAATGGGCTCAGAGTTTATGCCAACGCTAGAAGAAGGTGACTTGCTGTATATGCCCACCACATTACCCGGCGTTAGTGCAGGGAAAGCGGCGGAGATTTTACAACAAACAGACAGGCTGATTAAAACGGTGCCTGAAGTTAAGCGGGTATTTGGTAAAGTGGGCAGAGCAAAAACAGCCACCGACCCCGCACCGTTAACCATGTTAGAAACTACCATTATGCTTAAACCCACAAGCGAATGGCGAACTGGCGTCACATTAGAAAGTATCATTGCCGAACTGCAAAAAACGGTACGTATTCCGGGTATGACTAACGCTTGGGTACAACCGATTAAAACCCGTATAGATATGTTATCCACTGGTGTTAGAACCCCGGTCGGCATCAAAATATCAGGCTCAAATGTTGAGGAGTTACAGCGAATAGGCAGTGAAATAGAAGCAGTAGTAAGCCAATTACCGGGCACCTTATCGGCATTTGCACAGCGCAGCAGTGGTGGTCGTTATATTGATATTACCCCTAACTTGAAAAATGCCGCCCGCTACGGCATGACACTCAAAGACATTCAAGATGTGGTGCAAATTGCCATTGGCGGCATGACGGTGGGCGAATCGATTCAAGGTCAGGAACGCTACCCAATTAATATTCGTTACCCAAGGGAGTTACGCGACAACATTGAAAAGCTAAAAGACTTACCCGTGCTCACTAAAACCGGTAAATACCTACCCTTAAGTTACCTCGCTGAACTGACCATTAGCGACGGCGCGCCGATGCTTGCCAGTGAGAATGGCCGCCTTATTTCATGGGTGTTTGTCGACTTAAAAGATATTTCAATTGGTGAGTATATTACCCAGGCTCAAACCGCACTCGATGAACAAATTAGCTTACCTGCGCGTTACAGCTACAGCTTTGCCGGCCAATATGAATACATGCAGCGGGTTGAAGCTAAAATGACACTGGTGATCCCGCTTATGATTGCGGTGATTTTTATCTTGTTGATGATGACCTTTAACTCAACAATTCAGGCTCTGGTGATTATGCTCAGTTTGCCATTTTCACTGGTGGGCAGCGCATGGTTACTTTACTCGCTCGAGTTTAATTTTTCGGTGGCGGTATCGGTTGGCATGATAGCACTGGCTGGTGTGGCCGCTGAGTTTGGGGTGGTGATGCAGGTGTACCTCAACAACAGTATTGCCGCTTACAAACGAGAAGACCGTTATCAAACTAAGGCCGACTTAACGGCTGCGCTTATCGAAGGTGCGGTAATGCGTATACGCCCTAAAGCCATGACGGTTGCCACCATCTTTTTTGGCTTATTACCCATCATGTGGGGCAGCGGTACAGGCAATGAAGTGATGCAAAAAATTGCTGCACCTATGGTAGGCGGTATGGTCACCGCGCCGCTATTATCGCTATTTGTGATACCGGCGATTTACTTACTAATTTATGGTCGACGGTTGCCTGCATAATCATTGGCAGACGCTATAAAGCAAAATCCCAAACAATGTATTGTTTGGGATTTTTATTATCACATCAACAACCTAAATTAAGCTGAGGTTAATTCCGCTTAAGTGACTCATTAAGTTGATCCGCTTCATCTTGTTTCTTCTTCTTACATGCAGCGATGTCATCAGGATGACCGTGTTTGCATGGATCGCTGGCTAAAATCGCCATAGGCAGATTGAGTATCATGTAATCTGTATCATTTTTATTATCGTCGGCATTGCCAGCATTGCCTAAACGGTTTGGCGACGTGCCGCTACAAGCCGTTAAGACAAGTAAACTAGACCATATCAGGCTCGATAAGAGGGTCGATTGCACAAGCTGCTTTTTCATTATTGAGTGATCCTTTGTTTTTCACGCGCTAAACTCATCATCTTAAACATTCCCCATGCCATAATCGCGCCACCAATAACCAACATTGCATTAATAATCATTGGGTGAGCTAGCATAGGTAAAAAGCCTTCGTCAAAGCCGGCAAATATTCCGTAAAGCCCCAGACCAAACAATAACGTGCCGGGAAAATCGATAATGGCCACCATTAGCATACTGCGGTTAATTCGTGCTAATGCTGTTTGTGTTGTTTCTTGAGTCATAAATTCATCCTTGGGTGTATTCCATCTGTATTGCTAATCAGTCTGACATCGATTGTTAATTTGAGTTCAAATAATGACCTAATACAAGATACTAAACATTTATGCAGCTGGGTCCAATAGCGAAATAATCGAGAAAAATCCGCCTTGCGGATCATTGAGTACCGAAAAACGTCCCACATTAGGGATGTCGGTAGCGGGTACGCACACGGTCGCGCCCAAACTTTTTGCTTTAGCGAGCGCGGAATCGCAATCATCAACTGCAAAATAGTTCATCCAATGCGCTGGCGCATCGCCCCATTCTGCCGTCATTTCCATCATGCCGCCAACAGCTTGCTCACCCACATACCATTCGGTGTATTCAAAATCGGCCATATCTGCAAGTTTGGTTTGATAGCCTAGCACCTTACTATAAAATGCTTTAGCGGCTGCGGTGTCACGACAGGCTAACTCAACCCAGCATAAGGTATTAGCTTCTTGTGCCCGTTTTATGCCTATATGATCTTGCCCTTGCCACAGTGCAAAACGGCTACCTTCAAGGTCGGTGCATAATGCCATGTGGCCTGCGTCCCCAACCGAATGTGGCCCAGCTATCACTTGTCCGCCAGCTTGTTTAACTAATTCAGCGGTAACATCAACATCATCAACAGCAAAGTAGAGCGTCCAATGTGTGGGCAACGCTTGCATATCCTCTGGCATTGGGTACATCGCGCCAATATCGTCACCTTCAATTTGCAACATAGTGTAATGCCCTTCAGGCATTGGCATATCATCAGCTTCCCAACCAAATAATGCCTGATAAAACGCTTTACCAGCGCTCCAATCGTGTGTAGCCAGCTCAATCCAGCATGGTTGCCCTTGTTGATATTGTTGTACTTTCATTATTGTTGTCCTGTAGTCGCAATTACTGATAGGTAATAGTTATAAGTTAAGTTGATATCACCCAAAAAGCAAAAAGCCTTCAAACGAAGGCTTTTTTTAAAATGCACTGTGAAAATCAGCTTATTTAAATACCGGCAGAATATCGGCCATGGCCAGTAAGTGACAGGTTGCGGTAATCATGCCAAACAACACAACAATCACAATTAATGGTGTCCCACCCGGCACTTTAAACCCACTTGATTCTGGATACAATTGACGCACTTTATAGGCTAATAAAGCCGGTACAATTACCGCCCAAACGGTAGCGGCTAATGCGGCAAAACCAATGGCAATAATAAAACCATTAGGAAATAATAAGCCCAAAATCGTTGGTGGGATAAAAGTCACTGCAGCGGTTTTAACACGACCTGAACGCGAGTCATCAAAACCAAATAAATCGGCAAGATAATCGAATAAACCTAAAGTCACCCCTAAAAACGATGACGCTACGGCTAAATTGGCAAATAACGTCAGCATATTGTTAAGCCACTGACTTGCCATCGCACCCGATAAAGCCTCAACCAACACGCCGATATTTCCGCCTTTGGCAATCACATCGGCAAATTGGCTACGTGGAATATTACCCATGGTCGCGATAAGCCAACACACATAGATAATGAGGGCGATGCTAGTGCCTACGACTATCGCTTTGACAATGGTATTAGCATCTTTACCATAGTATTTAACTAAACTCGGTACATTGCCGTGGTAGCCAAAACTGGCTAAGCCAAAGGGAATGGCAGCAAATAAATACGGCAAATAACGGCTTTCACCGTCTGGTGACACTAACTTAGTGGTGTCGATTTCAATCAATAAATTACCTATTGCTAAAAAGAAGGTAATCACCATACCGCCGAGCATAATGGTGGTAATACGATCAACCGCTTTAGTGCTAATCAATACGATGAACGCTAACACTGCCGCAAACACTAAACCGGCAACGCTTTGAGGTAAGGTTACGCCAAGTGCCGACAAGCTATGATTAACAATAGAGCTGCCACCACTAATATAAGCGTAGGTCAAAATGTACAAGACAAACGCAATGGATACGCCATTAATGACTCGCCAAAATTGACCTAATGTTTCACGGGTTAACGTATCGAAACTGGCACCGGGTTCAAAATGCAAGTTAGCTTCTAGCAGCAATAACCCCGACATTAACATGCAAAACCAGACACCTAATAGCATGGCAATTGAATAACCAAACCACATTCCGGCACCCACAACTGGCAATGAAAACATGCCAGCCCCCACCGTGGTGCCCGCAATAATCATCGCACCGCCCAATAGAGACTTCCCTTGTGGACGGTGCTTTGCAGCATTCATATGGTTGGCCATTAATGTCCATGCTCCGCGTGCACACTATCAACAATGGTTTGTCTTACTGATGAGCTCAATAACTGGTTTGCATAATCGCGAATTCTAATCACTTCAGACCGATGCTCAACACTGCATAAATAGCCCAGTTCTTTTAGCTTAACGCTTAAGGTGTTATAGAGTTTTTTGTCATAAAACTCTGGCGCTGTGATGCCATGCAATGCACCTAAACGCTGTGCTAATAAGTGACTATCGGTTTCAAGCTCTGAGCGTTCTAAGTCAGGCTTTATCGCTAACAAGTTAAAGATAATGGCATAACGCTGTAACGTTTCGCTGATAGTTTCTGCTAACAATAATAATTGCGCAGTGTACCGAGGCGTGACTTCAAAATGAGCTTCGCCACTGAGTAAGCCTTGTTCAACCATAAAGTCCAAAAGGCTGTCGATATGCTGTGGCACATCGTCAATACCCATAAATAATTCAGCTTTTAGCAACGGATAAAAATCCATCACAACGGCATGAATTTTTTCGCGGTCACAAATATCATATTGCACTAAACAACTGGCAATTAACGACGGAATCGCCATGACGTGAATAATATTGTTGCGGTAGTAGCTCATGGTGATAGCAATTTTTTCATCAACAGAAATAATTTCACCAATGGCATCTTTAGTGCTGACAAACTTATTCAGTGATAAACAATGATCAACAATCGATTTACCATTACCTTCTGCAACCGAAGTGTAATTTGTATAAGGTACCGTTTTCAGCATCGCTAAATACAAATCTAACTGACGTTCTAACAAGCTGCGCTCTAATGCATTTCGCTCAGAAGCTAGCAAGACTAAACTCGTTAATGTCACTGAACTTGCGGCGGCAGCGCCGTTAATATTAGTCATCACACGGTTAGCCAATAAGTTAACTGATGGCGTAAACCAAGTCGGTTTTTGCTCTGGGTCTTTGGCCACTTCTTCACGCCAATCTGGAGCTTGTTGATTTAAAAAGTTTTGTAGATTAATCGGCTCACCAAAATTCACATAACCTTGGCCAAAATTACCTAATTTACGAATGGCACCAAACACTTGCCACACTGACTCTTTTTGCTTTTTCTTGCCGCTTAACTCTTTGTGATAAGTGGCGACTTCCATCACATGGTCATAACCTAAGTACACAGGCACAAGCGTTACAGGTCGCTCAATGCCGCGCAATACACTATTGATAGTCATGGCTAACATACCTGTTTTAGGGGCAAGTAAACGTCCGGTACGAGAACGGCCACCTTCAGTGAAGTATTCAACCGAATAACCTTTAGCAAACAGTTGGTCTAAATACTCACGAAACACAGCAGTGTATAGCTTGTTGCCGTTAAAGCTACGGCGGATAAAGAACGCGCCACCACGACGGAACATCGGGCCTGCTGGCCAAAAGTTTAGGTTAATTCCCGCAGCGATATGCGGTGGCACCATGCCCTGATAATACAAAATATACGACAGTAGTAAGTAATCCATATGGCTGCGATGACACGGCACATATACAATTTCATGACCATCATGGTGTAATTGGCGGATTTGTTCAGCGCCTTTGATATTGATACCACTGTATAGCTTGTTCCACAGCCAAGTAAGGAAGCGCTCAGCGATACGGATTAAACTGTCTGAATAGTCCGTGGCAATTTCATCTAAATATTCAATGGCTGTTTCACGGGCTTTTTCAGGTGACACTTTCTTGTTAATGGCTTCTTCTTCAATCGCTTTTTTGATTGAATCCGACTTAAGCAACGAAGCAAAAAACATTTGTCTGTTGGGCAGCTGCGGGCCCGTCATCACTTTACGTTGACGACTGAAATGCACTCGAGCTACACGGGTTAATTTGTGGGCAATACTTTTATCGAATCCATGTTCATCTGCCATATAGCGTAAAGATAATGCATTAGAGAACTGGACAAAGTTATGTCTACCAAGAAACAAAATCATTAGCCATTTACGTAACCACGTTGGGCTTTCACGCTCAAGCACTGCCGCCTTCATGCTGTCGTCTTCTTTACCAGGCGTGCGCCCCCAGTACAAACTCACGGGCACGAGTTGAATATCCAAATCCGGACGTTGACGATGAAGCGCCAATAAACTGGTGAAGCTATCGATAAACTTTTCACCACTTTCGCGTTTACCAAAGAGTGGCTTACGCCCCTCCAAACACACAATACGTGGCACTTTTAAGCCATCAACGATGAGTGGGTCATATGGACTCGGCATTCCAAAGCCCTCAGTGATTTCGCTTAGCGCAGCGGCATCACTGATTGACTCTGTTTTCATGACATAAACCAATGGTTTATTTGGATCTAAATTAAGATCATCAAAAGGGTCATGCGGGACAACAATGGTTTGAACCATCGATTTCTGTACCCATTTTAATGCACGTAAAAATATTGAATTTGGTTTTGACATAGTTACTTTCGCAATATAAGCCACTGTAATATTGCTGCATAGGATACCAGAAACCACCCTTGATACACTATCTGGCTGTTTTATCTTTACTTTGTGAACAGTCCCGAACTGAACAACTCAATTAAAATATAGAATGAAACTGATATAAAACATACTGATAGGCAACAATGCCGTAACAAAAAACAAAAAACGGTTGGTTAATACTTGCGCGAACAAAAACACTGTATATAATGACAGTCACTGTATAAAAAGACAGGAATCATCATGAGACCGTTAACGCCGCGCCAAGCAGAAATTTTAGACTTAATTAAAAACAATATCGCCGAAACAGGTATGCCACCGACTCGTGCTGAAATTGCGAACCGTCTTGGCTTTAAAAGTGCAAATGCTGCCGAAGAGCATTTAAAAGCACTCGCCAAAAAAGGCTTTATCGAAATCATGCCTGGCACTTCAAGAGGTATCCGCTTACCTCATGAAGAACAACAAGAAACAGGATTGCCGCTGATTGGCCAAGTCGCTGCTGGTGAACCCATTTTAGCGCAAGAGCATGTAGAGCAATATTATCAAGTCGACCCAAACATGTTTAAACCCGCAGCCGATTTTTTACTGCGAGTACGTGGCGACAGTATGAAAGACATTGGCATTTTAGAGGGCGATTTACTTGCCGTACATAAAATGCAGCAAGCACGTAATGGCCAAGTAGTTGTGGCCCGCGTTGAAGACGACGTCACGGTGAAACGTTTCGAGAAAAAAGGCAATGTTGTCTATCTACATGCCGAAAACGAAGCATACACCCCGATTAAAGTAGACTTAAGTTGCCAAAGCCTCACCATTGAAGGGCTTGCCGTTGGCGTTATCCGTAATGGAGATTGGTTATGAACAAACTAATGGGCACTGCCCCACGCCACCCAGGTTTATGGGCTGATTCAACAGAAGCAGAATTGTATGGCAACCAAACCATTCAAACATTACAAACCGTCACTCAAGGTGAGTCTGAGTTAGGGCAACTGTGCAGCCAGTTAGCAACCTTAAGCCGACAAGGACGCTGGATAGTGCTCATTAGTCCTCCGCATATTGGTTATAAGCACATGCTGGCAAGTGCTGGTGTAAGAATGGACCGGATCTTATTAGTACACACTAAAGATGAAGTTGAAACGTTATGGGCAATGGAAAAAGCATTAACCAGTGGCACTTCAAGCGCTGTGATTACCTGGACGAGTTCACTCGATGCACGTGACAGTCGCCGTTTAGAAATTGTCGCCAAAAGTGCACGTGCTTTAGGTGTGGTAATTGAAGATGTGAATACTCACTTACCTGAAAAACATCAAATCGTTAATCCAACAATGCCTTCTGCAACAAGTAATTTTTCAGCATTTCATTAAGTACGAACCCTTCAACACCAAGCCCTGCATCCAATTCAGGGCTTTTTTTTACCTTTTTTCAGCCAATTAGCGAACAAAGTGATCTTGATCAATGTTTAATCTACAAGTAATGTTGTTAACAAGGATGAAACATTTTTTATCTTTTATTTGACGTAATTTGGCAGATAACACCGCCATCGATGGGAATACGTCAATACAATTTGATTAGTTCAGTCGTAGGTACAAGTGTGGTGTTCAGCTAACAATAAAAGCGTAAACTGCCAGTTTACAACCACCAAGTTACTTTGAGGTCATCAAACTTTTTTGGGAACCGAAGAGTTTGCATAGAGCAGAGACTTACTGTGTGACTCTTCTTTGTAGTTGCTATTTGCAATTAGCAGAGGAGAAGTCTTGTGAAGCAATGGTGGTATTGTTTATTGGTTGTGCTGATAGCACTTCCGCTTGGGGCTGCAGAAATGCCCCTCAACATGACTCAAGGCGTAACAGATATCAGTGGTAAGGTTTACGACCTCCACATGACCATTTTATATATCTGTTGTGCTATTGGGCTAGTGGTGTTTGGGATCATGATTTACTCAATGATCTATCACCGCAAATCTAAAGGCGCTGTCGCGGCCAATTTTCACGAAAGTACTAAAGTGGAAATAGCCTGGACAGTCATTCCGTTTATCATCTTAATTGCTATGGCAATTCCTGCTACTAAAACCCTGATTGCAATGGAAGACTCCAGCGATGCGGATCTGACCATAAAAATTACGGGGTCGCAATGGAAATGGCACTACAGCTATTTCGATAAAGACATAGAATTTTACAGCACACTCTCAACTCCAAGAGAACAAATTGATGGTGATCAAACCAAAGGTGAAAACTATCTACTCGAGGTAGATAAGCCTCTGGTATTACCGATTAATCGCAAAGTGCGTTTTTTAATGACCTCAGATGATGTAATCCATTCTTGGTGGGTACCGGCATTTGCCGTTAAAAAAGATGCTAATCCCGGTTTTATTAACGAAGCCTGGACGCGTATTGATAAACCAGGGATCTACCGTGGTCAATGTGCTGAACTTTGCGGAAAAGATCATGGCTTTATGCCCATAGTGGTCAATGCGCTTTCTGAAGCAGATTTTGATAATTGGCTGATTGAGCAAAAGCAACTGGCTAAAACCGAAGCCGCAGCAGCTGCGGCCTCTATGTCGCAAACCTTATCTCTTGCAGATTTAAGCAAACAAGGTGAACAAGTGTACCTTGCTCGCTGCGCAGCCTGTCACCAACCCAATGGCGCGGGTCTTCCTGGCGTATTTCCATCATTAATAGGTAGTCCGATTATTAAAGGCCCTGTTGAAGATCACCTTAATATTGTGATCAACGGTAAGCCCGGCACAGCGATGCAAGCCTTTGCTAAGCAAATTTCGCCTCAAGAAATGGCAGCCGTGATTACTTATGAGCGTAATGCGTGGGGAAATAACTCAGGCGATGCAGTGCAAGCAGCAGACGTAGGTAAATTTTCAAGTAACGGTGCCGCAGCACCTAATGCAGCGGCAGCAAAAGCCAACACAGCAACAGCTATGGTTGATAATACTGCTGATACGCTAGCCGAAACAGTCAACCAAGCTGCTGAAGCCGTTGCAAAAGCCGTGACACCAGAGGAATTACCCATACTCACCATGGAAAAGCTTATGGCTGAAGGTGAACAAGTCTATGCCGCTACGTGTGCAGCGTGTCACCAACCTACTGGCGCAGGCATACCTGGCGCATTCCCCTCACTCATTGGCAGCCCAATAATAACTGGACCAGTAAGCGGGCATATCGAGATGGTTATGCACGGCAAACCAGGCACAGCAATGCAGGCTTTCAGTGCTCAACTTAGCCTACAGCAAATTGCCGCTGTGATTACTTATGAGCGTAATGCCTGGGGAAATAACTCAGGTGATGCAGTTCAAGCTGCGGATGTGAGTAATTTTTCCAGTAACAGTGCAGCTTCACCAAAGCCCGCAGCGCAAGTAACAAATACAGCAACTGCTGTCGCTGATACTGTTGCAGACGCGGTAACCGATGCGGCTAATCAAGCAGCCAAAGCCGTTGGCAAAGTCGTCATAACAGAAGCATCACCCACACTCACCATGGAACAGCTTATGGCTGAAGGTGAACAAGTCTATGCCGCTACGTGTGCAGCGTGTCACCAACCTACTGGCACAGGAATACCAGGCGCATTCCCCTCACTGATTGGCAGCCCAGTAATAACAGGGCCAGTAAGCGGGCATATCGAAATAGTGATGCATGGCAAACCCGGCACGGCAATGCAGGCATTCAGTAGTCAGCTCAGCCCACAAAAAATGGCTGCGGTGATTACGTATGAGCGCAATGCGTGGGGCAATAATTCTGGCGAGGCAGTTCAACCTGCCGATGTCGCTAGTCATGGACAGTAGGGGAAAACCAATGAGCACAACAACGCACGATACAATCGGCACTGCGCATGATGAGCATCATCACGGTGCCCCTAAAGGGCTAATGCGCTGGGTACTTACCACCAATCACAAAGACATTGGATCTTTGTATTTATGGTTTAGTTTCATCATGTTTTTAACGGGTGGCGCAATGGCAATGGTCATCCGCGCAGAGCTCTTCCAACCGGGTTTACAGCTAGTTGAACCAAACTTTTTTAATCAAATGACCACAGTTCATGGTCTGATTATGGTGTTTGGCGCGGTAATGCCAGCCTTTACCGGGTTAGCAAACTGGCTAATACCTATGATGATCGGCGCGCCAGATATGGCGCTGCCGCGCATGAATAACTGGAGTTTTTGGATTTTGCCTTTTGCTTTCACCATGTTGCTGGGTTCGTTATTTATGGAAGGCGGCGGGCCTAATTTCGGCTGGACATTCTACGCACCGTTATCGACGACTTATAGTCCAGACTCTACTGCTTTGTTTGTTTTTTCCATCCATATTATGGGGATAAGCTCAATTATGGGTGCGATTAACGTAGTGGTCACCATTGTGAATATGCGCGCGCCAGGCATGACATGGATGAAGTTACCGCTATTTGTATGGACCTGGTTAATTACCGCATTTTTATTGATTGCGGTGATGCCGGTACTTGCCGGTGCGGTAACGATGGTACTAACCGACAAGTTTTTTGGCACTAGCTTTTTTGATGCAGCAGGTGGCGGCGACCCAGTAATGTTCCAGCATATCTTCTGGTTCTTTGGTCACCCTGAAGTGTACATCATGATTTTACCGTCTTTTGGTATTATTTCGGCGATTGTCCCAACCTTCAGCCGCAAGCCACTGTTTGGATATTCCTCCATGGTGTATGCAACCGCAAGCATTGCTGTTCTGTCGTTTTTGGTTTGGGCACACCATATGTTTACCACGGGTATGCCGGTGTTTGCCGAACTGTTCTTTATGTACTGCACCATGCTCATTGCCGTACCAACTGGGGTGAAAGTGTTTAACTGGGTTGCCACTATGTGGCGAGGCTCAATGACATTTGAAACCCCCATGCTATTTGCTGTCGCCTTTATTATTCTCTTTACCATTGGTGGATTCTCAGGGCTAATGCTTGCCATTACCCCTGCGGATTTCCAATACCATGACACCTATTTTGTTGTAGCTCACTTCCATTATGTATTGGTTACAGGTGCCATCTTCTCCATTATGGCGGCGGCATATTATTGGCTGCCCAAATGGACCGGTAATATGTACAACGAAACCTTAGGGAAATGGCACTTCTGGTGTTCAGTGATCTCGGTCAACGTACTGTTTTTCCCGATGCACTTCTTAGGCCTAGCGGGAATGCCACGCCGAATTCCAGACTATGCAATCCAGTTTGCCGACGTTAACCAAATTGTTTCCATTGGTGGATTTGCCTTTGGACTATCGCAGTTAATATTTCTGGCGGTTGTACTCAAGTGTATTAAAGGTGGCAAACCTGCAGGTGACAATCCTTGGCAAGCTGCTGATGGCTTAGAATGGTCGATCCCAAGCCCTGCTCCTTATCATTCATTTACCACTCCACCGGAGATTAAATGATATGAACCCAACACCAAAATCAAACCGTAAATTACTCACCATGCTTATATTAGGCTCTGTCGGTATGTTTGGGTTTGGTTTTGCATTGGTACCGCTATATGACGTGCTGTGCGACACTTTAGGGATTAACGGAAAACCCCAAAATAGTGCCAGCAGTTATGACGCGGTGGTTGTTGATAAAAAGCGCACAATCACCATCGAATTTGTGACTCAAGTGCAATCGGGTATGCCATGGGAATTCACCCCAAAAGTGAATCACATTAGTGTGCATCCTGGCGAACTTACTCATGCCAAATTCTTGGTTAAAAACCTCTCTACAAAAAATATTATTGGCCAAGCGATCCCTTCGGTATCGCCAGGTCAAGGCGCTGCATATTTTAATAAGACAGAATGTTTTTGCTTTAACCAACAGCCACTTGCCGCATCAACTAGCGCAGAACTACCCTTGATTTTTTACGTGGACCCAGACTTACCGGCGTCCATTAATACATTGACTCTCTCTTATACCCTTTACGATATCACTGACAAACTCGCGGTATCGGCAAAGCAAGGAGCAGCAAGATGACAACAAAGCATCAAACGTATTACGTCCCAGCTCAAAGTGGCTGGCCTATTATTGGCGCTATTGGCTTATTTTTAATCGCCTTTGGCGCGGGTAATTATATTCAGCAATTAGCCACCGAAAAGACCTCTGGCGGCTACATTTTATTAGCCGGTATCGCTGTGATTATCTTTATGATATTTGGCTGGTTTAAAACCGTCATTGACGAATCAATGGCAGGCTTATATTCACCGCAAATGGACCGGTCGTTTAGACAAGGAATGAGTTGGTTTATTTTCTCTGAAATCATGTTCTTCGGCGCTTTTTTTGGTGCCTTGTTTTACGCGCGGATGATATCGGTACCTTGGTTGGGCGGCGCATCAAATAACGCCATGACTCAAGAAGTATTATGGCCAGCATTTGAAGCCGTATGGCCTTTAATCAAAACCCCTGACGGCACCACCACAGAAGCCATGCCATGGACTGGTTTACCACTTATTAACACGATGATCTTACTGACATCATCTGTAACGCTGCATTTTGCCCATGTCAGTTTAGAAAAAGCTAAGCGCAAGCCACTCATTATTTGGTTGGGCTTAACCGTGATTTTAGGGGCGGTTTTCCTTGGATTACAGGTAGAAGAGTATAGCCACGCTTATCAAGAAATGGGCCTCACGCTCACTTCGGGGGTGTACGGTAATACCTTTTTCTTGCTCACCGGTTTTCACGGTATGCACGTCACCATTGGCACCCTATTTTTGATTATTTTATTGCTCAGAATTATCAAAGGCCATTTTACTCCAGACAAGCATTTCGCTTTTCAAGCAGGCAGTTGGTACTGGCACTTTGTCGATGTGGTGTGGTTATGCCTATTCATCTTTGTGTATGTGTTGTAAAACGCTGAGTATTAATAAGGCCGTGTGTTGGGTTGAATATAACCCAACCCTAAAGCCACCAGCAGGACCAATATAACGGCCACTGAGAATAAAACGCGTCGGCCTAAATATTGACTCATGGGTTGTTCATGCTGACCTTTAACCATAATAAATAATGCTCTACCCAAATTAAAAATTATGAATATAAGCAACGAGACTAAAACTAACTTAACAAGTAATGGGGCTGTCACAGGCAATCCTTTTAGTAGTGTGGGTGTGTCTCGAGTGTTATTGGTTTTAATTACAGTGAGCGTGTTTTGGATTTTGGTCAAGCTCGGGTTTTGGCAGTTAGCGCGTGCAGAGTATAAAGAGCAATGGCAAGCGACATTGGCCATGCGTCAGCAACAAGCACCGCTAGATTATCAGCAACTGTTAACATTAATGAACCCTAATACACCGACAGATGCAGCTCCTGAAACAGCCTTGCTGACAGGTTATCGTTTATCGATACAGGCAACACCACTCAAGCAACCCTTGTTACTGTTAGACAATCAAGTGTACCAAGGCAAGGTGGGATATTTAGCTTATCAACTATTTGAAGTGACGGTCGACACTCCCTGGATTCTAGTGGAGTTAGGATTTGTCCCCGCAGGTAATGATCGTCGAGAGCTACCCGCTTTAACACCTATTTTGGCAGGGCAATATCAATTAACAGGTCGGATTTATCAGAAACAGGCCAACCCATTGAGTGATGAGCTCCACCCTGAAATACACACAGGTAAACCAATACGCTTTCAAAATATCAACATACCGGCATTAACGTTGTTATTGAAACACGATATTGCCGCAGCGGCATTGCAACCAGATAACGTTCCACAGCACTCATTGCCTCAACCATGGGTGCCTATCCCGTTATCGGCACAAAAACATCAAGGCTATTCCTTGCAGTGGTTCACTATGGCTGCGGTGTTTTTAGGGTTAATGGGTTGGATTATGTATAAGCAATATCGACGCCAACAAAAAAGACATTAACATTACACAAATAACAATAATATCATAATGATGCGAGGAGATAGAATGAACTCCCAACCTAAAAAAAGTAATAAAACATTAATCTTATTACTGGTCGTTTTCGTGTTACCCGTCGCGGTGGCAAAACTAGTATTAAGCTTTGATTTGTATCAAGGTGGGGCCACCAACAAAGGCGCATTAATGTCACCTGACATTAATTATTCAACCCTTGCCATGCCCAACCCAAAGCCACACTCGTGGCAAATGTTGTATCTATTACCAAAAAAATGCGAGCAATCGTGCCAAGACCGGTTATACGTGCTGCATCAGGGCTATATCGCCTTAGGCAAAGACCGTGACAGAGTCATCCCGATAATTTTAATCGACAGAAATAGCGATATTAATACGCTTAAAAAGCTAGGAATTGCTTTCCAACAAGTCCCCGTGAACCAAGCCTTAGCGGCATTATTGACCCAACAACAACTGGTGATTGTTGACCCGCTCGGCAGCTTAATTATGCAATACAATGAAGTGACAGGCCGCGATGCCAATATCGCTCAGGGCAAAGCCATGATTGCTGATTTACGCAAAATGCTTAAGTTATCGAGGGTTGGCTAATGGCAATTCAAAGACTCATTAAATTTACTTTAGTCTTTACCCTCGCGGTCATTTTAATGGGTGCCTACACTCGTTTGTCGGACGCGGGCTTAGGTTGTCCAGATTGGCCAGGATGTTACGGCCATTTATCGGTACCAAGCGCAAGCCATGATATTGCTAGCATTGAACAACGTTTCCCTGATATGACCATAGAGCCAGAAAAAGCCTGGCTTGAAATGATCCATCGTTACATTGCTGGCACACTCGGCTTAATGGTGTTAGCCATTCTCATTATGTGTTTTAAGCAAGCCAATGCGCCGAAAAAGCTCCCCAGTTTTATAGCCATATTGATTATATTCCAGGCCGCACTTGGCATGTGGACCGTCACCATGAAACTCATGCCAATCGTAGTCATGGCGCACCTTATTGGCGGCTTTAGTTTATTTGCCTTACTGTTATTGCTGTATTTGCGCCTTAAACCGCTGCGGATCCCCGGCGGAGATAGCCATGCACGTAAACTAATGCCATTAGCGCTAGTGTGTTTAGGGGTACTGATTATTCAAATTGTACTAGGCGGTTGGACATCATCAAATTATGCGGCACTCGCTTGCACGACATTACCGATTTGCGAAGGCAACTGGGTTGATAACTTGCGCTTCGCCGATGCATTTTCGCCGTTTCAAGGCGAACACCCCAGTTTTGAATTTGGTGTTTTAGACTATCCGACACGGATGACTATTCATATTAGCCACCGTATTTGGGCGGTAGTCACTGCAGTTATGCTGATTTGGCTCGCAATAAAACTACGTTATTCACACTCACACATTATGCGCAATAGTGCCTTTATATTGCTATTGCTCGTCGTTGTTCAAGTCGGCCTTGGGATAAGTAATGTGGTAATGAATTTACCACTGGGTATTGCCGTGTCCCATAACGCGGGGGCGGCATTATTGCTGCTCACTTTAGTCTTTATTAATTACGCTCTGTGGCGTAAAGCATAAACGAGGATTGACCATGACAAAACCTCTTACTCTAAGCCAACCACAACAAAAAATAACGCTCTCTTGGCGTGCCTATTTTGAAATGACTAAACCCAAAGTCGTGGCATTAATGTTACTGACGGTCTTGGTGGGCATGTGTTTAGCCGTACCTGGAGTTGTGCCTTTACAGCCATTGGTCGCCGGAATGGCAGGCATTGCGATGATGGCGGGCGCGGCAGCAGCATTTAATCATTTAATCGATCGTAAAATTGATGGTTTAATGGCGCGTACTTACAACAGGCCATTGCCTAAAGGCAAAATATCGACAACTAAAGCAGCTGTATTTGCGATATCACTGGGAGTCATTGGTTTTATCGTTCTGTATACATTAGTCAATCAGCTTACCGCTTGGCTAACGTTTGCCAGCCTTATTGGCTATGCGCTTGTGTATACCGCCTACCTTAAGCGAGCCACTTCGCAAAATATTGTTATTGGAGGATTAGCAGGGGCAATGCCTCCATTGCTCGGCTGGACAGCGGTCACCAACGAACTTCATGGTTATGCATTACTTTTAGTGATTATCATCTTCACCTGGACACCGCCACACTTTTGGGCGTTAGCGATCCATCGCCGTAAAGAATACGCTAAAGTCGACATCCCTATGCTACCCGTAACCCATGGGGTAGAATTTACCAAGACCTGCATTTTGCTGTATACCATTTTGTTGGCAATTGCGTGCTTATTACCGGTATTAGTTGGCATGTGTGGACCCATTTATTTGGTGGGTTCAACCCTCTTGAGTTGTGGGTTTATTTACAAGGCGTGGCAGCTTAAATACCATGATTACCCAGGCTTAGCCATGAAGGTATTTACCTTCTCAATCTACCATTTAATGGTGTTATTTATTGTACTGTTGGTTGATCATTACTTTTGGGTTAACCCATAGAAAGGATATCTGTATTGAAAATACTCATTGCGGCAGGCTTCATATTGCTCACCATTGTCGGGGTGTTTGCGTTTAAAGCTACTCAAGATAAGCCGCTCGATTTGGCAACTAGCTATGTGTTTGATCAACCTAGAGCATTAGCGCCTTTTACGCTTGCAGACCAATACGGCAATCCATTTACCAATCAATCCTTACAAGGTAAATGGAGCTTATTTTTTATTGGTTATACCGCCTGCCCTGACGTATGCCCTACTACCTTAAATAAATTAGCGGCGGCATACCCTAAATTACAAAAAATATCCGATTCGTTTCAAGTGGTGTTTGTCTCAGCCGATCCTGAGCGAGATACCCAAATTAAGCGTCTCGATTACATTAATTTTTTTAATAAAGAGTTTAAAGCCGTCAGTGCAGAACACACTGCGTTGTTTCCATTTAGTCGCGACCTGGGATTTGTCTACGCCATGGTAGGTGAAGACAGTGACTATCAAGTGGATCACAGTGCATCTTACGTGCTGGTATCACCTCGCGGAGAGAAAACAGCAGTATTTAAAACCAAGCCGGCACCCGGCCAACTACCACAAATTCTCAATAGCGAACTGATTAGCGACGTTGACCAGATTGTTAGCACCTGGCGTTAGCATAGGAAATTGAACTGGCTGCAATGGCGTTATTCTTGCAGCCATTTACCGTCATCTTTTGGCCTGATCCACATTTGCGAAAACCAATAATAACCCGTACGGGTTTTACTCGGCACGGTGCAATTATAACGTGAACGACCTGGCGCCATATCAGCAGGAGCCTGAATACTAAAGGTATCTTCCTCTATCCATATGGGCTTTTTAGCACCTTGCCCTTGGATAAAACACATCAATTGATGTGGGTACAAATCCGTGGTGTCGAGAGTAATAACCAACTTAGGCCTAAACTTGCCAGAAGCTAACACTGGTTCACTGATATTCTGCTTCAGCACTGGCATCGGCAAGCTTGAAAACTTCACTGTAAGGCTTGATAAATCGGCATAAGCATTCGCCACCGGAAATCGTGGTAATGCAGTAATAGACGAGTACTCGCCCGCCGCACCAGATTGCTGGCCAAAACCAACAAAACCGTGTTTTTCCAATATGGCTTCTAATTTCGCAGTGTATTCACCATAAGGATAAGCAAACATTTTTGCACTTTGGCCTGTTTGTTTAAGCAGCTCAGCCTCTGTAGCTAAAATATTGCTTTCTACTCGGTCATGCCATTGCTCTGCAGTTTCTTTGGGTAAACGACGAATAAGATGTTCATGCCCCCAGCTATGGTTTGCAATGGTCGCGCCTTGTTCTGCTAAGGTATTGATGTCTTGCCAGCTCATCATTCCGTCATAGCCGGCAATGATAGGTGCTGGCGATATAAACACCGTAAATGGGAATTGATGAGATGCAAGAATAGGCGCAGCATTTTTGATGATGCTTTCATAGCCGTCATCAAAGGTAATCACAATACTATTATTGGCAATTGCCGTGTTATTCTTTAGCGCATCGACTGCATCACTTAATGACATTACCGTAAAGTGATTGTCTGCTAAGTACTGCATCTGCTCGGCAAATTGTGCGGGAGTGACACTCGTGCTTTTTGGCGTGCTCTCTGAAACATGATGGTATTGTAAAATCACCACTGCTTGTGCGTTAAGGTGAAACAAACTAAAACAGATAACCATCAAGCCTAACACTATTTTTTTAACCATGATTACTCATACCTATGTCAGTTAGCGCATTACTATTAAATCGCCATAAACATCGTCAATTATTGGCATTAGCGACACCGATGATACTGTCAAATATCACTATCCCACTTCTAGGGTTAGTCGATACCGCAGTGATTGGCCATTTAGGTCAAGCTTACTATCTTGGTGGGGTTGCACTTGGCAGTACCATTATCACCTTGATGATTTGGTTGCTCGGCTTTTTACGCATGTCGACAACCGGACTCGTCGCACAAGCTTATGGTGCAGACGATAAAATAACGCAACAACAATTATTGTTACAAGGTTGTATCTTAGCATTAACCTTAGGGTTTGCCTGCGTTATGTTGCAGTCTCCCCTCGTAAACTTTGCGCTAAGTCTCAGTGATGCCAGTGAACAGGTCATGCTGTACTGTCGTCAATATGTCGATATCAGGATCTGGTCACTGCCGTTCGCGTTAGTCAATTTGGTGTTATTAGGTTGGCTGCTCGGACGCCAAGCCCCTAAAGCAGCCATGTGGCAGCTCATTATAGCTAATTGTATCAATATCATCCTCGATATTGTCTTTGTTATGGTCTTTAAATGGGACGTAAGAGGTGCTGCGTTAGCCTCTGTGATTGCCGATATTTGTGCATTCTCAGTGGCACTTATTATGGTTAAACGCCAGCTCGTTAATATGGGTGACTTTGATTTAAAACACAGCTTAAGCCAACTCACACTTCGCGGTTATGGGCGTTTATTGTCGCTCAATCGCGACATTTTTATCCGCAGTTTGTGCCTGCAAGCCGCGTTTAGTTTTATGACATTCTATGGGGCAGGATTAGGCGATAACATCATAGCGGCTAATGCGGTGTTGCTTAACCTGTTAATGCTGATCTCTTACGCACTTGATGGCATAGCCTATTATGCTGAAGCCGAAGTCGGCCGCGCATTTGGACAAAAAAATCCCAAACTACTGCACGAAAGTGTGGTGCTGGCTTTTTGTTGGTCAGCCGCAACAGCAGTACTATTTAGCTTGTTATTCTGGGGGGCTGGGGCATGGATAATTCAACTCTTAACCAATGTTGAGGCCGTACAAAATAGTGCTAATCAATACCTTATTTGGCTGATATTCATGCCCATTCTAGCCTTCGGCTGTTACCTATTTGACGGCGTTTACATTGGTGCAGCCCAGGGACAGATTATGCGTAACAGTATGATTATATCGACCTTTGCAGTGTATTTCCCATGTTGGTATTTATTGCAACCATGGGGTAATAACAGCCTGTGGGCGGCCATGTCGATATTTATGCTATGCAGAAGCATAACCTTAGGTTGGCACTATTATTATAAGCTGAGATATAGACTGGCTACTGCATAATAATCATTGAACCCCACAATGCGAAAATGTAACATGCTGACAACATTTTTTTAAACGGATTTTTAATGAAAAGGATTTTATGGCTTTTAGCCATCACATATATTCAACTCTCAAATATTGCCCTAGCAACTTCCCTTCCTGTTGAAGCGTTTGCCAATCTCCCAGATGTGCGCTTTGTCACCTTATCGCCTGATGGTACAAAAGTCGCTTCGTTAATTAGGGTTAGCAATAAGACTCTCGACGGGCAAATGTTGAGCATTCGCGACATTAAAACCAATAAAGATATTTTCCCTGTCCAAACTGACAATCAAAAATTTGTGATTTTGTCACTCACCTGGGCAAGTGATGACATTATCTTAATCACCGCTAAGTACCCTGCCACCCGTCGCGGTATTCCTACAACAGAAACGCGCTTAATGAAGTATTCACTTAGCGACAATAAAACCTCCAGTGTGTTTTCTAAACGCACTTTTTCACGATTTGTAGACGTGCCACAAATACAATCTTCTATCGTCGATTATCTTGATAACGACCCTGACCATATTCTTATGCAAATAAGTGGCTTAGGCTCTAAGATGCAATATGAAAGCGTGATTAAAGTCAGCTTAAAAAGCGGTGGAATAAAGATAAAGCAACACGCACAGAAGTACATTGAAAATTGGTTAACAGACAGGCAAAACCAGGTACGCATTGGCATTTATCGCGACGATACAAGCTACCGTATTTATGAGCAACAAGAAGCCGATGGCGACCTACGCTTATTATGGGAGTTTGAAGCCTTAGATGAAGATGCCATATGGCCTATCGGCTTTGACCATGACTCGAACATCCTTTATGTCAGTGCTTACCATCAAGGTTTAAAAGCTATCTTTAAAGTGAATTTAACCGACCCTAATCTGACTAAAGAACTGGTTTATCAAAACGAGAATTATGATGTCGAAGGCCAGCTCATTTATTCCAATTTAAAACAAAAAGTCATCGGTATTGATACCAATATTGAAGGGGAATTCTTATTTTGGGATAACGACTACATCAAGCTCAATAACGGTTTAAACGATGTATTACCAGAATCTCATAATGTCATTAATCAATTAAGCGACAATGAACGACGCTATTTGGTTTACAGCACTGGTCCCATTGAATCGGGTACTTACTTTTATGGCGACCGGGACAAAGGAGAACTTTATCCAATCGCTTATCGTTATAGCCAATTGCCGCCTGAGGTCTTGGCTAAACCTAAAAAGGTTAATTACAATGCCCGTGACGGTTTAGCTATTGAAGCCTTTTTAACCACACCAAAAGACACTGAAGCCAAAAACTTACCCACCATTATTTTCCCGCATGGTGGGCCGATTAGTTACGACTCAACTGCATTTGATTACTGGTCACAATTTTTCGCTAACCGAGGTTATGCCGTCTTACAGATGAATTTTCGAGGGTCTGCTGGATATGGCTTTCAGTTTATGAATTCAGGGCTAAAAAACTGGGGGCTTGAGATGCAAAATGACATCGAAGATGGCGCTCATTGGCTAGTAAAACAAGGCATTACCGACCCTAAACGCATGTGTATTGTCGGCGCAAGCTACGGTGGCTATGCCGCATTAATGGGCGTGGCAAAAACACCCGATTTGTACAAATGTGCTATCAGTATTGCAGGTGTGACAGATCTTGAAAGCTTAGTAAAATCATCACGTAACTACGACAACAGTAAAATCGTTAAAAAACAAATTGGTGATGATTATGATGATTTATACCAACGATCACCTATCAGTAAGGCTGCCAGTATCAAGGTGCCCGTATTGTTAATTCACGGCACTAAAGATCGAGTGGTAAAAGCAGAACATAGCGAAGCAATGTACGATGAACTTAACGAGTTAAATAAACCAGTTAAATACGTTGCGCTTGAAAATGGCGACCATTACCTGAGCAGTAATGAACACCGCTTAACCACATTTATTGAAATCGAGCGCTTCCTGGCTGCCAATCTTGGGGTAAAATAATCTCAAGCTAATGACATGAGAAAATAGAATGACTCAAGAATTGATAATAACCGATGTCGAAATAGGCAGTGGCAAAACCGCTGTAAAAGGCGCGCTAATAACGACCCGCTACAGTGGGCGTTTAGCTGATGGAACTCAGTTTGATGCATCTGATGCGTTTCAATGTGTCATCGGCACTGGTCGTGTCATTAAAGGCTGGGATCAGGGTATTGTAGGTATGAATGTGGGTGGCAAAAGACAGTTATCAGTACCTGCTCACCTCGCCTATGGCGAACGACAAATTGGCGATCGTATTCCGGCTCACTCAGATTTGTTTTTTGAAATCGAATTACTTGAAGTGTTAACCCGAGACGATTAACCCATCTCTATATAAACAAAAACGCGACTCAAAAGGTCGCGTTTTTTATTGGCTCACACTTAATGCTATTAAGCGTAAGAATGCTCGCCATGCTGGTGATCTGTTACATCACGCACACCGTTTAATTCGCCAGGGAACATATCTAATAACTGTTTTTCAATACCATCCTTTAAGGTGATATCGACCTGCGAACAACCGTTACATCCACCGCCAAACTGTAATACTGCAACACCCGCGTCGGTAATTTCTACCAACATAATGTTACCGCCGTGGCTGGCAAGTTGTGGGTTAATTTCTGACTGAATAACATATTCAATACGCTCAACTAATGGCGCATCACCAGACACTTTACGCATTTTGGCGTTAGGTGCTTTTAAGGTTAATTGTGAACCTAATTGGTCTGTCACAAAATCAATGCTTGCGTCGTCTAAAAAAGGCACGCTTTTTTCGTCAACCATGGCACTGAAACCATTAAATGGTAATTCAGTATCGTCAGCTTCTACCGCATCTGGTGGGCAGTAAGACACGCCACACTCTGCTTGCGCTGTGCCTGGGCTTATAACGAAAACACGAATGTGAGTGCCTTCTGGCTGATCGGCCAATAATTTAACGAAATGGGCCTGAGCTGTATCGGAAATGGTGATCATGAAAACCTGCTCCCTCAGGGTATACCCGAGTAATTTAGTAAGAATTAGGCACATGATACTCTGTGTTGGATTTTCTTTGTAGTCTCGACACGCTTTGATCTTAAAAAAATGATCAAGTTCAAGGTTTTTTACATTCAAAGTTGCGCATAACCAAACATATTTACCCATAAAGCATAAATTAGTTGATTGTTTTTGTTAGAGAATAATATTGTTATGACTCAAATCGATTTAATCTAATAATCCTGGTGCTTCCGCGCGCGCTAAACACCAAGTTTGCACATAAATAAATTGTTGGCTAAATAACCTCGCAATTTCATCGACTGTGGTACCCGTTGTAACCACATCATCAATTAGGGCGACTCGTTGGTACGACACATTGTCGCTCAGTTTAAATGCATGATGACAGTTTTCACGGCGCTGCTTACCCGACAAATCGGCTTGAGGTACAGTATCAACCACTCTGGTTAAACTGGTGTCATCTAATGGGATATTGAGTATCTTGCTTAGGCGCGCCGCAATCAACCAGGCTTGATTAAAACCACGCTGACGTAAGCGATTGGGATGTAAAGGTACCGGGATTAATACTTGCGGCGCACGAATAAGTTTATGCGCAATTAATTGCTTAACGCGGATCGCAAGCTGCTGGGCAATAGCGTTCATGGGTGCACATTGTTGTTGGTATTTTATTGCCGCAATCAACGGCCCTAATCCTTGATGATAACTGCACGGCGCAATAACCAACATAGGTGTATGCTTTAAGCATTTGCCACAATAAGCTTGTAACAGTGGTATTTCACGCCCGCAGCCTAAACACACTTCATGCTGGTATAAACTTGCGGCTAAACACACCTGGCAAATGCCTGTCAGCACCTGGTTAGGAAATAACTGTTGATAATCGAGCTGTTCAATTCGGTGCTGGCACAGCTGGCAACGGTTGGGTAAACTGCCAAGCAATGCCACATTAACGTGTTGATAGAACGATTTACTGTGTTTTAGTAAATCCGTTATGTTTCGTTTAAAAACAGTCACAGACATAGGCTATTCATTCCATTAAATAGTCAAATAAGAGGGATTAACGTGAGCTTTCCTGCACTGCATATCGATACTGTTGGCACCCATGGCCCAGATTTAATCCTACTGCATGGTTGGGGGGTCAATAACGCCGTATTCAGTCCACTAAAAAACGCATTACACCAGTATAGAGTGCATTATGTTGATTTGCCGGGATTAGGATTAAGCCCCAATATTGATGGTGATATTAATCAATGGGCACAAGCACTGGCGCAGCAACTGCCTAAACACGCTATTTGGATTGGCTGGTCTTTAGGAGGGCTGGTCGCTAGCAAAGTCGCAATTGATTTCCCAGATTCGGTCGCGGCACTCGTGACTATTGCATCATCGCCGTGCTTCATGGCCAGAGACGAATTGCCTAACACCCCTGCGTGGCCAGGGATTTCACCCGAGGTATTAGCGCAATTTTCAACACAACTGAATCGTGATTTACCGCGCACCGTTGAACGTTTTTTAGCGATTCAAGCCATGGGAAGCGATAATGCTAAAGCCGACATACACCAAATAAAACAATTAGTACTAAGCAAACCGTTACCCAGTCGTCAGGCTCTTTCACAGGGGTTAACTATGTTGGAGGGCGTGGATATACGAAAGCAGCTTAGCCAGATACAACAGCCCTGGTTGCGGATGTGGGGTAAACTCGATGGCTTAGTGCCTCGGCGGGTTATTCAGCAAATGCCACAAGCAGAAAACATCAGCGACATACTGCTAAACAAGGCCTCGCATGCACCATTTATTTCACATCAAGACGATTTTTTGCACAACTTATTGCCTTGGATCATAAAATATCAGCAATAGCACTTTAGCAACGTTCATTTTTTGGCTATAATTTAGCCACGGTTTAATCGCGTAGCGACCTGTAATGATTATTAACACTCATTATCCGCAAGTCCCGCTAGCAACATCGAATGTTGCGACGGACCTTGCACGAGTGGACAATCAACAAAAACCGCCGATTATTCCACCGCAAGAACCCAGTAAAGGCCATGAAGAACGTGCATTTAATTCACAAAATGAACGTGCACCAACATACGTTGTGGCAGAGAAAAAACAACAGCAAGACCAATCACAACGTCAACAACAAAGCTTAACGCAACAATCTGTCGACCCTAAAGCGTTACTGCAACAACCCACACGCCAACAAGCACAGCAAAAGCAAACGTTACGCGTGATTGCGAGCAACACACCCGCGCTGCAACGCAAAGACATTCAAGTAAAATCGCAGTCGACACCCGTAAAAACTCAAGTCGAACCTAAGCCACGCCCAACTGACAACATGACCAGCGCCAGCGCTCAGCAATTTGGTATGCGGATTGGCCAATTTTATCAGCAACAATCCGCGCCCAATCTCGAATCACAATTACAAATATTAGCGTGACACTTTCTTAATATTTTTGCCTGTTTCAACAGTGCTTTTTTCTGGTTTAAATAGCATTTTGTTGTACGCCAAACTACCCCACAACGCCCAACCCAATGCGGTTTCAGCTTGTTTGCTATCGAGTTCTTTAGAGATTAAATGTTCACTGGCAAAGTCATAGGTAAAGCTTTCTGCTGGTAATTCCGGCTGTAAAATAGTCACCTCATTACCTTCTAATAAACCAAAGTTTTTGTCATATTGCATCATCGCCCGGCCCTTCCAATCGCTCGGAACCTGAGTTAAATCTCGGCCTAACATTGGGTAGCTATCTGACACGCCCATCAGTGATAACAAGGTTGGCGCCATATCGATTTGGCTCGTCACCCGTGAGTCACGTTTAGGGTCAATACCTTCGCCTAAAATCAGCCCTGGGATCCTAAAGCGAGACACCGGCACTAGATCTGAACCGCTAACACGGCTGTCATGATCTGCCACAACTAAAAATACCGTATCTTTCCAATATTCAGACTGTTTCGCTTTTTTGAAAAACTCACCGACTGCATAATCGGCATACTTTACTGCGTTATGCATGGTGTATTGTGGTTGCTCATAAAGCTCAATCCGATTGTCTGGGAACTCAAATGGATCATGATTACTTGAGCTAAACACTAAACTAAAGAAAGGTTTACCTTGTTTATGCATTCGAGTGAACTCTTCATCAGCTCGAAACAATAAGTCCTCGTCTGACACTCCCCAGGACGCAATAAATGCAGGATTTTTATAATCACCCTGGTCAACAATATTGGTAAAACCATTGCCTAAAAAGAAACTACGCATATTATCAAAATGACTTTCACCGCCATAAATAAATTGAGTTTTATAACCATGCTGCTTTAATAAATCGGCAATGGTAAAAAAGCCTGTTTGACTCTTACCTAGCTTAACAACTGCACGTGCAGGTGTTGGCGTAAAACCGGTGGTAATCGCTTCAATGCCTCGCACAGAGCGCGTACCTGTGGCGTAAAGATTTTCAAAAAACCAGCCTTCCTGCGACAACTCATCGATATTTGGTGTTAACGGCAAACCACCTAAACTGCCCACAAAACGTGCCCCTAAACTCTCTTGTAAAATAATCACTAAGTTTTTAGGTTTGCCACTATAACTGGCTTGATTAAACGATAACGACGGAATGTCTGTTGAGGTAAATGCACTCATTGGCCGGCCGCTTTCTCGGCGCACAATATCAATCACTTTATCGGCAGATAGCTTGCCGTATACTTTTGAAGCATCTTCTTCGTTGTTCATTTGCGAAATCGCAAACATTAATGAAAACGATGAATTAAGCACTAATGAATTGACTAACGGGTCATTGGAAAACGCCACTAACGAAGGGTTTAACGGGCGATGCCCTAAAGATGAACGCGCGCCTAATAAAGTCACAACTATGACTAAAATGGTTAATACGGGCCGCCAATACCATTTTGGGTATTTAATTTGTTGCGTTAAACGGCCACTTAACCACCAACCGCCAGATAACGTACCGATTGTGATAAGTGAAGACAAAATAAGCTCGGCTTTACGCCCTGCCCATAACATCGACAAGACTTCTTTTGGATAGATGAGGTATTCAACATATAAACGGTTTGGCCTAAAACCATATTCGGCAATAAAAGACGGCGTAGACACTTCTAAAAATACCAGTATCCATAAACCTAACGTAAGCCACACACGTAAAATGACTAACCAGGCGCGGCCAACAATGTGCTCACCAGAAAACACCACGGTACCAAGTGCAGCAATGCCAAAAACCCAACAGATAGAAGCCATATCAACCCGTAAACCCTGGCTTAAAATATAGCCCCATCCTTGCGCATCAGTGACACGTTCAGCTTGCCATATCGACAACCCTATACGGCTTAAGCTCATCACGATAAGCGAAATCATGCTAAAAGCAAAAATGGCTTTAAATAAACTGGGTGAAAAGTATTGTTTCTGTGGATGATTGTTATCAGCCATATCAGAGTAGCTAGTCGTCATTTAGACTCCATTGTTATTATTTTTTATGCTCATAGCCAAATTTTGCGCGCAAAAAGTTAACTCTAAATAACAACGGTTATTTAGATAATCTCATCAGCGGCGATTAAAAAAGCTTAGGCGTTAACAGTACCAACAACTTATTTTTTAACGTGAAAACAATTTCATTTTTATCGTTAAAAAAGTCTATTGGATAAATTTCAATATTTTTTATGTGTTTCAAATTATAAAAAGCATGTAGACCTTTATTTACAATGAATACGTATTAAAAATTGGTACCAAAAGTAGCTAACCTTAGGACCTGTGTTTAGGTAATAAGTTCACTCTAAAGGCAGTCATATTAACATTTTTATTACAATTAGGTTAGGTCCTATTTTATGCTGAATGCCATGGTTTGCGTCTCGTGATTGCTTAATCAACATTAGGAATGTGGACAGTAAACTTAATCCGGTCTTCCGCCATCAATCCAAAGCTAAATATAAAGCCATTAACCTTGGCGATATTTTCCACAATTGCCAGGCCTAGCCCATGGCGATCGGTATTACTGCGCGACTGTTCAGCCTGGAATAATGGTTGAGTTAGACGCTCTAAATCATCGGCTTTTAAACTGGTCAGTAGTTGATTTTCCACACTCAGAGTCATGCCGTTATCGTCAGTCGATAACCTTACTGTTACTCTGGACTTTGGTGGACTGTAATACAGCGCGTTATCAAATAAATTAGTGAGAATAAGATGTAATGAAAACTCATCGACCAAAATACTGCTATTACGCAGATAATTTTCTACCTGCATACGCTCAGTTATGGTGCTGTACTTAAACGCTAAGGCTTCAATAACCCGATCCACTAAATCGGTAACATCAAGCTGCTGTCGATGTAGGTGCATATTTTCAGACGAGGCTTGCTGCAGCAGTAATAAGTTACTCACAATAGTCTTCATCCGCAGACTAATATTGAGCACATCTTGCTTGTATGTGGCACCAATACGCTGATCATCCGGGTAGCGAATATAGATCTCACTTAAACTAATAAGTTCACTAATGGGTGTTTTCAACTCATGGGCAATATCGGCAGTGATCCGCTTTTCAGTTTGCAAATATTGCTGGCTAATTTTAACGAACTTATTCAATTCATTACGTATCGGTTCAATCTCAAGATAACGTTCAGACTCGGTTGATAACGGGATATATTTTTGGGTGACATCAACCGTTTTTAACGCGTTATTCAGTTCATTTAACGGCACTAACCCCCGAGAAATAACTTTCACTACAGCCCAGCGGATCAACACAATCACTAACAACAAACCAATGGCTAAACTGGAATCAATGATGACTAAAATTTGAGTTAAGTCTTCAGAGCTAATAGCCACGGTTAACCACATTGGCTCAACGGTATATCCTGCCTCATTGCGCATGGTGCTTGGCACTTGTGGCTCAAAGTATGACACCATGGCACGCCCTGAGCGCCCGTCGGGTAATTCTACATCAGCAAAAATAGCGCTATTGATTGGCATATCTTTTTTGAGCAAATCGCTACCTGAGAAATGACTCAATGACTCCGAACGTTCAAAGACAGCATCGCCTTGCCATAGCTGGAAAAAGCTGGCTTTAGTTGAGGTACCAAACTCAGGCATAAATTCGCCCGCAAAATCAAACTCGGTGCCTTCAGGGGTTACTTTTACTAACGTTTTTAAATAATTAGATTTATCAGTCAGTGCATTATCAAACTCAACATCAACCCAATTGTCGATACTGATATCAATCGCCAAAAATACCATAATTAAAATTGCGGTCACCACGTAGGTCATGGTGTTCATTAGTTTAGTGGTTAATGACTTCATGCTTGCACATCCACAAAATACCCAAACCCACGCTTATTTTTAATCGGTAACATCGCCCCAACGGCTTTAGCTTTTTTACGTACCGACGATAAATGCGCTTCAATGGTATTTTTAGATAAGTGATTAAACGATCCCACTACCGCCTCGCTGATTTGTTCAGGATTTAACACTTGTTTAGGGTTATTAAATAAGTATTCCACTATCTTAAATTCGTTTTTAGTCAGGTCGATAAAATGGCCATTGACCCGCAAAGACTTATTGCTTGTATCAAGGACAAAATCAGCAATATTAATTGTTTTTGCTTGTTGGTTTAATTCGCCACGGCGCCCCATGGTAATCAACCGCGCTTGTAGCTCATCAAACGAAAATGGTTTGGTTAAATAATCATCCGCGCCAGACAATAATCCGTTAACACGGTCTTCCGCCTGAGATTTTGCTGATAAAATAATGACTTTAGCTTGGTTACCTAGCTTACGGATACTTTTCAATAAGCTAATGCCATCGACATTGGGTAGCATTAAATCCAAAATAATAAAGTCATATTGATTAGTGAGCGCCATGCTCAAGCCTTCAGAACCGTCACCGGTTTCATCAACGGTATAGCCCAAATGGTCTAACCCAACCCGAATACCACGGCGAAGTGCTTCAGAGTCTTCAATTAACAACACTTTCATTGAGCATCCTTTATCATTTTTATGTTTTATCCATGAAACTAACCACTATTTTTGACACGCCTGTGATCAACCGTTACTCATGTTTTATGGCCATAAAACCGCACACCAAACAATCGCGGCCATTAACATACTCACAAACACAAACGCCGATGAGATGTCCTTGGCCAAACCTGATAACGTGTGAAACTCAAGGCCAATACGATCGACAACAACCTCAATAGCAGTGTTAACCAGTTCGGCAAACAATACAAACAGTAACGCTAAAACCAACATCGCAGTTTGTACCACTGTGATATTTGCCACACACGCAAACACAGTCAATGGCACAAACAACATCAACTCCTGCTGAAATGCCGCCTCGTTACGACACATCCAGGTTAAACCGTTAAAAGTATGTTTACAGGTATATAGTAGGCGCATTAGCCCTTGACGTTTAACCACTATTTTAGGCAATTCTGTAGTTTGAGCTTTATTTGCCGAGCTTGATGATGTCATGGAGCCTTCCTAGTTCAATTCACAGTTGCTGGTGATGTCTAATTTAGCATCACGCACTGAGGTGTTTACGCCGTAAAGGCCTAATAAGCTGTGGAACAAGTTGTCGTGTGAGTAGCTTGCTGTTTGAGCATGCTCAGCAATACATTCACGGTCGACACCTTTTGCTTGGGTGTAATCTTGCGGCAACCACATAAACCAAGGCACATGCGTTTGCTGGCTAGGCGCAATACTGTAAGGCGTGCCATGTAAGTACATGCCGCTTTCACCTAATGATTCACCATGATCAGACAGGTAAACCAATGCCACGTTATATTTATCTTGATATTGTTCGAGTACCTTAATGGTTTGAGCCAACACAAAATCGGTATAGGCAATGGTATTGTCGTATACGTTGATGATCTCTTGGTCACTGCAATTTTCAATATCGCTGCGGCTACATGCTGGTGTAAATGATGCTTTATCCGCTGGGTAACGTTGCCAGTAAGTTGGCCCATGGCTACCAATAGTATGTAACGCAATAAATTGGTTCGCTAACCCTTTACCCGACGCGGCACTAGCCTGTGCATCTTGTTGTAGTTTTTGAGTGAGCTTTTCAACTAAAATTTCATCGTAACAACTTAAACCATCACACAATGGGTTGTTTTCGCTAGGTGAAATATCGATTTTATTAATCCGTGCGCCAACCGCTTTATCACCACCATCATTGTCAAACCAAGTCACTTCAACACCTGCCGCCTTAATGACATCAAGCACATTATTTTGCGCATCAGCGGATTCACGGTTGTAAGTGTTGTGCGTTAAATTTGAGAACATACAAGGCAGTGAGTGCGCCGTAGCTGTGCCGCACGACGACACATTTTGCAGCGCAATAATGCCTAGGTTTTCAGTATATGGGTTGGTATTACGCTGATAACCGTTATAAGCCATGTTTTGTGCACGGGCGGTTTCGCCGACAACTAACACCATTAAGGTTGGCTTTGTATTTGCCACCGGCGTTAACTGTGCATCCTCGCCGATAGGATTAAAGGTCAGTTTTTCTGTGAAATAGCGTTGCTTTACAAACTTAGCGGTATTGTAGATATGTGCAGGAATAATCATCTTGTTAAGGTACTTATTATTACGACCTACTGATGCATAATCCTTATAAAAAAACACAATCATTGCACCAATAACAGCCAAACCTAACACCACAAAACCAATACGATGAAACACCGTTTTAACCACCGAAACGCGATCCGTTACGTTGGTGCTCAGCAACCAAATCGATGGCAGCACACCAAACACCAACACATAACCCACAGAGTGCGCATTAATATAAGAGTACGCTTCGCCTGAATTGGTCTCAAAAATGTTTTCAATCATGCTGTAATCAAACATCACGTTGTACTTGAGCATTGCGTACATCGCTGCCGATGAGGTCAGTAATAACACAACCATTACAGGCTTAAACACAAATCTAAAAGCAAATAAACTGAAGATAACCATAAAGCAGCCACTGAGCAAAATAGCTGGAGAGAGCGAAAATAGCACATGGCCCTCTGTCGATAATTGGTAAATTTTGCGAATAACAGGGAAATTTAATACCAGGCCAAAATACACCGCAATAATGAGCGTCATCGCTTCATAACTGATGCTTTTGGGGGTAAGGCGTGAAAGTGTTTGGGTTAATAATTTCAAAATTGCCACTCGCGTTAAACTCGACTGGCGCTGATATTCAACCAAAACACTTAAGATCTACTGAATAAAAACTGAATTATTACTGACTGTAGACATTCAGTTTTCTACAGCAATAAAAAAGCCCTTACACCGTAATGTAAGGGCTTATTAATCAATGTATTAAGTTAACTTAACTTTGCATGAGCAACAATGGATTATTTCTTCAGTTTGGCAAAGGCATCAGCAAAGGCATTGCCCATAGCGGCATTCTGAGTCGCTTTTGCTGGCGTATTTTGCTGCTTTTGCGGTGCGGCTGACTTAGGTTTACCACTATTAGGCTTGCCACTAAATGACGTCTTTTGTGAACCCGATTTTGCTTGGCCCATTTTGGCAGGCGCTGGCTTTTCATCCAGGCGCATACTTAAGGCAATGCGGCGGCGCTCAACGTCCACTTCCATCACTTTTACTTTCACCACATCGCCGGCTTTTACCACGGTATGAGGGTCGCTCACAAACTTGTCGGTTAACGATGAAATATGCACTAAACCATCTTGATGTACACCCACATCGACAAAGGCACCAAAGTTAGTTACGTTCGTGACCACACCTTCTAAAATCATTTCAAGCTTAAGGTCTTTTAACTCCTCTACACCGTCTTTAAAGTTAGCCGTTTTAAACTCACCACGAGGATCACGACCAGGCTTATCCAGCTCAGCCAAAATATCGTTAATGGTTGGCACACCAAAGCTTGCGGTGACAAAGTCAGCCGCGTTTATGTCGCGCAATAAATCGCTATTACCAATAAGCTGTGCCACAGGCTGTTGCTTAGCCGCAGCAATCGCTTCAACCAAGCTGTAAGCTTCAGGGTGAACCGATGAGGCATCAAGCGGATTGTCGCCATTGCGAATACGCAAGAAACCGGCGGCTTGCTCAAAGGCTTTTGGCCCAACGCGCGGCACACTCAATACCTGCTTACGGTTAGTAAACTGACCATTGGCATCGCGGTAATCAACAATATTTTTTGCGAGGGTTTTATTTAATCCGGCGACTTGAGTCAGTAATGGCGCAGACGCCATGTTTAAATCTACACCTACACCGTTTACACAATCTTCGACAACGGCTTCAAGTGACTGCGACAACATACTTTGGCTAACATCATGTTGATATTGGCCAACACCAATCGCTTTAGGCTCAATTTTAACGAGTTCGGCTAATGGGTCCTGTAAACGACGTGCAATCGATACGGCGCCGCGAATAGACACATCTAAATCAGGAAATTCATTGGCGGCAAATTCAGAAGCAGAATAGACCGATGCACCAGCTTCGCTCACAATAACTTTGGTTAAGTTAGGTTGTGACTCTTTTACTGCGGCAATGAGCTCACCGGTCAATTTATCGGTTTCACGCGAGCCCGTACCATTACCAATCGCGATGATCTCGACCTTATGCATCGCCACTAAGTTACTTAAGGTACGAATTGATTTGTCCCATAAGTTTTGCGGTGCATGCGGGAAAATAGTGGTGTGGGCCACCAGCTTGCCAGTGTTATCAACAATCGCCACTTTAACGCCAGTGCGGATCCCAGGGTCAAGGCCCATGGTCGCTTTAGCACCCGCAGGAGCTGCCATTAATAAGTCGCCTAAATTGCGAGCAAACACTTTAATGGCTTCTTCTTCAGCACTTTCGCGCATCTTAGAAATAAACTCAGTTTCCATTTGCAAGGCGACTTTAATACGCCAAGTTGAAGTAACGACTGTTTTTAACCAGGTATCAACGCTAGAGTCAGATAGCACTAACTTAAAATGATTGGCAATAATCACTTCACAATAGCTGCCTTGGTTTGCTTCTGTTTCAGGGTCGGCATTCATCGATAAGCTGAGTACACCTTCATTACGACCACGCAGCATAGCTAAAGCGCGGTGCGATGGGATTTTACTCATCAGCTCATTGTGTTCAAAATAGTCGCGGAACTTAGCGCCTTCTTTTTCTTTGCCTTTCACCATACGGCTCTCAAGCACAGCTTGCTGGCTTAAGTGTTGGCGAACTTTACGTAATAACTCTGCATCTTCAGCAAAGCGTTCCATTAATATGTAACGTGCACCGTCTAATACCGCTTTAGCATCAGCAAAACCGGCTTCAGGATTTAAAAATGCTTCAGCTTTGCTGTCTATGTCCAATGTGCGGTCAGCTAATACGGCATCCACCAACGGTTCAATGCCCGCTTCGATAGCTATTTGCCCTTTAGTGCGGCGCTTAGGTTTGTAAGGCAGGTATAAATCTTCAAGACGGGTTTTACTGTCGGCTTCATTAATGGCTTGCGACAATGCTGGGGTTAATTTGCCTTGCGCTTCAATGCTCGACAACACTACCTGGCGGCGATCATGCAATTCACGCAGATAACCAAGGCGAGAAAACAAATTACGCAACTGAGTGTCATCTAAGCCACCAGTGGCTTCTTTACGGTAACGGGCCACAAACGGTACTGTTGCACCATCATCTAAAAGCGCTATGGTCGCAGTGACCTGTTGCTCGCGAACGTTAAGTTCTTGAGCGATAATCTGGGCAATATTATGCATAGTTGTTCGAATTCGGCATGGTTGAAAATGAAATTATGCTAAAGATACCATAATCTTTGATAGAGTTTTACGTAGATTGGAAAACATGCACCGTAACCGCGATTACGAGATCATCATTCGAGCCTTAACATACGCTTTAGGTGACAGTCCTGTGGTTCGGGTAAAAAAACGGCTGAATGTCGGCATATCCGTAAAACCACATTCATATGCGGTTAATTTAATGTTGCCTTTGTTAATGCCTAATCGGCTAATAATATAATTCACTTTTACATTATCAATAATATTTTGTGGCTTTGAATCTAATAACTTTAATTCTCGTTGTAAACTTCTTGGCGCAACATTCATTAATTGCGCTAAAGTAGAAAGCGATAACGAATGAGAAGGAATACTATTTGCAGCAGCACCCACTCTGTCTAATTCATTTATATTGGCTACAGCTAAACACTCGCCAGAATCTTTATCGCCTTCATCTTTATTTATGGTGACGCTAAAACAACCATGATTAAATTTAACCTGTTCAAATACATTAATATATTTACTATAAAAATCACGCCCATATGGAAGGCAAATTAACATATCATCGGGGTTATTTAATAGCGGCTTAAATATTTCGGTCATGCAGAAATAGATAAACAAGTCATCGTACTTAGACGCTCTTTGCTCTGAGCCTCTTGCTGCAACTAGCGTCACGCTTGTGTCGGTAACAATACTTGACCAGGCAAGGTCAGAAATACTGCGATAATAATGAGTAAAATCTAATAGATTAAGTGCCGCAGACTTATTAAAATCTAATATCTTAATAGTAAAGGGAATTAACCTTTCCCTGAACACATGTTCTAATTCAAAAAAGAAGTATGGATTATTATCTAACACTTCCATGTCATGTAAAATATTATTAACAGTATAATAATTAATCTTATCGTCATCCGCTAAAAAACGGATATGTTGATAATGGTCTGGCACAGAAATACCTTTGCTATCGCAATACTCGATAACCATTTTAGTGTGCAATGCAGGACGGCATTTAAATTTTATCACTGGGTGAACTTTACCTCGTTAATTTACTCTAATTTACATTTTATCTTTTTTGTTATATTGAGCATTGATCTTAGTCACAGTTGTCGTTTTATGCCAATTTCTACGCATGGTTAACCTCCGAATAGACCTCTAAACTACCTATTACGATATACATCATTTACGTAATTAAGGTAGGAACTCCTATGAACGCATACAAGCAATTGCTCTTTGCGCTTTCACTGGTCATTTATGGGTGTGCATTTAATGCCGCATCTTCACCCTGGGAACAGCTCGATGCTGACCAACTTGAATCAGCACTCACTCAAAAATTCGCTGACGGTAACTACTCACCCAAAGGTGCTGACAGCTGCTTAATGTGTCATAAGAAAAGTGCCAAAGTGATGGACATCTTTAATGGCGTTCATGGCAATTTAAACAATTCAAAATCACCGATGGCCGGCCTACAATGCGAAGCCTGTCATGGACCGCTCGGTAACCATAACCGCGGTGGTAAAGAACCGATGATCCAGTTTGGCCAAAACAGCAAACTGTCTACTCAAACTCAAAATACGGTCTGCCAGGGTTGCCATAACGATGCCAAGCAAATGGCGTGGCATAACAGCACTCATAACCTTGAAGATGTGGCTTGTGCCGACTGCCATGTTGTTCACGCCGCGACCGACCCAGTATTAGAAAAACTCACCGTCAATGATACCTGCACCAATTGTCATACGCGTGAAAAAGCCGACATGAACAAACGCTCGAGTCACCCAATGAAATGGGACCAAATGACCTGTATCGATTGTCACTCTCCACACGGTTCAATGACAGAAAGCGCGTTAAACAAACCTTCTATTAATGACACATGTTACAGCTGCCATGCTGAAAAACGTGGCCCAGTATTGTGGGAACATGCGCCAGTGACCGAAAACTGCATCACGTGTCATAACCCACACGGTAGCGTTAACGAAAGCATGCTAACGCATCGCGCCCCACAGTTATGTCAGCAATGTCATGCCGATGATGGCCACGCCAGTCGAGTGGTGCAACAAGCAGGTAACGATGCCTTTGGTGGCGGTAAAAGTTGTTTAAATTGCCATAGCCAAATTCACGGTTCAAACCACCCTGCTGGCAGCACATTGCAACGTTAATGAGGAGTCACACAATGAATTTTAAACTCAATATTATTACCGCCTCATTATTGCTCGCTTCTGCGCCAGTACTGTCAGCTAACTTTGCGGTTAGCCAGGCGAATACCACTAAGGTTGAGCAGCAAAACTATCAATGCCAACGCTGTGAGGTTAACTCAGGCTATCGCGGTAACGTGAGTGTGGCAGCAGGCTACATTAGCCGTGATGATGTCCATGCGGCGAATGCCTTGGGTACCGACCAGGATGGCTTTGTTGCGACGCCTAATGCTGACGTGAAATATCAAAATAATGACGGCTACCAGGCTAAGCTTCAAACTCATCAATTAGGCTATGAAAACAGTTTTGCTGAAATGAGTGCTGGCAAAGCCGGTTTGTTTAATCTCGATGCCGGTTATCAGTTAATCACGACGTACCAATCGGGTGATGCTCAAAGCAATCTTTACTATGACCAGGGCACGCTTGTTAACAGCGCCCAGCCCTACGGTTTTGAGTTGTCACAGCAACGTGAAAAGTTCGATATCACAGCCGACGTTAAACAAGATAATTATCAAGGTTATGTGCAATTTGAAACCGAAGATAAATCGGGCTACACCAGTAGCAGTATTATCACACCGAGTCCGGTGAATATCGGCCTAGTGGTTGACTCAACAACAGATTCATTTACCGCAGGCGCGATATTAAATGGTGCTAACTGGATTACCGAACTCAGCTACTTTGGCAGCCAATATCAAAACAATACTCAAGATTTAAGCCTCACTTATTTAGACGATGTCTATGCTGCTGCGCCAGACAATGAAGCACACCAAATCGCATTATCTGGTCAATATCAGTTAGACAGCACCGTCATGTCTGGGCGCTTTATTGTGGGCCGAATGATTCAAGATGACGATTTAATCTCAATGAACGGTAACCCAATCCAAAATTGGGACGGCGAAATTGAAACCACTGATGCCACCTTAAAAGTGTCGTCAATGCTAAGCAGCCGTTTACGTGTTGGTGGTAGCTACGACTACAGCAACCGCGAAAACAACAGCTCTGTATTTGAATTTCTGCAATATACCTTTAATGATTTAAACGACACATTCAAAGAAAACATCGCCACCGATATTGAACGCGCTACTTATAAGCTCAACGCAAAATATCGCATTAGCCAGGATTACCGCCTACAAGCAGGTTACGACCGCGAAGAAATAGACAGAAGCTACAGTGCCCGTGAAGAAACCCACGACGACACGTTATGGAGCAAGCTGTCTATTCGTGCTGTAGACAACGTTATTATTGATATTAAAGCAGAACACAGCAACCGTGATGGCTCTGAATACCAAACAGATGAATTAACCTCATCAGAAGAAAACGCCTTAATGCGTAAGTATTACCTGGCCAACAGAACCCGCAACAATGTCGAGTTGTCGGTAAACCATACGCCACTCAACTGGTTAAGTGTGGATATCAGCGCTCACTATGCCAAAGATGATTATGACGACACCCTCATCGGCTTAACCGAGTCAGAAGATTACGGCGTAAACCTTAATCTTAATCTCAATATTTCTAAGCATGTAAACCTGTATGGCTTTGCCAGCCAGCAATGGATTAATTCAACCCAGGCCAGCAGCCAAAGCTACAGCACCGCAGACTGGTATACCGACATTGAAGATGAATTTATCAATATCGGCACCGGTATTAGCTACGGCGGCTTAATGCAAGACAAGCTGACACTCGGCGCAGACTACCTATTCAGTAACTCAAACAGCGACACCTATATCACCAGTACTGGCACCTCGCCATACGGTGACTATTACTCGTACAACCACAGCACCAGCTTATACGCAAACTACAGCCTTAGTAACGAAATGGCACTAAAGCTCACCTATCGCTATGAGCGCTATTACGACACCGATGACGCGCAAATGTCGCTTGATGAACCGGCCAGCGTTATCACTTTAGGTGAGTTAAATCATAACTATAACGCCCATCAGGTCATGCTGAACTTCAGCTACTTGTTGTAATCGTTACCAATAACTCAATTTATATATTGCAAGAGGACATCACAATGGAACGCAGAAGTTTCTTAAAAATGAGTGCTGCTATGGGTTGTGCAGCAACCGTCTCGGGCTGTAACTCAAGCTCAAAAGATGCAGTAAAAGTACCAGTAAGCCCACCAGTTTCAGAAGAAACCATAACATGGTCATCATGTTTGGTTAACTGTGGCTCGAACTGCCCGATTAAAGTGTTTAGCCGCGATGGCATGATCACCCGCGTTGAAACCGACCATGAGGTCGAAGACATCTACGGCTTACACCAGGTACGCGCTTGTGCTCGCGGTCGCTCACTACGTCAAAGAACCTACGCATTTGACCGCTTAAAAACCCCAATGAAACGTGTTGGTAAAAGAGGTGAAGGTAAGTTTGTCCCAATCACATGGGAAGAAGCCACCACTACCGTCGCTAACAAATTAACCTCAGTGATTGCCGAGCACGGTAACAAAGCTATTTTCAGAAGCTACGGCTCTGGTGCTTATTACGGCTTTGCCTCTAACAGCTGCTTTAACCGCTTATTCAATTTAGTGGGTGGCTTTTTAGATAAATTTGGTAACTACTCTTGGGCGCAACAAACTGAAGCAGCCAAACACACATTTGGTTCTGGCAGTACTTCAGGCTCTGCCACAATCACACTAGAAAGCAGCGACTTTTTATTAGGTTTTGCCTATAACCCAAGCGAAATTAGACAGTCTGGTTCAGGTGAAGGTTACGACTACCTTGAAGCGCTACAACGCAATAATGGTCTAAAAGTCACCATGATTGACCCGCGTTACACAGACTCGATGATCGGTAAAGAAAGCACCTGGTTACCAATTAGACCCGGTACAGATGCCGCATTAGCTGAAGCCATGGCCTACTTAATGATCAGCTCTGGCTGGGTTGATGCCAACTCAATTAACTTCATTAATCAATATGCAGTCGGTTATGACGCAGCGTCAATTACCGCTCAAAAAGAAATTTTTGAAGCTAGCGGTGATGCCACAAAAATTGAATATGCCGCAGCAATGAACCCAAGCGAGAACTACTACGACTATATTATGGGTTTGGGTATTTACAGTGACAGAGGTCCACGCACACCAGCATGGGCTGAGAAAATCACTGGCATTAGCGAAGCAAAAATTAATACCCTAGCCGACGACTTAATGGCCTCTAGCAGACCGTATATTATTGCGGGCGCAGGCGTTAACCGCCATGCAAACGGCGAGCAAAACGTCCGTGCCATTTACATGCTAGGTGTACTAGCCGGTAAATTAGGTCAAGTAGGTGCATCAAATGGCGAGCTGCCAAACATGAGCAGTATGTTCCGTGGTGGTATTCCTACGGGCACTAACCCAATTAAAGAAAGAATCTCTTTCTTCTCATGGACTGAAGCGATTCACCATGGCGAAACCATGACAGCGAGAACCCATGGTATTACCGGTACTGAAACGTTAGATACGCCATTAGGCACCAATATCAAAGTGATTTTCTCAGCGTCTGATAGCACCCTGTTAAATCAGCATTCTGATATTAATAAAACCGCTGAAATCTACAGTAATGAAAACGGTGTAGAGTTAATCGTTTCTTGCGATTGCTGGATGACACCGGGCAGTAAATTTGCCGATATTATTCTACCCGACACTTCATGGCTAGAATCAAACGACCTTGTTAATGACTCTTATGCTTCTGGTGCATTAGGTTACATCACCGCCATGAAAGCGGCTGGCGAACCTATTTGGGACTGCAAGTCTATGTATCAAATTGCAGCATTAATCGCCGAAAAAATGGGCGTAGGTAATGAATTTACCGAAGGCAAAACCGAAGACCAATGGCTTGAAGAACTTTACCAGCAAACCAAAGCGTCTAGCGCTAACGCTGGTGTCACCCCTGCGTTCCCAGACACTTACAAAGAAGCACAAGAAATCGGCTTCTTCCGTAAAAATATGGAAAATCGCAACGTTGCACTTGAGTCATACGTTAACGGTAGTAAGCCATTACCAACACCCTCTGGCAAAATTGAAATTTACTCAGCAGAGCTAGCGTGGCGCGCAGCTAACTGGGAACAAAACAAAGTCAGAGGCGACACCATCACAGCCATCCCACAATACACAGTCACCTGGGACGGCTATGAAGATGAAGACACTAAAACAGATTATCCATTACAACTTTCTGGATACCACACCAAAGGCCGGACTCACTCAAGCTATCACAACGTGGCATGGTTACGTGAAGCCGTAGAAGACGCAGTATGGATGAACGCAATCGATGCGCAAAACTACGGCGTGTCGTCTGGTGATACGGTTGAAATATATAACGAACGCGGCTCAATTGAAGTCACAGTAAGAGTGACACCACGAGTTATTCCTGGCGTTCTCACGTTAGGACAAGGTGCTTGGTTCAAGCCAGACCCAAATAGTAGAACCGGCTCGACAGGTAAAGTTGTGGATATTGGTGGGGCGATTAACTCCCTAACCCGATACATGCCAAGCCCAGTAGCAAAAGGCAATCCACAGCACACTAACCGCGTTCAAATTCGTAAAGTTATTTAAGGGGCACAACCATGAGCGACTCAACCCAATATTGTTTCTATGTCGACACCACTAAATGCACAGGCTGCAAAACGTGTCACATTGCTTGTAAAGACAGACAAGGCGATATCATTCGCAGCTCAACCAAACCTGTAGAAGATGGCGTGCCTACGCTAAATGGCGTTAACTGGCGCCGCGTGTATGAATACGGTGGCGGTTCATGGAATGTGGACCCAAACACTGGCGCTTACGAGCAAGAAGTCTTTGCTTACTACATGTCACTTGGCTGTAACCATTGTTCAGAGCCAGTCTGTGTTAAAGCCTGCCCAACTGGTGCAATGCATAAACGCAAAGAAGACGGTTTAGTGCACATTGAAGAAAGCTTATGTATCGCTTGCGAAAGCTGCTCACGCGCTTGTCCATATGATGCGCCACAGCTTGACCAAGAAAGAAAAGTCATGACCAAGTGTGATGGTTGTTATGAACGCCTGGCAGTAGGCCGTAAGCCAGCCTGCGTAGAATCATGTCCAATGCGCGCATTAGACTTTGATACCGTCGAAAATATCGTGGCTAAATACGGTACCGGCGACTCGCACATAGCACCGCTACCTAATCAATCACTAACATCACCTAACTTGATTATTAAAGCCAATCGTCATGGCCAATCAACAACAGGTGGCACAGGTCAAATTCTGAATCCATCAGAAGTGTAATAATCAAGGCAGTGATAAATCATTATCACTGCCTTCTTTTAAGGACTTAATAATGACTGAAAACAACGTTGCATCAATCGGCGTCGATAAGTTAGAAGAATATCAATCGATTGCACGCATCCTGCATAATGTTTTTTGCTTTTATCCCAACGAAGCACTCATCGACAGTTTTATCGAAAACGACGTTGCCCAAACCTGGCCTGTGTTCGCAGAGTCAGCACCAGAGCAGCCAGGACAGTTTTATCTACAACGATACCTGCAGCAATGGCAAGCCAATCAACTTACCGAGCTACAGCTCGATTATGGCAACCTGTACTTTGGCCCTGGCGAACCTAAAGCCATACCACAAGGTTCGGCCTATTTAGGCGAAGAGCAAGTGCATTTTGATGTATCAACCTTAGCGCTTGTCGACTTTTATAAACAACATAAAGTTGAATTCAAGCTCGATATGCCGCAGCCTGTTGACCATATGGGGCTATTTTTTAGTGTGTTAGATTCAAGCTTTCAGCGTTTAATTGGAGCAGACTCGCACACTAACAAAGACGAACTGATGCAATTTATCTACACTTTATTGCAAAAGCACTTCACTCCTTGGGCAAGCCGTTGTTTAGCGCTCAGCGAGCAACACGCAAACACTGATTTTTACCTTGGTATCGCCAAAATGACCCAAGCCTTTATCAACGAACTGACCAGCACCTTTAACGTACTGCCCATGCCAAGAAAACTGCATCGATAGGTTATTTTGGCTAGCTCACTGGAGGCGACAACATGTCTTTTATACGCGCGGTATCATCGCAATGGAGCAAAGCTGAATGGTCACATCAGCTGGTGCTTTTTTGGCAACAAGACGCGTATGTAAGGAGCCTCTTTGCGGGAGCGACAACTATGATCACTGTCGCTAACGTGGTTGCCGCCCTGAAGCCAACGCCCGAGCCAAAATCAGCTCAAGCAAAACCACCAGAAAATAATCCACTGCAAGTCGCCTCATCAGACTCAAATCAGCCACAGCAAGGGTTAACCCATATCGATGCTGCTAATGCTTTATTTGACTGTTTCTTGCTGTTATTTGTAAAAGAACTGCAATATCAACAGCTCTCACAAGCAGAAGCCATCATTGTGCAGTTGGCTGAGCACTACGCGATTAACTGTCAAAAAACGCCGATTGAAGACATTAAGCTAATGAACCAAAGTGTCCAGATCATCAACGCCATGGCGCAATTAAAACAACGAAGACATGTCCAAAGAAAAGCACAACGCAACATGGGCGCGCATTAACGCCTAACTGACCGTAAATACAAATCGACAAATGCCAATAATTTAGTTAGTTTCTGCTTTAAGCCAAAACACATAGAGAAACGCGTGAAAACCAAGCTAATTACCCTCGAAGGTTACAACAAGCTCAGACTTGAGCACGATTACTTGTGGAAAGAACAACGTCCTGAAGTGACTAAAATTGTAACCTGGGCTGCCAGTCTTGGAGATCGCTCAGAAAACGCTGACTACACCTTCAACAAGCGTTTATTAAGGCAAATAGACCGTAGAGTACGCTACTTACGCAAACTGTTACCCGAGCTTAAAATCGTTTATTACGCGCCAGAACAAGAAGGCAAAGTGTTTTTTGGTGCCGTTGTCGAAATCGAAAACGATGCTGGCGACATTAAAACCTTTAAAATTGTCGGCCCAGAAGAAATCTACGACGAACGCAAAGATTACATCTCTATCGACTCACCTATGGCGCGCGCGTTACTCAAAAAAGAAGTCGATGACGAAGCCGTCGTCAGCACGCCTCAAGGCAATAAAACCTGGTACATTAATAAAATTACTTATACCAAAGCCTAAAAGTGATTTAGTGTTGCCTAATCGATAGCTAATAATAATCAATCAGTTAACTTATGTATCAAGTCTTTTTCACTCACACACAACTCAAGGTGGCTGTGTTTATCACGTTGCGTTAATCGCTTTGCATTCCCAATAGGTGTCATATTGAACAACACGAAAGGCAGTCTCTACATGGTTTTTGCAATGGCCGCTTTTGCCATTGAAGACATGCTGATTAAGTCCGCAGCCGAAACCACTTCTTTAGGCCAAATCCTGGCATTGTTTGGCCTCGGCGGGATGCTGATTTTTATGCTGCTAACCTGGCGTAAAGGTCAAAAAATACTGCATCCGGCCATACTCACGGCACCGATTTTAATCCGTGCAGTCTGTGAAGTGACTGGCCGCTTCACCTTTGCATTAGCCATCACTCTCACACCACTCTCAAGCGCCTCGGCAATATTACAAGCTACACCACTGATTGCCATGATAGGCGCAGCATTATTGTTTGGTGAACACGTGGGGGTTAAAAGATGGATTGCCGTACTTGTAGGGTTTATTGGGGTGTTAATGATTATACGCCCAGGACTCGCTGGGTTTGAAGCTAACTCACTATTCGCAGTCATCGCCACATTAGGCTTTGCCGGCCGCGATTTAGCCACCCGCGCAGCACCACCTGTGTTATCGAACATGCAACTTGGGGTTTACGGATTCTTTGTATTAATCCCAGCAGGTATCGCTATCCAGTTATATCAAAATGAGCCAGCACAACTTAATACCACTGCATCACTGCAAATCATCGGTGCGATTATTTTTGGTGTTGCCGCCTACAATGCCCTCACCATCGCCATGCGCGCAGGCGACGTCTCGGTCATCGCCCCTTTTCGCTACACCCGTTTATTATTTGCCTTAGCGTTGGGCATATTCATATTCGGTGAATCACCCGACACCATGACGCTACTCGGCAGCCTACTGGTTGTCGTCAGCGGCGTTTATACGCTCAGCCAAACACGCAAAAAAGTCAGTCCGAGGGTGGTGAATAGCGAAGCCTAATGGGCTGTGAGATTGAGATATGGCCTGCGGCCACAAACACTTAAGATCGCAAGGTTCCACCCTGCACTGGCTTTTTAACCAAACAACAGCAGCGAAAAAATTGCGACGGAAATTTATCCAGCTTTGAACTTCATCTGAGTGTTCTTCGGCCACCTCTTTATGGTAAAGAATGAAAATGCTAACGCTTCAGATGGGGCGTCCCTTCCCCTCCAAAGCTAGCCAGACATCCATGTCTGGACTCACGTCATTTTCTTCAACAGCCTCAAGTTCAGAGTTGAGTTTGGGCATTTTCAAACAGCAATTGGCTCGTTTGGACAAGGCTTAGCTTTTTTTTCGTCGTCCCGGCAATGCTTTTGAGCCGGGATCCAAGTGTTTGGTTTGGTTTGGTTTGCTTATAGCCTGCGGCGCATCTTGTAATAAAGAGTGAAAATGCTATTGCTTAAGACTAGGGTTTTGATTTGCGTGAAAGGCCATGACTCGTTCACGTATTCTTTTGTAAAGAGTCTTCAACAGCCTCAAGTTCAGAGTTGAATTTGGGCATTTTCAAACAGCAATTGACTCGTTTGGACAAGGCTTAGATTTTTTCGTCGTCCCGGCAATGCTTTTAAGCCGGGATCCAGGTGTGAATTTTTTGCTTTAAAAATCAATCAAACAGCGCGTTTTCTCGAGCTGTTATTTACATAAAAAAGAGTCACATCTCAGGTGTTCAGGCTATTCACCTAACAAAGTACACTTGGTATAGGCACGCGGCTTCGCGCGGTCTATCCTTATTTGTTAGCTGTAAGTAAGAATTTACGTAGGTCTCTCTCTTGCCTCATAACGTGTAAAATATAAACTTTGTCGTTTTCTACTTTATAAAAAACACGACAAGGATTAATAACTATTTCCAGATAATTAAGGTTACTTAACTCAATCGGTTTCTTTCCTGATTCTGGGAATTCTTCAAGCCGTTCGACTTTTGCAAAGATTTTCGCTACCAAACTTTTAGCGGCCAGAAGATGACTTAAAGCAATATATTCAGCGATGTCATTAAGATCTTCCAAAGCAGGGTTTGTCCAAATTATTTCAGCCATTTACTCATTTTCTCTTTAGCCTCAATATTAGATACAGTTTCTCCACGACTTATAGCCTGCTCACCTTTAGCAAGAGCTTCAAGGATTTGCATACGCTTTTGCATAAATTCGAAGTCATCAACATCAACAAGGTATGCAGAAGGTTGTCCATGTTCAGTAATTAATACAGGCTCTTTAGAAGAATGAAGCTCTGATAATATTTTTGTTGCCTGCCGTTTTAATGTCGTAACTAGCTCTACTCTCATACTAATCGCCTCACAAAAAATGTATCACTATAGTAGCACTTAATGAGCAATTTGAGAATACAGCTAACAAACCTGTAGAGTTACTGGTTTTAAAATTTATTTTGATTGGTACATCAGAAACAACCAGGTTTACACTTTAATTCAACTACTTAGATGATGTACAACATTATTTAACATGCAGATGTATTGTTGTTTTAGAGGGAGTATATGGCGGGTTTGGTGAGTTTTGAGGTGAAAAAGGCTTCCCCCTTCTTAGTGCATCGCGTGTTGCAGCTTTTCTATATTATGAACAAAGCAAACACCTGGATCCCGGCTTAAAAGCATTGCCGGGACGACGAATAGAAACTGAATCAGAATGACATTTATCTAACTCTGGCGTCAGCGAAGCACCACGGCGTTTTTGGCTTTAGGTCATACAAAGTCTGAGTAACCATAACAATTCAACTTGCCTCAGCTTTGCTTAATCCCCGTTATGTTTTACCGTTAAGCTTAATCGCCATTGCTCTCGAAAGTCTTTTTGAATACGTGAATGGATAAACAGCGTTATCGCCATCGCTAACACTCCGCCGAGGCTAGCGAGTGCCATATCCTTATGCGCATCCCAAATGTCACCCTGGGTGCCTAAATACGCCATGCCAAGTTCGCCACCAAATATCTCTGCGGCGCCCCACTCTACTAACTCATATAACATCGATGTCGACATAATCAGGTTTAACGGCGTGAAATAACTCCAAAAGCCTTTCACGCCAGCAATCTTGCAATACACATCCCTCACTGGATATGCCAATAAAAAGCCGTATGCGAAATGAATCAATCGATCAAAGTTATTACGCTCCCAGCCCATATATTCATTGAGGCTAAAATTAAAATATGACTGCAGAAATTCATCATAGGGAACATTGGCATAAGTATAATGTGAGCCGATCTCATGCAAGCTCATAAAGACAAATATCAGGCTATACGAGAGTCGCGATAATGGGCATTTTTTATAGGTGAACACCACAAAGATGGCAGAGAAGACAATTAACACATTCTCAAGCGCCCAATCAGCTCGATTATAAGGGTTGATAGAAATAACAATAAATTCAATAATAAAGATGATTGAAAGCAATAGAAAATATCGTTTATGTTCCATAGAATGTTGGCCATTGTGAATTAAAGATATTTTATGGCATGTCACAGTTTACTTAAGGCTTGCCTCTCAACATCACCTGCTAAAAAATCTTAGGCAACAAACACCTACGACTCATAGATTGCATTTATCACTACGTCATTATTGATGATACGCTTTATTTTTATACAATAAACCCATACGCCAATATTTCAATGCTAAATCGTTTATTTAACACAACATATCATCTCTGATTTTAAACAAGAATAGGCTTTAACTCTCTGCCTCAATGTGGGCGAATAGCCATGAAAAAAGCCAAAACAAAGATAAAACGCTTAGGCGTAGTAGACTCAGGCATTAGCAATTAGGTTGGTTGGCCATGATTAACCTTTCTTACTAACTTTGATGCCAAACCGAGTTAATTTTTTGATTTTAAAAATGTACAAATTCAACTCTGAACTTGAGGCCGTTGAAGACTCTTTACAAAAGAATACGTGAGCCCAGACATGGATGTCTGGCTAGCTTTAGAGGGGAAGGGACGCCCCATCTGAAGCGTTAGCATTTTCATTCTTTACCATAAAGAGGTGGCCGAAGAACACTCAGACGAAGTTAAAAGCTGGATTTGACCACGTCGCGAAATTATCGCAGCTATTGTTTAGTAAAGAATGATAATTTTGATGTGGCGGCTGGGCCAATTCTTTTATAAAGAGTAAAGAGGGAACAGCCGTTGGTTTTCTCTTGGTCTGGTGTGGGCGAAGCGCCACGACGTTAGTGGCCGTAGGCCATCAGCAAAAGCAAAGCAAACACCTGGATCCCGGCTCAAAAGCATTGCCGGGAGGACGAATTTAATGAAGACGAGTTTAATGCTGACGAATTTTATGAAGACGGATTTAATGAAGTTGAATTTAACTCAGTCGAATTGAATAGAATCAAAGTGACATTGATTCATACTCTGGAGTCATCGAAGCGCCACGACGTAAGTGCTCGTAGGCCTTAAATAACCATAACGAAGCCATAAACAAAAAAAGCCACCCCGACATACAATGCCGGGGTGGCTTTTTAGCTAGCACTTTTAACTTTTAACTTTTAGCTATCAGCTGTTAGCTGTTAGCTGTTAGCTGTTAGCTGTTAGCTATCAACTGACACTATTAACTATCGCTATCAAGGTTTAGCTATCAGCACTTTGTTCATAGCTAATCATTATTCGCTAATCGCAATCCGCTAATAACCGTTCGCAGTCAGCTAATCCATTATGATTAACGCAGCAGTAATAACGGGATTTTGCTTTTGCTGATCATTCTGGTGGTATTGCTGCCAACAAAAAACTCACGAATACGTGAATGGCCGTAAGCACCCATTACCATTAAGTCGATATTATTGGCGACTTGATAGGCTTCTAATGCGGTTTGCACTTCACCCTGACACACTGCTGTACTTACCGTAAAGTCTGCACTGCTTAAGGTGTCAGCTGCCGCTGCAAGTTCGGCACTGGCTGTCGTTTGATTGTCTGACACCATCACTAAGTGACACGCTAAGCCTTTAAGTAAAGGGCTGGCGGCAACTCGGCCAAGGGCCTTTTTCGCAGTGGCGCTGCCATCGTAAGCAAAGATAAAACGCTCAGGCGCTGTAAACTCTGCCATAACAACCAAAATAGGTTGCTTAAGCGTGCGGATAACACTCTCAATATGGCTACCAATTGGTTGATCCTGGTGTTGCTCACCTTGACGTCCCATGACCACTAAACGTGCATTAGGCTCTTGTTCTAACAAGGTTTCAATTAAGTCGCCATGGCGCTGTAAGGTATCGACTGACACTGTAGATTGTTGGTCAGTTACACGCGTTTTAGCATCTTCGAGCATGTATTTGCCTTGCTCGAGTGCCAGTTTGCTTCTGCGACCTTCAAGCACCACCATTTCGTCAAGTAGATGCTCACGCGTTCCTAAACCAATGTTGCCAGATAAATTCAACTGAGTTGGATACACTGACTTATCTAATACATGTAACAAGGTCACAGGGGCATCTAATTGCTTAGCCGCCCATCCACTGGCATCACATACGGCTAAGGTTGCTTTTGAACCGTCGATACAAGCAATCACATTTGTCATTATTGTTCTCCTTTTGTGGTGTTGCTCAGGGTTAGTGACCAGACATCATTTTTTCGACTTCTTCAGGTTTATCGTGCACCCCAAATTTATCAACGATGGTCGAACTGGCTTCGTTTAGGCCAATTAAATCAACCTCGGTGCCATCACGACGGAATTTAATCACTACTTTATCGAGTGCCGATACTGCGGTGATATCCCAAAAATGCGCTAGTGATAAGTCGATAGTCACTTTATCTACCACTTCTTTAAAATCAAATGATTGGCTAAACTTATCTGCCGAGGCAAAAAACACCTGGCCAACGATTTGATAATGGCGGCCAGTTTCAGCAGTAATCTCTGAGCTTTTAACCACCATGAATCGGCCCACTTTATTGGCAAAGAATAATGAAGCCAATAACACCCCTACAAATACCCCAATCGCCAGGTTATGGGTAGCGACAACCACCACAACCGTGGCCACCATCACAAGGTTTGTCGACATTGGGTGATGTTTAAGGTTACGGATTGAATCCCAAGAGAAAGTACCGATAGACACCATGATCATCACAGCAACCAATGCTGCCATAGGGATAAGCTTTAACCATTCGCCGAGGAATACGATTAAAATCAGCAAAAACACACCGGCTGCAAACGTTGATAAACGGCCACGGCCGCCTGATTTAACGTTGATAATTGATTGACCAATCATCGCGCAACCCGCCATACCGCCCATTAAGCCAGCACCAATGTTGGCAATACCTTGGCCTTTACACTCACGGTTTTTATCACTTTGGGTGTCGGTTAAGTCATCAACAATGGTGGCTGTCATCATTGATTCAAGTAAACCAACCACCGCAAGACCTGCTGAATAAGGCAAGATGATCATTAAGGTTTCAAGGGTTAATGGCACTTCTGGCCACAAGAAGATAGGCAATGTATCTGGTAACTGCCCCATGTCGCCTACAGTACGAACATCGACACCCATAAATACCGCAAAAATGGTTAATCCCACGATGCACACTAACGGTGACGGCAATGATTTACCGATAACAGGGATAAGCGGGAATAGGTAAATAATCCCAAGGCCTGTGGCTGTCATGGCGTACACATGCCAAGTTACGTCAATGAGTTCTGGCACTTGCGCCATAAAGATTAAAATCGCCAAGGCGTTCACAAAACCGGTGACAACCGAGCGCGATACAAAGCGCATTAAGTTACCGAGTTTTAAGTAACCTGCGGCAATCTGGAATACACCGGTTAATAAGGTGGCAGCCAATAAATATTCAAGGCCGTGCTCTTTTACTAAGGTCACCATTAACAGTGCCATTGCACCCGTTGCAGCAGAGATCATCCCTGGGCGGCCACCGGTAAACGCAATCACTACCGCAATACAGAACGAAGCATATAGCCCCACTTTAGGGTCGACACCTGCAATAATCGAAAAGGCAATTGCCTCTGGAATTAACGCCAGTGCAACCACAAGACCGGCTAATAGATCTCCGCGGATGTTGGAGAACCATTCTTTTTTCATGGTTTGTATCATGTTATTCACTCTGTTTAAAATTCAGTCATTTATTTCAATAGTACGTGCTGATCCGAAACTGAAAATACCGCAAACAGTTTCTAAGATGTTGATCCGTCATGCAACGAGATGCTATCAAATATGGGGTAAAGCAAAACAGCCACTACAGATGGATTGTCGCAATCCAATACGGGAGGGTATAGCTAAATGCGGCTTAGTTCATGCAAGATTTTGCTTTAAATACACGTATGCACCTCAAAGCAGCGACAAAGAATATAGTTCAGCCCGTCTAAAGTCAAAATCTGTCGTAAAAATAATCGATGTTTCGCCTTATTAAGCCTAATTTGCAGCGATGTTTCAGTGCAATATTTTTACTGATCATATCCGATAAAAATAGTGCCTTTTTTAACATACTCAGCCAAAATCCATTTTAAGATGGCTCACATTTATCTGGATATTTTGTGTGCGATCGATCACGATTTTAAGCTTAATAAGACCTGAAATGATGAATGCCAGGTTAAATATGTAAACAAACAGTATAAATAATGTGCTATTTCAGGTTTATTTAATCTTTACGCTGTTTTACGGCCCTTAACTACTTTCAATTAATAGCTGCTTCTTGTTATTCTCCTGCCGTATAACAACTCGTATGTTTTTTGATGCGACAACCACTTCTTTTACGCTCAGGCGGAAACGTTTTTTGAATCCAACTCTTTGCCAAAAACTTGTTACGCCGCTAAGCCGCATAGCAAGCTTGTCTAAATTGAGTAAAGCACATTTAACTTTGTGTTTCGGATTACTGTTGCTGCAACCTTTAGCCGATGCTTTATCGATTTCGGTTGGTCACTTTATTGATATCAGTGAGTTTATCGCGATTGCAGACGGCCTATTGGCTGAGTTTGTGGGTGCGGGCTTACTCAGCTTAATTGTGCTTAACCCTATGGTTCTTGAACAATTTTGGCGTTTGTTTCATCTCAATTCTAAATTTAGCAATCTGCTTGAACTCAGCGATGCGCTCAGTGCATTATCTCCTGTTATTCCTAAGTCGTTAGACTATACGGCACACGGTTGCCGCGCCCCTCCTCGTTAACTTTCGTTTTAGCTCAATACTCAACAACTCGTTATGACACCCACTTTGGCATCAAAGTGAACAACTGCCGTTTATAGGCCAGTTAATGCTGTGTTTGCGTGTTGCTCTCAATCTGTCACAACCTTATGGGATTGGCAGCGTAGTAAGCTTTTAAGGTGAGAGGAATCTTCCTTTGTTAATTCGAAATTTAAGTAAACCAGCACTGGCGGCATTGGCATTTGTGCTCGCCGGTTGCGAAGGCGGCGTACTGGATCCCAAAGGTCAAATCGGCATCGATGAGAAAAATCTCATTATAGTGGCAACGCTACTGATGCTGATTGTGGTTATTCCGGTCATTTTTATGACGCTGTACTTTGCGTGGAAATACCGCGACGGCCGCGATGAAGAAATTTACGCACCTAAATGGGCACACTCAACCGCCATTGAAGTTGTAGTGTGGGTTGTACCGATTATTATCGTGATCATTTTGGGTGTTATCACCTGGAATTCGACTCATGATTTAGACCCCTATAAACCGCTTGAACATGACGCTAAACCCGTCACAGTTGAAGTAGTGTCGCTAGACTGGAAGTGGTTATTTATCTATCCAGAATATGGCATTGCCTCGGTTAACGAATTGGCCTTCCCTGCAAACGTGCCGGTTAACTTCAAAATTACCTCAGACACGGCGATGAATTCCTTTTTCATTCCGCAGTTAGGCAGCCAAATTTACTCAATGGCAGGCATGGCAACCAAGCTACACCTTATTGCGAATGAGCCGGGTACCTTTGAAGGTATTTCAGCTAACTACAGTGGTGCTGGTTTTGCGGGCATGAAGTTTAACGCCATTGCCACACCTACAGCAGGTGATTTTGATGCCTGGGTTGCTAAGGTAAAACAACAAGGTCACACCTTGGATATTGAGCAATATAAGCAGCTCGCTGAAAAGAGCGAAAACAACCCTGTGCAATATTACGGCTCAGTGCAACACGGCATGTTTAATTACATTGTGATGCAGTACATGCATCCAGACTCGAACATGAAATCTATGGGCAGCATGGAAGGCATGCACGATATGGGCAACATGAAATCAATGTCTGGTATGGATCACACTCAACATATGCAGCATATGAAAGACATGGACGCTGAACAACATTCTGAACATCCATCACCTTCACACTCAACCACAGAGCATTCTTCGACTGCTTCTGGGGAGGCGGAGTAATCATGCCATTTCTTGGAAAATTAACACTCGAGTCTATTCCGTATCACGAACCCATTATTATGGTGACCCTAGCGGCTGTCGCCATTATTGGTGTCATTATTGCGGCTTTAATCACTAAGCATCAAAAATGGGGCGTGCTGTGGCACGACTGGTTAACCTCGGTTGACCATAAAAAACTTGGCATCATGTATATCGTGTTAGCGATGGTGATGCTTATCCGTGGTTTCTCTGACGCGATTATGATGCGAACCCAGCAAGCGCTCGCCACTAATGGCGCTGCGGGGTATTTACCACCAGAACATTACGACCAAATCTTCACAGCTCATGGCGTGATCATGATTATCTTTATGGCAATGCCATTTATGATTGGTTTAATGAACTTGGTCGTACCGCTGCAAATTGGTGCTCGCGATGTCGCGTTCCCATTCTTAAACAATTTCAGTTTTTGGCTAACCACCTCTGGGGCGGTGTTAATTAACATATCGCTAGGACTCGGTGAGTTTGCTAAAACCGGTTGGGTGGCTTATCCGCCATTGTCTGAGCTGGCCTACAGTCCGGGGGTGGGGGTTGATTATTATATCTGGGCATTGCAAATATCCGGTATCGGGACAACCTTAACCGGGGTGAACTTTATCGCCACTGTGTTAAAAATGCGTGCGCCTGGTATGAAGCTGATGCAAATGCCTATTTTCACTTGGGCTTGTACCTGGGCTAACGTGTTAATCGTTGCATCGTTCCCCATTTTAACTGCCGTGTTAGGCATGTTGACCTTAGACCGTTACTTAGATTTCCATTTCTTTACCAACGACGGTGGCGGTAACGCCATGATGTACATCAACCTATTTTGGGCTTGGGGTCATCCTGAAGTGTACATTTTGGTATTACCGGCTTTCGGTATTTTCTCTGAAGTGTTTTCAACCTTCACTTCAAAGCGTTTATTTGGTTACACCTCAATGGTGTGGGCAACCGGTGCGATATCTGTACTTGGCTTTATTGTGTGGTTACACCATTTCTTTACCATGGGTTCAAGCGCGAATGTTAACGCCTTCTTCGGTGTAATGACCATGGTGATCGCGGTGCCGACTGGGGTAAAACTGTTTAACTGGTTATTTACCATTTACCGCGGCCGTTTACGTTTTACCGTACCGGTATTGTGGGGCTTAGGTTTTATGGTGACCTTCACCATCGGCGGCATGACCGGGGTATTGTTAGCATTACCAGGTGCCGATTATGTGTTGCATAACAGCTTGTTTTTAATTGCCCATTTCCATAACACTATTATTGGTGGTGCGGTATTTGGTTATATGGCTGGTTTTGCTTACTGGTTCCCTAAAGCAATGGGTTTCACGCTTAACGAACGTTTAGGTAAGGCATCATTTTGGTGTTGGCAAATTGGCTTCTATGTGGCGTTTATGCCGCTGTACGTGCTTGGTTTTATGGGCATGACACGTCGTATTAACCACACAGATAACCCGGCGTGGAACTTCTGGCTTTACTTTGCCGTAGTCGGCGCATTTATCATTCTTGTGGGGATTATTTTACAGTTTGTGCAATTGTATGTGAGCTTCCGCGACCGTGAGCAAAACCTCGATACCACAGGCGATCCATGGAATGGCCACACACTTGAATGGTCAACCTCTTCACCACCACAGTTTTATAACTTTGCCCAGTTAGATCCTGTAACGGACATTGATACGTTCACCGACATGAAAGAAAAAGGCACCGCCTATCAACGTCGTGAAACCTATCAGCCAATTCACATGCCTAAAAACACTGCCAGCGGAATTGCCATGGCTGCGTGTATTACAGCCATGGGCTTTGCGGCAATTTGGCATATTTGGTGGTTAGCCATTGTTGGGTTTGGCGGTACGTTTGTGTTGTTTTTACTGCGTGCTTACGACAATGACGTGGACTATTACGTGCAACCCGATGAAGTCGCACGTATTGAAAATGCACACTTAGATAACGTAGCAAGGGGCCGATAATGAGTATTGCTATTCAAGCAGATTTACATGTAGCTCACGCTGCTGAGCACAATGATCAACACCATGATGATCATCATGACACTAGCGGTAACACCTTGTTCGGTTTTTGGATTTATCTCATGACCGACTGTATTTTGTTCGCCTCTGTGTTTGCGACTTATGCGGTGTTGTTTATGAATACCGATGGTGGGGTGTCGGGCAAAGATATTTTCGAATTAGACTTCGTGCTTATCGAAACTGCCGCCTTACTGATCAGTAGTATTACTTATGGCTTTGCCATGATTTGCGCAAGACACCAAAAGAAAGCAGCAACATTAACGTGGTTATTAATCACCTTTGCGTTGGGTTGTGTGTTTATCGCGATGGAAGTGTACGAGTTCCATCATTTAATTGAACACGGTAATGGCCCAGATCGCAGCGCGTTTTTATCCGCATTTTTTGCCCTAGTCGGTATGCATGGTTTGCATGTTACCGCGGGCTTAATTTGGATGCTGATCATGATGGTTGAAGTGCTTAAAACAGGCTTAACTAATCGCAGCATCACTCGCCTGAGTTGTTTAAGTTTGTTTTGGCATTTCTTAGACATCGTGTGGGTGTGTGTGTTTACCGTAGTTTATTTGTTAGGAGTCTTGTGATGAGCAATGCACATGCAAGCCACGGCGCAGGCGACTTTTCTGCCAGCGTTAAATCATATTTAGTCGGCTTTGTGTTATCGGTTGTCTTAACTGGTATTCCATTTTGGTCGGTGATGACACACCAGTTTGACCACATGACAACACTCTGGGTTGTGGTGATAACGGCGATAGTACAAATCGTGGTGCACTTGAAATACTTCCTCCATTTAGATTTTTCTAAAGAAGGCAGAATCAATACATTCTCGTTCTTATTCACCGCCTTGATTATCGTCATGGTAGTGGGTTTGTCTGTGTGGATTATCTACGCAGCTAACGAATTGATGATGTAATTAGACAGCTATCATGAATAATCAAGGTCAATCTATGTCAGCACAATTAACCTCACGCTTACGAGGATATGTTCAGGTCACTAAGCCTGGCATCATCATGGGCAATTTAATTTCTGTCGCGGGCGGCTTTTTACTCGCGGCTCAAGGTAATGTTGATTTGACCTTGATGTTCGCCACCATGATAGGTTTGTCTTTGGTGGTGGCGTCGGGTTGCGCGATCAATAATTGCATTGATCGCGACATCGACGCCAAAATGAAGCGCACACGAAACCGAGTGACCGTTACCGGTGAAATATCGGTACAAGCGGTATTGAGCTTTGGTATTGGTCTGGGTGTTGTCGGCTTTACCATGCTGGCGATATTCACTAATAGTTTAGCGGTGTTATTTGCCGCCATTGGCTATGTGGTTTATGTCGGCGTGTACAGCCTATACATGAAACGCAACTCGGTTTACGGCACCTTAGTTGGCAGTTTTTCGGGAGCCGTGCCACCGGTTGTGGGTTATTGCGCGGTTACCGGGCAAATGGACATGGGCGCGGTCATTTTGCTGCTAATGTTTAGCCTATGGCAAATGCCTCACTCATATGCGATTGCGATTTTTCGCTTTGACGATTATGCCGCGGCCAATATTCCGGTATTACCCGTAGCTCAAGGCATGACCAAAGCTAAATTGCATATCGTGTTGTACATCGCGGTATTTGCGCTAGTGAGTGCACTGCTTCCCTTAGCTGGTTACACAGGTATTGCCTTTATGGCGGTCACCTTTGCGACGAGTTTATGGTGGTTAGCAATGGCATTAAAAGGCTATCGTCGCGACATCAATTTGCAGTCTTGGGCTAGACAGGTATTTGGATTTTCCATTATCACGATTACCGCATTAAGCGTGACCATGGCATTGGATTTTCAAGTTGCTGCTCAAGTACCATTACTGACTTTAGTACCTTAACCGGTCATCATTATTTGGTTGAACACAAAGCCCGTTAGCCTATGCTGCGGGCTTTTTATTTGCTTATTCAACATTGTTGACTAGGGTTAAAGCTCATTTAAATTACCGCATGAAGTTCGGTCTATACCCAATCAACTTGAAGATCCGTGTTTCAGAGCTTCACCGTGTTTTCAATACTAGGCGCGTTAATGCGGTAATGTAGGTACCTTATAAATTAGCGCAACAACGTAGTGGGAACACGGTGAAACTCCCAAAGGGCAAGTTTTACACGTGTTTATGCTGCGGCTTTTGTTAATTTAGCTGATTTTGGAAAGGGAACGACCATTACCCGCAATCAATGCCTTGCCTAAACGCGTGTAAACTCTTGCTGAAATCGAGCATCTTCAGGTTGTTTGGGTATTTACCTACTCTAAAAACATAAAGGGATATTATGTTTACCGCGTTAACAACCCAGTTGCTGACTGGCCTCATCAATTCCGCTAACAAACCATTGCGCTTATGCATTTTGTCTTTGATGATGTTCCTAACGTTAGTGGTGCCCGTCAACGCGACAGCGCAAACATTAACCTCGAACAATCAGCACGCGTTATTTGGCAATTGGATTATCGACACCCCAGAGCACATCACCTTACTGCAATTAAACCGTGATTTAAGCTATTTATACATTAACCTCAACCACCTAACGCCGCATAAAAGCGTAGCCGAATGGGGCCGACTCGCTATTGCACCTAATGGTGTGCGCTTTATGGCCAGTTATAGCAATAATCCGCTATTGGGCTTGGTGGCTTATCAAATTACCCATCCCAAGCTGCATATCGCGCTTGGCGTAGAATCAAAAAAGTTAGTCTTCACTATCGACACTAACGCAGACAGCATTAGCGATGAACAACATGACTATTATGCCTATAAGAACCAGTCTATCTTCGGCGTCTGGCATCAATTATCAACACCGGCATTAAGTAGTGTTGTGTTGCTCAGCAGCGGTTATTACGCTTTAGTGAATGTTAACTTACATCAAGACCCTCACGTTCATCCGCATAATACCCATTTACAATGGGGCCGCTTTGATGAGCAGCAAGAATTTAGTGAACCTATTTTTGATAGCCACCCACAACTGACATCCGCGTTACCTCTCATGATTTATCACCCTTTGCGCCAACAACTGGCTTTATCTTTTGACCAAGACAAAGACCACATAACAGACCATTTGCTGCTTTTTAAACAATAAAGCGGCATTTACAGCTATTTAGTTACAATTTCTGCTGCAATCAGCTATTCAAATTCAAGTGATTACACTTCATACTGAGCCATTGCTGGTATCAATTTAGTGTTAAAAGGATATTCCATGGGCCAAGAAACCTCTAAGATTCTCGTTGTCGATGACGACATGAGATTACGTTCATTATTAGAACGTTACTTGCTTGAGCAAGGCTTTCAAGTACGTAGCGCAGCCAATGCTGAACAAATGGATCGATTACTTGAGCGCGAAAACTTTCACCTTTTAGTACTCGACTTGATGCTACCCGGTGAAGATGGCTTATCGATTTGCCGCCGTTTACGCCAGCAAGAAAACCCTATTCCTATTGTGATGCTCACCGCTAAAGGCGATGAAGTAGACCGAATTATTGGCTTAGAGCTTGGCGCTGATGACTATTTACCTAAACCGTTTAATCCACGTGAGTTATTAGCACGGATTAAAGCGGTAATGCGTCGTCAAACCACTGAAGTACCAGGTGCGCCTGCGCAGCAGGAAGAAATGATTGAGTTTGGTGAGTTTTCGCTAAATTTAGCCACGCGTGAAATGTTTCATGGTGATGAAAGCATTGCCCTGACTAGCGGTGAGTTTGCCGTATTAAAAGTACTGGTTAACCATCCTCGTGAGCCATTATCGCGCGACAAGTTAATGAACCTTGCTCGCGGCCGTGACTACTCTGCCCTTGAGCGCTCTATCGATGTACAGGTTTCGCGCTTACGCCGTTTAATTGAAAAAGATGCCGCCAACCCACGTTATATTCAAACGGTTTGGGGTTTAGGTTATGTGTTTGTACCCGACGGCACCACGCGAAAGTAAGTCATGGAACTCAAGTTAAAATGGTGGCAACGCTTCTTACCTCGAAGTGCGTTTAGCCAAACGGTATTGTTGATTGGCAGCTTATTGCTGATCAATCAATTAGTGTCGTATTGGTCGGTCGCCGTTTACTTTATCAAGCCCAGTTACGAGCAAATTAACCAACTGATTGCCCGCCAAATCAACATATTATTTGTTGATGGCGTGGATGTTGGCCGCGAACATCTCACCATGGTTGATGCCTTGAATGCCAAAGTGCGTGACGATGGCATGACGGTTTACAACCAAAAACAAGCCCAGGAGGCCGGACTCGGCCAGGCCACTTATTACAGCTTTTTGTCTGAACAAATGTCGGTTTATTTAGGCGGCGAAGCCGAGGTGCGTTTTTCTCAAGGTGAAAATCTCGACGTGTGGATTAAGCCACCTCAAGCCCCCACGCTGTGGATTAAAGTGCCATTAACCGGCATTAACGAATCTGACTTATCGCCATTAACTTTGTATTTATTGGTAATTGGCGCGCTCAGTGTCGCCGGCGGCTGGTTATTTGCTCGCAGACAAAATAGGCCATTAAAACGCTTACAAAAAGCCGCGGTTGCGGTGTCTCAAGGCGACTTTCCGCCCACATTACCGTTAAGCGGTTCTACCGAAATTGTTGAAGTAACCCATGCGTTTAATCAAATGGCGCATAGCATGAAACAGCTTGAGCAAGACCGCGCCTTACTCATGGCCGGTATCTCCCACGACCTCCGCACGCCACTGACTCGTATTCGCTTAGCATCTGAAATGATGGTCGAAGAAGACCAATATTTAAAAGAAGGCATTGTTACCGACATTGAAGACATGGATGCGATTATTAACCAATTTATTGCCTATATTCGCAACGATCGTGAAGGTGTGCGCGAGCCAGATCAAATTAACCGCTTAATCCAGGAAATTAGCCAACAGGAATCTCACCGCGAAGAAACCATAGAGCTTTCGTTAGCAGACTGCCCCGACATTGCCATGAATAGCGTGGCGATTAAACGTGTGCTGAGCAACCTGGTAGAAAATGCGTTTCGTTACGGCAATGGCTGGATAAAAATCAGTTCGTACCATCAGGGTAATGCGGTGTGTTTTAGCGTTGAAGATAATGGCCCAGGAATTGATGAATCTAAAGTTGAGCAGTTATTTCAACCCTTTACTCAAGGTGATTCAGCCCGAGGCAGTGTCGGCTCAGGTTTAGGTCTGGCGATAATTAAGCGGATTGTTGACCGTCATCATGGAAAAGTGAAACTGTCTAACCGCCCTCAAGGTGGCCTCAAAGCTCAGGTTTGGCTGCCATTAATGGATAAAAATCAATAAGAGTTGATTGAAACGACGTTAACGCACTCATAAAAATGGGCGCCACATTGGGCGCCCATTTAAAATTCAATCAGTTGTGAATAGCGACTTACAGTGCAGCCATTACGGCTTCTGCTGTGCTCACTTCAAATGACTTAGCTTCTTCAACATTCAATAATGTCACTACGCCGTTGTCGATAATCATCGCGTAACGTTGTGAACGCACGCCACCAAAACCAGCAGTGTCCATTTCTAGGCCTAGTGCTTTAGTAAAGCTGGCATCGCCGTCTGCAAGCATCATTAATTCAGAGGCATTTTGCGCTTCGCCCCATGCTTTCATCACAAATGCATCGTTTACCGATACACAAGCAATTAGGTCAACACCTTTAGCTTTAAACTCGTCAGCCTGTACCACAAAGCCTGGCAAGTGAGCTTCTGAACAGGTTGGCGTAAATGCACCTGGTACGGCAAATAACACCACTTTTTTACCGGCAAAAAGCTCAGTCACATCGTGATTAACCATACCGTCTTTAGTCAGTTGGCTTAATGTAGCTTTTGGTAAAGATTGTCCTGTAGCGATCATAATTATATTTCCTTAAGGGTGAATAAATGGGTTATTTAGGCGCCAATACTTTACGGCATCCCACGTACAAAATAGATAATACTGACTCACATAAAATTGAGATCAACAGCCCAAGTAACATGCCGATGGCAATGGCTTCGGGCTTTAATAAAATCACATGCGAATAGTTTTTCCATACTTCAGCTTGAATGTCTGTTTGCGGTGCAAGGATCACTTGCTGGTATGGGCTATAACTGTGTTGACGAAAGCGCGTTAATGCATCGGTTAACGCCACGTAACGTTGATAAATCGATTCGATACTTTCGCCACCCGCGCTGAAAACTGGATCGTTATTTTTGCGATAGTGTTGAATAAGCTTACTGATGTCGCCAGCAAAAAAGCGGTCGGCATCGTGTTGAAATTCGGCCAAACTTTGCTTGGCTTCTAGCTGATGCGCTTCTAAACGTTGACCATATTGATCGACAAAACCGGGAACCTGAATACCAATCAATACGCCGCAAACAAACAGCACTAAGCGAAGATAGTCCATTAAATGTTTAATCATGATGTCATCGGTTGAGATAGAGAAAATTCACAAACGCCACAATATCACCAATCAGTTAACTACGCATCCTCTGTATCGGTATGTAAACGGATGTTAATTTTCGCCAATAATTACAAGGTTAATCTAGGCTGAATAAATTCAATAAATGCTGAGATCCGCCGCGCCACAGTAGATGATTTGTAATACATCGCATTCACTTGCTCGCGATCAGTGACATTAATTTTGTCTTGATTAAGCAAGGCGACTAACCGACCGTCGGCTAAATCGTCGTTAATCATAAAGCCCGACAAACACGCAATACCATTACCGCTTAACGCCAATTGCCGCAACGTTTCGCCATTACTGCTACAGATGCTCGGTATAATTTCCTCGCTACCTTTTAACGGCCACCGGTTAAGCGCTTTTGGCTCGGTAAAACCGAGTAACTCATGACCGCTTAGGTCTGCCACTTTTTGCGGTGCGCCTCGGCGGGCAATGTAGGCTGGTGAGGCGACGATGTGTAAGGCACTCTTGCCTAATGGTCTGGCGTACAAGGTAGAATCGTTTAATTTACCGATACGAATCGCCACATCGGTGCGCTTTTCCAGTAAGTCGACATAACCCTCATTTGAAGTGAGCTCTAACATAATGTCAGGATACGCCTGCCTAAAATCATTCATTAGTGGCACCAGCTGATGAAACACAAACGGGCTTGCAGCATCTACGCGCAATCGCCCTTGTGGTAACTCACCTCGCTTAACTAACTCATCTTCTGCCCGTTGTAATTGCAGTAAGCCCGTTCTCACCGACTCGACAAATTGCCTGCCCTCGTCAGTCAGCTCAATACGTCGGGTGGTGCGGTTTAATATGGTCACCCCAAGCTGCTGCTCAATTTTACTCACCGCCCGCGACACGCGCGCCACTTGAATATTTAACGTATCGGCCGCCGCAGAAAAGCCGCCGCTGTCGACCACAGTTAATAAAATATCCAGATCATCTGAACGAGTCAGCATACACACCTCGGGTTAACGTCAATTACTTTCATTTTACACAAAAGTGATTTGCTAAAGACACTGTTTTTTACAACTCATTTACCGTGAATAATAGCCAGCATTACGCAATATCGACTCATTCACTTATTAAACCCGAGGAACACATTATGCCGTTAGCCCTACTCGCATTGACGCTAAGCGCCTTTGCAATCGGTACCACCGAATTTGTCATTGTGGGGTTACTGCCCACCATGGCCCAAGACCTTAATGTTTCATTACCCTCAACAGGCTTGTTAGTCAGCTTGTATGCCCTAGGTGTTGCGATTGGCGCACCGGTATTAACGGCACTTACAGGTAAATGGAACCGTAAAAACGTGTTATTAACCGTTATGGCGCTGTTTGTGGCAGGTAATGTATTAGCATGGCAAGCCCCGGGCTATGAAACCTTAATTGTCGCACGCATTATTACTGGCCTAGCCCATGGAGTGTTTTTCTCTATTGGCTCAACCATTGCAACCGGATTAGTGCCTAAAGAAAAAGCTGCCAGCGCCATTGCAATTATGTTTACCGGTTTAACCGTCGCATTGGTGACAGGCGTGCCCTTAGGTACCTATATTGGCCAAACATTTGGTTGGCAAGCCACCTTTTTAGCGGTAGCGATATTAGGCTTTATTGCGTTGATAGGCAGCAGTTTATTGGTACCAAACAATTTACAGCAGCCTGCGGCCACTAAAATATCCGCTCAACTTAAGGTATTAACTCAGCCACGATTATTATTAGTGTATGCCATTACCGCATTAGGCTACGGCGGCACCTTTGTCGCGTTTACATTTTTAGCACCCATTTTGGAGCAAGTGTCAGGCTTTGAGTCTCATGCGATTGGTCTGATTATGTTGGTTTACGGCGTGTCAGTGGCTATCGGTAATATTTGGGGCGGTAAAATGGCCGACAAGTTAGGCCAAATCAAAGCGCTGAGTATCATTTTTACCGGTTTAGCCGCCATTTTAGTGGTATTTAACTTTACTGCGGTTAACCCTATTGCAGCAGTTATCACCATTTTAGTGTGGGGCGCATTTGCATTTGGTAATGTACCAGGCTTACAAGTTTATGTGGTTAAACTGGCGCAAGAGCATACACCTAACGCAGTTGATGTGGCATCTGGCCTCAATATTGCCGCATTTAATGTGGGTATTGCACTGGGTGCCTGGGGCGGCGGATTAATCGTTGAGCAAGCAGGCTTAATGCATACCCCATGGGTTGGCGCGGTGATTGTATTGTTAGCATTAGCGTTAACCCGCTACAGTGGCTCGCTAGACAATAAAACCAATAACACTGCGGTATCTCAGGCAGCGGCATAATAGTTATTTCTGAGCTAGAGATCGTTAAATCAAGGGCATATACCTATATGCCCTTGAGTCTTTTCAGCTTTAGTTAACTTAACTTGAGCTCAGGTTAACTTAATCCCCAATCAATTTTTGGTAAATGCTCAATAAACCACTCAAATCCGCGGCCTTGGTGCTCTTTATGCCAGGCAAGATACAAGCTCTGGTTAGGACGTGGGATTGAGCATTGTTTTTCAATTAACTCACCGCTGTCGAAATAACATTGCACCATGTGCCGCGGTAAAAACCCAATCCCTAAACCTTGTCGCTGTGCTGCTATTTTGGTTTCCATGGTGTTGACTCTAATGACTTGCTTGCTTTGAAATAAGCCACTACTGCGTGTCGGCAACACTTGCGCGGTATCGGCCACCACAACTGAGGCGTATTCGGTGAGTTTGTCGGCGGCTAATACCTCATCAACAAACGCCAATGGATGATGAGGCGCCACTGCAAATACAAATTCAATCTCGCCTATTTTGTGGGTTTGAAATACACCTCGAGGTAATTCGCCAGAGGCACCAATCACAATGTCTGCACGGCGACTGTGTAAGGCATCCCAACCACCACCCACGGCTTCCACATCGATACTAATGTCTACCGAATGTTCGAGCTGATTAAATTGCTCGATTAACTGAAACAACGGCGCTTGCGGAATAACCGTATCGCGCGACAATCTAATTTCACTTTCCCAACCGGACTCTAATTGCTGCACGGAATCAATCAGTCGATTAGTGGCCAGCAATATCTGACGCCCTTGCTCTAATACAATTTTACCTGCTGGAGTGAGCTGTGCTTTTTGTTTTGTCCGGTCAAATAACGCCGTGCCCATGTCGTCTTCAAGTTTTTTGATGGTGTAGGTTAATGCTGACGGCACTCGATACAACGACGCCGCTGCAGCAGCAAAACTCCCTTTGCGCTCAATGGCGTCCAGGGCCCGCAATGCATCGATGGTAATCGCATGGTGCATGAATTTATCCTTATTCAAAAAATTTGAACTATTAACTCAGTTTATTCCGATTTTTTATTCGATCAAGTCTCAATATACTCATTATCAATCGGTGAGGCAGCGTTATTTACGTTTACCACCAGCCAAATAACAGTTTAAAAATATTGAGGATACAAACCATGAAAGCACTGATTAAACGCATTACACACTCTACTGCAGGTTTTAGCACATTGGCATTGCGTGTGCCTGTAGGGATTATATTTATGGCCCATGGCGCCCAAAAATTATTTGGTTGGTTTGGCGGTTATGGCCTAGAAGGTACAGGGCAATGGATGGCGTCAATGGGAATGGAACCTGGCGTATTAATGGCCTTTATGGCAGGTAGTGCTGAGTTCTTTGGTGGCTTATTTATTTTACTCGGTTTACTGACTCGCCCAGCGGCTGTCGCACTTGCCTTTACCATGGTGATTGCCATTGCCAGTGTTCACCTAAGCAACGGCTTATTTATGTCTAACAACGGTTATGAGTATGCTTTGGCTTTATTAGCCGCCAGCGTGTCATTGGCTTTATCGGGTTCGGGTAAAGCAGCGCTTGATAACGCGCTTACCACTCGATTAGCTAAGTAACCTCAGAGCAAATTAGCAAACCCAAATTTCGATAGGAGAACATCATGATCACTTTACGTCCTGCAAGCGAGCGCGGCACCGCCAATTTTGGTTGGTTAGACAGTAAACACAGCTTCTCATTTGGCAGTTATTATGACCCAGAGCATATGGGATTCTCAGCCTTGCGAGTCATTAACGATGACAGCGTAACGCCCGGTGCAGGATTTGCCACTCATGGCCATCGTGACATGGAAATCATCAGCTATGTGCTCGAAGGTTCAATTGCCCATAAAGACAGTGAGGGTAACGTTGAAGTATTGCCTGCTGGTGAATTCCAGCTCATGTCTGCCGGCAGCGGTATCACTCACAGTGAATACAATGCGTCTAAAACCGAGCCATTGAAGTTTTTACAGATTTGGATCCAGCCCAATACCTTAGGTAATACGCCAGGGTATCAGCAAAAAAACTTTGGCCAGGCTATAGGATTAACCACCATTGCGACGCCAACGGGTGAAAATGACACCTTACACATCAAGCAAAATGCGACGTTATCACAATTGATTTTAGCGCCGCATTCAGAGCTGACTTACACGATTGCCGCTGACAGACAGGTCTATGTACATCAAGTGGTCGGTGAGCTGAAAATCGAGTCAGAAAGACTCGCGGCCGGTGATGGTGCAAAAATAACAGGCCAAAAAACGATAACCTTTAAAAACGAGCTAGACGACCAGTCTACTTCATTGTTATTTGATTTGCCTTAATACCAACACTCGTGATGCCTGTGATGATGCTATCGCAGGCAAACGTTTCATTCACCTAATTAATTAACAAGAGGATCACCAAGCTTTTCTCGGGTATTAACGTGCTGCGCATCTCTTAGCTTTAGTGCACTAAACACGCCAATAGCAGCCATTAAGCCCATCGCCACTTGCACGCCTATCACTGCAGTAAAGCCGTTTTGCCACAGAGTAATAATCTGCTCGGCAAACATCAGCCAATCGGCTATCAATGTTATTAATAACAGTGCACTAGTAAGCAATAATAAGCGGCTAATATGGCGTTTAATATTGCCAATGTTAATACTCACTAACATGGTCGCTAACAAAGCCAGTACAAAGCAGGCAACAAGCCAATCACCGCGGGCTGGCAACGTGGCAGGTAACACTCGCTCACATAAAAAGCCAACCGCTGTGGCCACAATAATACCACCACATCCACCTATAGTGACGGCACTTGCAATGGCAATACTGCGCGGCGAAGAATGACGCTGGGTGCGGCGTTTATTAATCCACAACATATTGCCTGCCACAATCATCGCACTAATGGCCATGGCTAAAATGAAGTATAAAATCCGCACATCCATACCGGCAAAATCACCAAAATGCAGTGTCACTAACACATCGCGTCCCTGGCGGAATACATTGTATTGTTCGGCATTGACCTTATCGACCACGGCACCATTAGCAATACGGTAAGTCACTTCATCACGCTGGGCAAAACTGGCGGTATCACTACCACGAATTTGCACTAATGCATTGTCGGCACCGTAATGATGAAAAATCACATTACGTAATTCAAAATTTTCTTGCTGCCGAGTCTCTTCAATTAGCTTAAAGGCATTGCCCATCGCCATCGGTGTTTGGCTGCGAGGCTCAACCACTCGTTTAAAGCCTGCATCATTAAACAAGGCTTGTTGATCGCCTTGGTAAATAAACATCGCAAACGCCAATTGAAACACAATGGCTAAATTTAGCACCAGGCCGCTTAAGGCATACATTAAGGTAAACGGCAGCGTCATGACACCTACCACTGTGTGTAAATCTAATAGATTATCGCGCCTGTGCTTATCTACCCGATACTGAAAAAAGTGCTTAAACAGTTTACGGGCATGAATAAACACCCCAGAGATTAGGGCAAACAAAAAGACTAATGTCACCATCCCGATGAGATAGCTTCCACCGGGTAAGTGAAGGTTGTAATGCAACCGATAAATAAATTGCGATAACAAGAAGTCATCTTTACCCGCAACCGTTTCACCGGTTTTAGGAGCCACCAGAATGGCTAAAGATTGACGGCCACTTTCTGCGGCATCGTCGAGCACGTCCATATAAAAAATATAATAAGGCACTAATGAAGTGGGCATATTGATCCGAAAACGCCCTTGTTGATCAACCGGATATTCTGCCCGTTTTTGTTCAACTAAGCTGCCAAGCGGTATGTCTTGCTGACTACTTTGCACTGGGTGATGTGGCGTAATAGCCCACTGTGCCACTTCGTCATGGAACAGTGTGATTGCACCGGCCCAAAATACGATAAACAGTAATGGCGAAATGGTCAGTCCAAGCCAACTGTGGGCTTCGACGAGGTTTTTAATCAGTTTATGTGGGGCGTTAGCGCGAGGATTCATTGAAGACTTCATTAATAAACAGGAATATAAAACAACAACACATTGGCAACAGCAGTGACGACAAACCATTTACCACAGACAATACTGGCCGCTTTAGCAGTATTACGGCTGTAGCAATACGCCATCACCGCCACCCATAAGCAAAAGCCCAACAGCATGCCAATAAACAGTTTTGCATCTACCGCTAACGGCAACAAACGAAACACTATTAGCACCAGGCAGACAGCCAGTAATAACCCCCAAGCAAAAGCTGCAAGCGACTTTAACCACATTTGATTTAACCTTACTGAATCCTGAGCGACGGGTTATTTAACGCCAACCAACATAATGCTGACAAATAAGGCGAAACCGAACGAACTCACCCACATACTGCGACCTTTGAAGTGTGCGGCTAGCAACACCAACATCATCCACATGGTCATCACACAGATAACAACTAACAAGCAAGCCACCAGCAAACTGTAGGTATGGCTAAAACCCCACACAGCAAATAACATGGCGGCACAACCTAGGCTCCACGCGAGTAGTTTAGGAAACGGTAGGCTTATAAGTTGCTGCTTATCAGACGCTAAATAAGCAAACAAACACCCTACCCATAAAGAAGAAACGCTAATAAGTTCCATGTTTAGCCAACTCGCCAATACAAATGATAATAGTTTTCATTATCGTAAATTGTTCAGTTAAACACAAGTAGATAATGTAAAAGCGAATGTAAACATAGCGTAAAGCGTTATAAGGCTAGACCAACATCGAATAGCGCGGTAAGTCTTTAATGCCGATAATAACCAAATTGATTGAATGTTCAGCTAAATGATAACGCAGCCTATTAATGCGATTGATGTAACATCGCTAAAACGAATAAAATCGATTACTAACAATGAATTAACATCTTTGCTGCAATCATTGAATCTCATATATTCTGAGTTAAATATGCTGTATTATTTTTATCTAATCAACGGTTAATATTACCGCTGGACAAAGCGATATGCATTGCTAAGCTTAAATATTAAACAAAGGTTTATACAGGGAATGTTTGATGAGATATTCCCTTCTTTTATATCATTTTTACTTAAAACAATAAGGCAATAAAATATGCTAAAACGCATCGTGTACAGCGTTTGTGGCGCAGCAATTGTAGGACTAGGCTTATTCATTCTTTATGCTTGGCAACCCGCGATAGATCCTGTCACCTCTCCAGCACTCAGCAACTATTCTCCAGAAGTTATCGAACAAGGTAAAACCTTGGCTGCCGCGGGCTACTGCAGCACCTGTCATACGCCACCTGGCGGCACCGCTTATGCGGGTAACTATGAAATGCACACCGAATTTGGCACCATTTACTCAAGCAATATCACCCCAGATGTTGAAACAGGTATAGGTAGTTGGTCAGAAGAAGCCTTTACTCGTGCAATGCGTACGGGCGTTAGCCGTGATGGGCACCATTTATTACCAGCATTCCCGTACGAACATTTTAATAAAATGACCGACGCTGACATTAGCGCTATTTATGCCTATATCATGACGTCTGTGCCGGCGGTAAACCAAGTCAAAAAAGACAATGGTATTCCGTTCCCACTTAATATCAGCATGCTGCAAGCGGGTTGGAAATTACTCTTTGCCGATACCGATTCGTTTAAGCCCAATAGCGCTAAGTCAGCAGAGTGGAATCGCGGCGCCTACCTTGCGGAAGGTATTGCCCACTGCGGTGCATGCCATACTCCCCGTAATGCACTAGGCGGTGAGCAATACGCAAAAATGTATCAAGGCGCGCCAATCGATGGTTGGATAGCACCGTCTTTAACCTCAACCAGCACCTCACCCATTCCGTGGCGCTCGCAAGATTTTTACGAATATCTCACCACTGGTAATTCGAAATATCACGGTAGCGCCGCAGGCCCAATGGCACCAGTAATGCACAAAGGTTTATCAGCACTGCCAGACAGCGACATGCAAGCAATCAGTGGCTACTTTGCCGACCTTGCGCGCACTAACGATACAGACGAGCCAGACACTAGCACCACCTTACAAGCTGCCATTGCGGCGCAGCATACTCAACCTAATCAACAAGTCGAAGAAGGAGCACGCTTATATGACACAGCCTGCCAAGCCTGTCACTACAGTAGCGACCAGCTCGTTAAGGGCCGACCACTACTGACGATAGGTTCTGCAACACATTTAGATGATCCAACCAACCTTATCAACGTAATACTCGATGGCGTCAGAGCAGATCAAGGGATCTGCGGTATTGTAATGCCTGGTTTTCGCGATGCATTGAGTGATGAAGACATTAGCGCAATTGCAGCTTATTTGCGTCAATCAGCTGGGGAAAACACCTGGCCAACACTACAACAGAAAGTGGGCGAGATCCGAAATCAACCCCGATTTGAGCACTAATTCACTGGAGAAGTGACCAATGGCAAAATTTATTTTAAACGGCAAACCGATGACTGCCGACGTGGAAAGCGATACCCCGCTACTGTGGGTTATTCGTGATGAACTCGATATGACCGGCACCAAGTTTGGTTGTGGTATTGGTACATGCGGCGCCTGTACCGTCCATGTTGGCGGCCGTGCAACACGTTCATGTATTACCCCAATTTCGTCTGTAGAAGGTGCTGAAATCACCACGATTGAAGGCCTATCTGAAAAAGGCGATCATCCTTTGCAAATTTCTTGGCAAAAACTGCAAGTACCACAATGTGGTTACTGTCAGTCGGGCCAAATTATGCAAGCGGCGGCATTGTTAAAAGATATTCCAGAACCTTCAGACAAAGATATTGACGCTGTGATGGGCGGAAACCTATGTCGCTGTATGACCTACGTGCGTATCCGTAGCGCCATTCATGAAGCCGCAACCTCAATCAAGGAGAGCAACGATGAGCAGACTGCCTAAACGTGGATCGGCTGGCATGACCCGCCGCGGTTTTTTAATTGCCATGACCGCGGTCGGCGTCAGCTTTGGTTTTCCGCGCCACTTGATGGCGGCGATGGATCCTGCTAGCCCAGACGGCAAAGTATTACCAACCGAAGGTGACATTTATGAACCGTCTTTATGGTACTCAATCGACACTGCTGGCAAAATCAAAGTCAACATTATGCGTTCAGAAATGGGCCAACATGTAGGTACGGCTATTGCGCGTATTCTTGCTGACGAATTAGAAGCCTCGTGGGATGATATTGAAATAATCCACGTAGACAGTGATCCACGTTGGGGTTACATGGTCACGGGTGGTAGCTGGTCTATTTCACAAAGCTGGCCTGTGTATCGCCAGGCGGGTGCTGCGGGTCGAACTGCATTAATTGAAGCAGCCGCTAAAAAATGGGGCATTGCGCCTGCTGATTGTAAAGCCAGTAACGGCAAAGTGGTATCAAGCAAAGGCGAATTGTCGTTTGGCGAATTGGTCAAAATGGGCTTAACCCGCCAATTTACCGAAGAAGAACTCAAGCAACTGCCGCTTAAACCCAATGCCGATCTTAAATTAGTTGGCCAGCAAGTCACCTCGCTTGATATCGCCAATAAAACCAATGGTAAAACCGTATTTGGTATCGATGCTAAAGTTGATGGCATGGTGTACGCTAACCCAATTTTACCGCCAACACGTTATGGCTCAAAAGTGGTTAAGTTTGACGACTCAGCCGCCAAAGCGGTTAAAGGTTATCAGCAAACTATCGTGTTAGACGATGCCAGTGGCAGTGTACCAGGTTGGTTAATGGTTATTGCTAGCAGCTTTTTTGCCGCACAAAAAGCCTCAAAATTAGTCAAAGTGACCTGGGATGCAGGCGAAACCGCTAATGTGTCTGAAGCCGATATTATTGCTCATGGCAAAAAGTTACTTAGCGACGCCAGTAAAGGCGGCATTTTAGACACTGGTAATGTTGAAACTGAGCCAGCGTTTGCCAGTGCTAAAAGCACCATCGCCGAAGAATACATCACCAGCACCGTACTGCATGCGCAAATGGAGCCATTAAATGCCCTGGTATTTAAAAATCCAGATGGTATTTGGGAAGTGCATTCAGGTTGTCAGTGGCAATCACTTACCCTACCTGTGTTAGCGACTGCATTAGGTGAAGACGAAGCTAACATCGTTATCCGTAGCTACATGTTAGGCGGTGGTTTTGGCCGCAGACTTAACGGCGACTACACCATTCCAGCGGCATTAACCTCTAAAGCATTAGGCGGTAAACCGGTTAAAATGGTGATGATGCGTCCGCAAGATATGCTGTTTGACAGTGCGCGGTCTGCCTCAGTACAGCAATTAAAAATGGCGTTCGATGATAAAAAAGCCGTTACCGCCATGGAACATCACGCAACGGCTGGTTGGCCAACACAAGTATTAGCGCCAGGCTTTATGCCTAAAGGCGTCAATGGTCAGCCATTTGATCCGTTCTCAATTGCTGGTGCTGATCATTGGTACAGCGTGGGGGCACAAAAAGTGCGTGCAGTATCTAACGACTTAGCCATTGCCACTTTTAGACCGGGTTGGTTACGTTCAGTCGGGCCGGGTTGGACGGGCTGGGCAGTTGAAAGCTTTATGGACGAAGCCGCGCATCATGCTGGTAAAGATCCGTTGCAATTCCGTTTAGACATGTTGATCGCCGAAGGCCGTAACGCAGGTACCACACCCGTTGCTGCTGGCGGTGCTGCTCGTCAGGCAGTCGTGCTTAAGAAAGTTGCCGAAATGATTGAATGGGGCAAACCACAAGCCGAAAACACCGGTTTAGGGATTGCATCCACCTTTGGTCAAGAACGCGATATGCCTACCTGGGTGGCTTGTGCCGTTCAAGTGCATGTAGACAAAGCCCGTGGCAGCATTGATGTACAAAAACTGTATATTGCGATTGATGCCGGGATTATTGTTGACCCTAATGGTGCTGAAGCACAGTGTCAGGGCGCGGCATTATGGGGCTTATCGATGGCAATTCATGAAGGCACCGAGCTGCTTAATGGCCAGTATAAAGACTCAAACTTTGATACTTATACACCAATACGTATCGGCCAAACGCCAGAGATAAAGATTGAGTTTATCCCGAGCACTCAGCCACCTTCAGGCTTAGGTGAACCCGCGGTGACGCCAGTTGCACCAGCCATTGCTAACGCAATCTATCAAGCCGTTGGCGTACGTTTACGCAAGCTACCAATGAAGCCAAACGATCTTAAAAGCAAACTGACTAGCATTTAATATGGTTTAGCAGCTTGAATAAGTAACACCCAAAAAGCCCGACTATGATGAAATAGTCGGGCTTTTTTATGCCTGCAATATTTCTTTTATCAGCCGCAATACTAAACTTATCAACCGTAAGACTGACGAAGAAAATAATTTATTTATATTATGACTTTTAAAAAACCAATAAAAACAGCTACAAAAAACACCCACCACAAAGCAGCACTATACTAATCTAACCTGAGATCGGGATAAGGGATGAACTTATGCAATTTAAAATCAACATGTTACTCCTCCTAACTTTCAAGCTTGTGATTTGTTCTGCTAAGAAGGCGAATTGACGCGTCAATAGCTAGCCTATTGTAAGTCGATTCAACGCAGTTAGCAGGGCAAAGGACTGTTTGAAAGGCATTTATTATCCCGATCTCAGGTTAACTTACTAATTGTTAACAAAAAGTGACGAATTTAACTTATAATAATGAATAAGCATTGCCACATCCTTGAGTATTCTATGCCAAAAAGTATACCTGCCAATTTAGAAGCCATACTTCTAGAGGGAATAGAAATTTCGCCAAACTGCTTAGGCGTAATCAACAGTGACAAGGAAGTTATTTATTGCAATCAACATTTTGCCAGCATATTTGGTACTACAGTACAAAATGCAACGGGCAAAAAGTCTGCCGATTTATTGCGCAACGCTTGGGAAACCAAACAAGGCGTCATTATCAACACCGACAATTTTGAGCAATGGTTGGCAAACCTGCACAAGCTGCATTCTGAAAAAACCCTCAATCAATATGAAACCGACTTATTAGATGGGCGCTGGTTTAAAATGACCAGAATCAATCTAGATAGCGGTAACATCATCATTATGGGCGTTGATATTACCGAATTAAAAAATACCCAAAAAGCATTAGAAGACGCCCACCAACATATTGAAAATCTCGTCAATACCGACCAACTCACCGGCGTACACAATCGTCGAGCATACAATCAAATCGCCAAGCAAGAATGTGCCCGCGCGATTCGGTTTAACCAACCGCTCTCATTGTTGGTGATCGACATCGATTATTTTAAAGCGATCAATGACAACTACGGCCACATAGGCGGCGACAAGATACTCAAAGAATTTGCCCAAACATGCGATAAATTATTGCGCCTATCGGACTCGTTATCACGTATTGGTGGAGAAGAATTTACCGCGATTTTACCGATGACCTCTCAGGACGAGGCCAGGCTGATTGCCGAGCGCATTCGAGCGCACATTGCGCAACATCTATTTTATGTATCACAAACCTGTAAGGGGATTAATATTACCATATCAATTGGTTGTAGCACGATCGTCGAGGGTGACACCTCAATGAACGAGCTGTTTTGTCGTGCAGATAAAGCGTTATATAGTGCCAAACATGGCGGCCGCAATAAAGTGCAATGAAGACACAGAAACAGCTTAGCGACCGCACGATTAACGCAAAATGTATTTTTACAGACGTTAATGACCTTCGGCAAACAGGTAATTTAACCAACCTTGCATTCTTAACAAGACTTTCCGCATAACAGCGACATGGCTAAAGTGATCGGTATAAACGGCTACCTGGCCAGCAACACCAGCAGGTAATGACTCCCTTAAAGCATCATCTTCAAGCTCAATCAACACTAATACTCGACCCCGTTGAAATAACAGATTAGACGACTGTAAATTACCACTAAATTGCAACTCACCTTCAGCCATTGCGGGTAAAACTTTAGACACTTTGCCTTTAAACACTCGCCCAGGCATTGCATCAATAATCACTTCAGCTTCATCTCCTTCTTTTAGCCTTAACAATGAGTTTTGCCAAAAAGCGCCAGCAAAGTAACGGGTTTCAGCAGGGATAAAAGTCAACGCAGGGCGTAAAGGTAATGGTACCGCCATCGCTCCTTCGCGCAGAGCAAGTTGTGTCACAACACCATCAGACGGAGCCCTCACTACAGTTTGTTGTAAGTCATACTCAGCTTTAGCTAAATCAGCCTGAAGCCCAGCAACCTTAGTATTTACACCATCAATATTTGACTCGTAAGCTAAGCGAGTACGTAACGCTTCTGCACTTGCAGCATTAAGCTGTGCTGACGCAGAAAAAAACAATTGACGACGGTTATCCAGTTCTAACTCAGTAAAAGGCGAGTTACGCCCACCCTTTTTATGGCCCTCTTCATAACGTTTATATGCAGACTCTGTACGGTCTTTATCTGCTGTGGCCTGCTCCATCTTTGCAGCGGCTATGTTAAATGCAGCTTCAAGTTGCGGCACTTGTAACTCAGCTTCTTTTAACGCAGCTTGCTTTTGTTTAACCACGGCAAGGTAAGGTATGGGATCAATTTTAAATAGCACATCACCCTTTTTAATCGGCGAATTAGCTTTTACATTCACCTCTGTCACTAATCCTTTAACGGCAGGCACAATAGGGATAGTGACAAAGTACTCTCGAGCAAAACGAGTGTATGGATGGTTATAATTCATCAACATCAATAAAGTACCAATTAAAACAATACCGCCAAGAATGGCAGTCGGCACGGTCCATTTCGTTAATGGGATCTTAAATATTTTAAAAATCGCGATACAAATGGCGGCATAAGTCAGTATGAGTAATAAGTCCATGATTATGCCTCTTGTGGTTTATCATCTGATGGGGTCGATTTGCCCACTGCGACGGGTTGTTCTAAAGCCGTTAAGCGTTCGTTTAACGCGTTCACATGCTGAATTAACTCTTTTACCTCTCCTTCTAGTATTAATTCTCGTTTGCGAGAATCGCTAAACCCCCACCCTCTGTCTTCACGATATAAGGTGGCCCATATCCATAAAAATGGCCAAATTGCATGCAAGGTGAATAAACTGACCCAGCCGGCAATATGTAAGGCATCTTGTTGGGGGTGATTGCGCTTTTTGGCAATCTCATAGGGAATATCGTGGATGGCAATAATGCCGTAGAAAATAAAGATGATGACAAAAAACAGTACACCTAGCGCAAAGTAGTCTAAGAACATGTATCCTCCCAATTTCCGCCATAAACCCTTGTGAGTATAAAAATAAGTTTGGCGGTATATTGAGTATAAGTCCGTTCAAAAAAAGCACACTTTTTTCCAGTAAAAAAACAGACAACCTTCACACTTACACAAAAGATAATTTTTCATTTCAAAATATGATATTCACGTTGTGTTTACAGCACGGTCAACTGGTCTGGTCTTATTACACTTATTCGTCGGCCATTTTTTGTAAAAATTCTAAACGCTGCATTTCTTGCTCATCGGCCTGCCAGGGCTCGTCAGACAATTGCCCAACAGCAAATTCACCTAAGTTATAACTGGGCTCATTACTGCGGCCATAACGCGTTAACTCACCAGGTACTGCAGGACGACGCTCTAGCACAAAGCTGCCAAGCGTAAACTCACCATCTTGTTTAGGCAGCACGCCCTTATAGGCTTTGAGCTCCATTTCAACTGCACCTTCAGATAATTTTTTCGACGCAGTTAACAATGCTACAGGTTGCTGATTTGCAGTATATAAATTGGCTCTTACCCGATAATAACCGGCTTTCTCTACCGTTAGTTTGAGTGGAATGAGCATATCACTCCCTTCAGCACGCACCTCACCGACACCGGTAATCGTTGCTGCTGGGTAGCTATATTCAATGCCCGTGGTTAAAGTCTGCTTTTTACCTTTAGCGCTAAAGGTCACATTGACGGCCATCGGGCCGTCCCACTCCTCTGTTGCATCGAGTTGCACGGTCCACTTTCCATCATGGTTTGCCATATCGCTCTTGGCTAACACTTCTTTATGAGCAGACAATTCACTGCGAATCGCAGCACTGACACCCGTGACCGTTAAACCATCAACCTCTAATGTAATGACCACAGGCTCAGGAAAACTAAAACGATATTTAGGCATAACAATACTGGCACTGGCACCCCCTTCTAACATCACAGGTTGCGCCACATACTGATTCGGGTTCAATAGATGAACATCATTAACACCTAGCGGCACTGAATACCCTGGCAGAGTGAGCTCTTGTGCGTACGCTTCTGCTAGCAACGAAAAGCGCTCACTCACCGACTCAGGTAAGGTTTCTTTTACCATCACTTGTTTAGGCTGCATCTGCTTTACCACGCTGGGCTGATGAGTAGCGATTTGAGAGTCTTGGTTTGGAACAACTGCCTGAGCCAGCGTAGGTGCTGGCTCAGACGAGAAATACCAATATCCAGCACATCCACCAAGCAAGGCGACCACATAGACAACTTTTTTATGCTTCATAGATTAGCCCGTATTGAGAGTTAATTAGTTTGCAGCCTGATAAACCAATGACGACATACTGGTTTTACTTGAATTATTCACCACTCTATAACGCGAACTAAAAATCCACCAGCCACGTTTTTCGTCATAGGTAGTAAACTTAATATTGTCGCCATTTAGGTAAGCAGAGCTATTGTTGGCGGTAGTCACTTCATCTTTAGCGCTACTGCCAATAGTGTCGTTATGGCTATAACCTTCACTCATCAACATAGGATAATGATAAGGCATAAACGCACTAGGGCCGCTGACCGAAGTTAACTTACCGTCAAATGCGACACCGCGTGAGCAACTGTCATAACTGGTTGCTGAAGCCGCACCACAACTTGAATGACTTGCCACTACACCGTCATCTTCGCCCGGTAAAAAAGCCCCTGTAGCCCCTAAAAAGTCAGACCCAGCACCAGCAAAACGTAATCGCGGTACGCGGCTACCTGGAAATGAGGCTAACTGACGCGCGGTATTCACTCGTAAATCATTTAACACCCCAATGTTAGATGATGACGGTGTCGCGCCAAGCCATAATGACACTGCAAGTTTAACTGCGGAATTGATTAACCCTGAACCGTTAGCCACATTGACCGCTAAATCTGCTAATTCAACACCGCCACCTGCGCCAGCAAAGTCAAATGTCGCCACAATATTAAGCGGCTGTAAACCTGCATTTTGTAACCATAAGGCTTGGTTATCGATAATATATCGTGTCACTAAATCGCCCGTTGAGTGGGTCACAAACACACAACCATTGGAACACGTACCGTCGCGCGACATTTGTTGTAATTTAGGCCACACGTACTGGCTGGTAATTTTATTGGCAATGCGTTCTTGCGACGGCCAATCAATACGCTCATCTGCTCTATCGCGCCAATATTGCGCCCAATAATCGGCACCATTACTCGTCACCTGCGCCCCAGTAGGTTTACTTTGTAAGTTGTCAGGCTGAAAACCGTGGATTAGCACCACGGGATAGCCACCAACGGCCGCTTGCGCTGCACCACTAAATAAGCCAGCTAACAGCAATAAAATCGATTTGTTCATGGGTTGTCCTCATTTTTTATCTGCAACAGCAATAGACAGACTGTTATCATTTATTAGTTTTTTTGTTATCGAACTCATGCATTTTGTTACAAATGAGCACTCAACATAGAGCAGATAAAAAACAATGCAAGCCTAAAAAAGGCCATAAATTGCACAGAACAACCCTAATAATCAGCATCTTGTTTGAATTAATGACTGTCGATAAAATCGAAACATCTAAGAGCTTTTGTTACCCGTGATAACCAGCCAATAAAAGCCAATATTGATAATGGCACGCCCGTTTTAAGCTTTTACTCCAACTATTTTTATCGTCAGCGCTTTTTTATCTTGAAGTTGCTTTTAAAAGCTTAACACTTGATTTATATGGTTATTCATTCTGTAAAAAAGGCATAAAACTATGATACGTTTATGCCTATACTGAAATGCTATTCAAAGTTGACTTCACAACGGACGGGTGAAAAATGATGACTGCTGTACCAATGGAACTAAAACAATTTTGTCTTTGCATCTTGGTCACACTGTGTTGCGCCAGTGGCCTCCTAGCCGACACTCTTGAGCTTTCAACACTCGAGTGGCCGCCTTTTTCAGGCAATGAATTACCCGAACAAGGCATCACTAGCCAAATCATTAGCAAAGCATTAAGTTTCGAAAATCACACCCTTGCCATTGCCGTTTTACCCTGGAACCGAGCCGCTCGCAGTGTAACCACAGGCCAAACAGTAGGGTATTACCCAACCTATTTTAATCCTGCTAATGGATTAATATTTTCAGATCCCATCGGTGCCAGCCCTATTGTATTAATAGAACGCAAAAGTAACCCGATTATTTGGGATAAGGTCAGTGATTTAAATCAATATGAATTAGGGGTATTAAAAGGTTATATCAATACTGTTGAAGTAGATGAAATGATTGCCAATGGCAGCCAAAAATTTGAAACTGGGATCGATGAAAAACAAAATATTTTAAAGCTGGCCGCTGGCCGAATTGATACCATCATTATGGACGTTAACGTATTCGAATATCTAAAGTCTGACCCACAAGTGGCGAAGGTCGCCCCGCTATTACAAGTGAACCCAAAAATCGTGCAAGATAAAACCTTGCACATCACTTTTAATAATACTCAGGAGGGTAAAAAGTGGTGCGACATTGTCAATCAAGGCTTAGCGCAATTTGATGTTAACGCTATGCAAAATGCCGTATTAACCCCAACAAAGTAACCATTTATAGACATTGGTTTAGGGCCTGAAATAGTTAGTCTACGCATACTATTTAATTATGATGAGTGATACGCAAAAGGTTAACGTTGATATTTCATCCACAATTTATAGTAAACCGCATTACATGCAGGGTTGCTGTCCATTTTACCATCTCGATCACAATCAGAACCTGTTAGCGTCTTCATCACATCACTGCCGTATTGTTCTATGTCATCAGCTTCAGGCGCCACAAACTCGGTCACTTTAGGCGAGTGCTCAATAAAATCGGCTACATTTTGATAAGATAAAAACTCTTCTTTAGAAATAATCTCACTGATATCTTGGGTCGCCAATTCAGACGCAGTTACCGACAATGACATCAGCATTAACACACTACTTAAACACACATTGAACACACGCACAGCTATCTCCATCACCTTACAGAGGTAAAACCTGATGATACGACTTTAAAAGGTATTTTGTTACCCACGAACCCAACTGCCATTAAAAAATAACTAACAACGTCAATACCTAAATAACGTATCCAAGCATAGGCGTGCATCGCCAAAAAATCTGATTTATAACGTTATATTACCTTTAGCAAACAACTAAAATGCCTTAATAAGCATTTAACCCGCTCATGTATTTCATCGGTGGGTGTTTCATGACTTTTTTAAACATAGTGATAAAGGCACTAACCGACTCATAACCTAATAACTCAGACACTTGTTGGACACTTTTCTTGTCTGATAATGATTGCAGTGCGGTAACAATATCAATTTGGGTGCGCCACTTTCCAAATGTCATGCCGGTTTCTTTTTTGATTAATCGTGCCAGGGTGCGTTCTGTTAATGCAAACTCATCGGCCCATTGCGGCAAGGTTTTTCTATCGCTCGGCTGGCTTATCAGTTGCTGGCTCATAGCCTGAATCACAGCATTTTTCGACAACACAACATCTAGGTGCTGAATGGGCATGTCACTCAACTGATCAAATAACACTTGAGCTAAACGCGCAGTTTTACTGGTTAGGTCATAATGTTGATTATGCGCTGCCAGCTCACACATTAACTCTTTAACTAAGGGCGTAATCGCCAAGGTGCAAGTATTTGACGGCATACCTTGCATGTTGCTATTAATAAACACATGACACAGTTGTGCGTTATCTGAGGCGCGATTACTGTGTAGTTTATTTGCCGGGATCCAAATAGCGCTATGGGTTGGCACCATCCACATTTTTGCCGAGACTTCACAGGTCACGTAACCGTGCAAAGCTAAAATTAACTGACCTTTAGGGTGAGTGTGTAACGGGATTTCATGGCTGGCACAAGCTTGTTCAATTTTAGCGATGACCGGTTGTGGCATCGATTCATAATTGCTGATCTCATCCCACCCTATTGGCTTAAACATAGACTTGTCCGTTTTGAGATATTTAATGTCACTATAGCTAAATTATCTCAGCAGGCAAATCTTTATACTGTCGACCATTATTAAGTGAAACCTAAAGCAGAAAATGACGTTACCAACCGATAATAGCAAACTGCAATCGCGCTTTTCTGGCGTAATACTGGTGATAGGTATCTTACTGATTGCGGCTAATTTACGCGCACCGTTTACCGGCATTGCCCCTGTGTTAGCGCAAATTATTGATCACTTTACGCTAAGTGGTTCACAGGCAGGCTTTATCACCACTCTACCGCTTATCGCCTTTGCGATTATTTCCCCTATGGCAGCCATGTTTGCCAGAAGACAAGGCCTAGAACATGCCTTGTTTGCCGCATTAATACTGATTTTATTCGGTATTTTGGCGAGATTTATCGACTCATCAATTATGTTATTTGTAGGCACAGCGGTTATTGGTGTCGGTATTGCCATTGCAAATGTGCTGTTACCGAGCCTAATCAAACGAGATTTCGCCACCAAAGTAGCACTCATGACTTCTGCTTATGTGCTCACCATGGGCATGGCATCGGGTGGTTTTTCTGCGTTGGTATTCCCGCTGAGTCAGTTTAATGGTTTGGGTTGGCAATTGGCATTGGGCTCGTCGGCAATGTTAACGGTCGCGGGGTTGATTGTGTGGACAGCACAATTAGGTAAGCACACTAAACCCGCGAGCATGTCGCAATTTGCACCATCGTCAAAAAGTGTATGGCGTTACTTATTAGCGTGGCAAGTTACCTTACTGCTGGGTTTAAACTCATTTCTTACCTATATCATCCTTGCTTGGCTGCCAAGCATATTAACTGATACTGGCCACTCAGCAGTTGAGGCTGGGGCATATCATGGCGCATTTCAAATTTCGACCGCACTACCCGGCCTGGTATTAATCCCCCTGTTGGCTAAGTTAAAAGATCAGAGTGCGCTGAGCTTTATTTTAGGATTACTCAGTGCAGGCAGTGCAATAGGCCTGTTATACATGCCTAGCTTTGCTTTTTTCTGGACGATTATGTTGGGATTTTGCTCTGGAGGCTGTTTTATTTTGGGGTTGTCGTTTATTAGTTTGCGCACAGATGACCCGCATCAAGCGGCTTCGCTTTCTGGTATGTCACAAAGTGTCGGTTATTTATTGGCGGCGATAGGCCCTATGATGGCGGGAGCACTTCATACCTCAACAGGCAGCTGGGAAGCACCGTTGTGGTTATGCATCATTGCAGCACTATTGTGTGCAATATGCGGGTTCGGTGGCGGCAGAAATACCACTCTGAATAAGTCTGCTGTGGCGTAATTGATGATGGTGGTGATAATAACAAACAGCTTACTCATCAACATAGTGAGCTGAGGCAACTCATTTTAAGATGGCTTGCTTAACAGCAAGCCGAATTAAGCAGCAAGTCTACTTTAGAAGCAAGCCCAGTTCAGTTTGCTTTTTCTTACTCAGACCTGAAGCGACAATACGGTAGGATTGCGCTAAATAATAGGTGAGCTCTTCATCTAACCTGCCTGATGTTTCTATTTGTTGGATCCACTTCATCCCACGGCTGGCAAAGTAAGGCGCAGGATGATAACCATCATTATTTTTTAAAAACTCATAATTTAACGGTGACGTTTTAAATGTGAATGCCGGCTCGCCATTTTTAGCCGTAAAACCAATGGCGAATACCTTACCAGCCACTTTCCACACGTGCGAACCACCCCATTGCATAACATAAGTTGATGCAGGTAAATCTTCACAAAATTGATTAAATTCACTGTGCTTCAAAAATCCATCACCGTTTATCGTGTTAGCAAAAAAGAGCTAACGTTAGGCATAACGAGCGTAAAGCTTACTCGCTAAAAATGCCCCGACAATCATTTCAACCCATGCTATTGGCACCAAGGTATATGCCATTTGCCATGTTCCTAACCCTGAGTTGACAGAACCGACCCAAAAAACACCTAAGGTTGCGATACACGTCACCGTGGCCGATATAACTATCGATTTAACATTATGACCAAAACTTTGGGCGCATAACCAATAAACAAACACCAATGTACAGGTGAGCATGGTATCCCACACAGCCCATATCAGCGCATTACTCAACGCCATTGGGCCAACGGCTAATTTACCCGCATAGAATGCTTCCATCATTGGAAACGCAACCAACATGGCTCTAGCTACTTCAGCAATATTGATCCAAATGCTAGTGAGTAACATCACCACAATGAACTGTTTTACGTTAAAGGTATTATTCATAGGTGACCTGCTTAGGTTTAATTTATAGTGACTGCTACATAATTAATATATTGTAGTGATCACTATTAATTGTCAACGTGTACTCAGTAAATGTGTAATGAAACTGTGATATAAGTCTGAGTTACAACACTTGCTACGACTCACTGCAAGCTGATAAGCCAATTCAGTATTCAGCTAACCTAGCAAACAACAGGCATTGATATTAGTGATTAGGAATAGCTGACAACGCATGATCAAACACAGATTTCAATGCCGCTTCCGATTGTCCTGCTTTGGCTTGAACTGCCAGACCATAGCTCACTGCTAATAAGTAATCGGCTAATGTTTCAACATCTTGGTTATGAGTGCTGTTAGCTTGATGCATATCAGACTGGAGTAACGTCATTAACAGCTGTTTAGTTTCCTGCCCCTGCTGTCTCATATATAACAGCGCGTCTTTAGGGAATGAAACACTATCAGACTCATTGACGCTTTTTACCAATAAACAGCCACGAGGAGTGTCACTGCTGGCAAACAGATGGATCAAACCATAAAAACACGCTTGCAACCTTTGTTTAAGCGTCGCGTCAGACGTCTCGGTTAAATAGCGATAATTTATAGCCGCATATTGCTCAACATAATGAACAAGCACCTCTTTAAACAGGGTTTCTTTATTGCCAAAGGCGGCATACAAACTCGGCGTATTAATGCCAAGTTCAGCACTGAGGCTGGCAATCGACGTCGCTGAATAACCATTCACCCAAAATAAGCGCATGGCTTTGTCTAACGCGATATCTCTATCAAATGCTCGCTTTCTTCCCGCTTTCAATTGTCCATCCACTATATTGTCGAATTTTTATCATTTTGTAGCAGTTACTACAAAATGTCAATTTACCATATTGACATAACATAGTGATCGATACATAATTCATCTATTCTATATCGATCACTACAGATTATATTTATATAAGTGAAATTAATATAAGCGAGAGGCAACATGTTTAAAAAACATGTCCACTTTACCGCGCTATTTAATTCTCATGGGAGCCGCATTACTTTGGGCTGTGTCTGATATCAACACACGTGCACCCATTGTTGTTTGGGGAGGATTGGTAAGAATGGTCGGCTTTATCGCTGTCGCTTACGCAGCGTCATTGAGAATGGCACCTAAGGCATTTGTCATTATTGCGGCCATTGATCTTATTACGGCTTTTATTTACATCATCGGCAGTATACGGGCATCTGGATTACCTTTTAATACCCTGCTTTTAGGGAGAAGCCGCTGAATTAATATCAAATCGAGATAACTGCAATAGCTAATGGTTTCGGGCTAAAAAACACCTAATTTATCAAACAGACTTTTGGAGATATAACATGACTATTAAAGCACTAAGAACACCAGAACAACGATTTTCTATGCTACCCGCGTTCCCTTTTAAACCTCATTATGTTGATGATTTGGACGGCTTTGAGTCTTTACGCATGGCTTATATCGACGAGGGTGATAAATCAGCTGAATACACATTTTTGTGTTTACACGGTGAGCCAACCTGGAGCTATTTATACCGCAAAATGATCCCGGTATTTACTCAAGCAGGACATCGCGTAATCGCCCCTGATTTATTTGGTTTTGGCCGTTCAGACAAACCTGTTGATGACGATACATACAACTTTGAATTTCACCGAAACAGTTTAGTACGCTTAATTGAGCGTTTAGACCTTAAAAATATCGTTCTTGTATGTCAAGACTGGGGCGGATTTCTAGGGCTAACAATCCCAATGGATATGCAAGACCGATTCAAAAAACTCATCGTAATGAACACGGGGATCAGTAATGGCCATGCGTTATCAGAAGCCGCTATACAATGGATGGCCTTTTCTGCTGCGGTACCTGAAATTCCAGTAGGTGGACTGATTGCTTGCGATGCCGGAGCCGCTGTTAATGTAATGGACGTTATCGCTTATGATGCGCCTTTTCCTGATAACAGCTATAAAGCAGGCGTAAGACGTTTCCCGCAGATGATCCCAACCGATGCCAATGATGACGCGGTAAAATATGGCCTACGTGCTATCGAGTTTTGGTCTAACACTTGGGATGGTGACAGTTTTATGGCCATCGGTATGAAAGACGTCATTTTAGGCGAACCGGCAATGATGGCATTAAAAGGAGTGATTAAAGGCTGCCCAGAGCCAATGAAAATAGCTGAAGCGGGCCACTTTGTACAAGAATATGGTATTGAAGTGGCTCAAAATGCACTGAAAGATTTTAAACTAATCAAGTAATGTGATAGTTAAGCAACCGGTTGTGATAGTGAAGAAACATTAGGTTATTTCACAATTTCTTAGCTCAATTGCTGACACCATGAACATGCTAGTAATTAACGCACCCATCAGATTTAACAATAGGTCGCTCACCAGCCATGCTCAACATCATGCAATCAATACGTTGAATTAGGTGTGCTTTCAGGGTTAATGTCGCCATACACTTCTTCTGGGTCGATATCATTGATCAATAACATCTCCCTCACGGTTTCAATGTGATCTAATGTTTTTTGGTAATTATCACCATACTCATACTTAGTCACTTCAATTGCTTTTGGCATATAAGTAAACGCAATTTTCAATGCCTGTAATGCAGACTCACTCATTTTGTCACTCATGTCACACTCCTTGATGTTAAACCTTCATCGACAATTATATATCACCATACTGCCAAATTTAGACGAAAACCATGTCCTACAAAGACATAATCTAACAAAATATTCCCATCTTTTTGCGTCTTTAAGCTGGCTCGCTCGTCTTAATACTATTGGACAACGCACAACCGAATAAAAACGATTACCGCCACGTTAATATAATATCACTTTGTGAAAGTGATTCTGTTATCGATAGATGGGTAATTGTCTGTAAAGGTTAGCCATTTAAATAGTGAGAATACAGTGATACCACAACAAGTCATTGAAGATGCCTGCGAATGGGCAATTATGCATGGCGTCGCATTTCGTCAAGCAGATAACACCGCACGACATTGCCCATTTAGCATTGCGCCAATGACCATGAAACGCGATGTATACCAACATTTGCGCAATGTCACCCCGATTATGGCCAAGCTTATTAATCGAGTATCTGAAGATCATGATTATTTACAAGCATCACTCAGTGATGTCGCAAAAGCCGATCCGTTTTTTGGCCATTTAATGCAACTACATCATCAAGCCCATGGTGATATCAATAACCGAAAGACAGTAATGCGTCAGCCGCTACTGTTAATGCGCACCGACTATATGGACGATAGCCAATATGGCGCAAGAGTGGTTGAGTTCAATGGCATTGCCGCAGGCATGGCCCCATTTGGCCAAAAAGCGACAGAATTACACCAATACATTCAACAACAGTGGCCACAAACTTATCAAGCTTGGACCGAAAACCCGTCGGCAATACCTGAAAAAAATGAAGCATTAACCCAGCTGGCCGCTGGCATTGCGGTTGCTGCAATCAAGGTGAAAAATGAGGCTGGCGATTCAGGTAAACCGACATTTATGATGGTGATACAAAAAAATGAAGATAATGTGTATGACCAACATTTACTTGAAGTTGAATTGCAACGACTCGGCATACGCACCGTTAGGCGCACTTTTGAGCAGCTCAATGCCCAACTTTCAACCGGTGAAAACCAACGACTGATATTGCAAGATGTTGGTGGCATTGATGTGGTCTATTTACGAGCGGGATATCAGTACTCTGATTATTACGCGCCCGAAATGGATCAACATGAATGTTGCCATACGTTAAGTCAGACACGTCTTTTTATAGAGCAACATAATGTTGCCATGAACGCCACCATCAGCCAGCAATTAGCCACCAGCAAAACCATTCAAATGCTGCTGACAATGATGCCTGCTACTGACTATGTGCGTTGGGGGCTCAGCACTGAAGAAGCCATGCTTGTAAAAAGTGTATTAGCAGAGATGAAACCCGTGAATGCCGACACCATTGCGTGGTTTAACACCACAGCTAATAAACAACATTGGGTCTTAAAAAACCAAGGTGAAGGCGGTGGCCATTGTATTTTTGGAGAAGACATCAGCCGTAAACTCAAGCAACTTCCAACTAATGAGTACGACGCCTGGGCATTGATGCAACGCTTATACCCGCGGGAACGCGAAGCGCCAACCATTGCGGTAAGAGACAGTAAACAAACTTATATTGATAATCTTGTCAGCGAAATTGGACTTTTTACCGTCACGTTTAATGATACGCCTGCCACAACACAGGATGGATACGCAGGATACTTAGTCCGCAGCAAGCCTGCTGACGAAGGTGAAGGAGGCATCCACAGTGGCCAGGGTATTTTAGATTCATTAGCGTTAGTTGATTAATACCATCACACCCATCAATGAGCGATATCTGACATATTCGACACGATTACTGAGGTGCAAGTAATAAGGCGTAATTAAGATCATGCGCCTTTAATCACCTCATCATGAGACGTTTTATCGACACTGTCGCGTAGGATCTTTTGGTGAATAGCCTGAAATACCCTGTTCATTTATTTCAAAATCACAACAGGCCATTAGCTGTTCGCGAAATTTAACTCGGCTACGTTGCACACGACTTTTGGCGCCAGAAAGTGACAAACCAAGTTGATCAGCGATCTGCTGTTGTGGCATGCCCTCTAACTCAGCCAGCCGTAACGGTGTGCTGTATTTTTCAGGTAATTCATCAATTAATGGCCGTAAGCATTCGGCTAATTCTGCACGCGCCTCCGCTCCGGTATCTTGCTCTTGTGCGACTAAATTGTCAGGCAACTCATCAAAATGCTGTCGAGCACGATAAAAATCCATCATGGTGTTATGGGCAATACGGTATAACCACCCTTTTAAGCTTCCTGCAGATTTCAGCTGATGTAAATTAAGGCTGGCTTTGATGTACACATCTTGCAAAATATCATCCACAGCATCAACATCGTCGATACGCTTGGTCACATAGGCTCGAAGCTGCGCTTTATGGTTTTGCCATTCAGCCAACATAATAATCCCTCAATAATATACGCACTGATTAACGCACGATTAAACATAATAGTAGCATTTTAATAAGACGTATTAATGTGAAAAAGATGCATAACATAGGATGTTTTATTCCATTATCTTCTCCAATCCCTTTAATACCTTACTTTTAAATTTCTGATTTGTTATTCATCAATTGATGCGTTTTAGCCGTATTTACTTTGACTATCAAACAACATAGAATCGAGAATTATTTGATTATCAAACTAAGATGTTATGAACAATATTGCTGCTCAGTATACTCATCACCATAATTTTGCTGCCGTTAACGAGCAAAATGTAAAACGTACCTGGTATGTACTGATCATTACGGTCATTACCATGGCTGTTGAGGTCGTCGCTGGCACCCTATATGGTTCAATGGCGTTACTCGCTGATGGTTGGCACATGGGTACGCATGCGGCAGCTTTTTGTATCACACTCTTTACTTATAGCTATGCCAGAAAACACGCGCAAAGTGGCAAATTCTCTTTTGGTGTGGGCAAAGTGGGAGTGCTTGGCGGATATACCAGCGCAATCGCATTAGGGATTGTGGCAATCATCATGCTAGCCGAATCGGTACATCGCTTATTGTCACCCGTTGACATCCAGTTTAATCAATCAATTTTGGTGGCTATCGTCGGACTTGTCGTCAACATTGCCAGTATGTTTATTCTAGGCCACGAGCATCACGGCCACGACCATGCTCATAGTCATGGGCACAGTCATAGTCATAGTCATGGGAATAAACATACTCATAGCGACCAACATCACCACACAAATAATCATGCTCATAACCACGATGACCATGAGCACCATGAGCACCATGAGCACCATGAGCATCATCATAACGGCCAGGATCATAATCTCAAGGCGGCTTACTTTCACGTATTAGCAGACGCATTAACCTCTGTGCTTGCAATTTGTGCGCTATTAGTCGGGAAATATCTAGGCTGGTATTGGTTAGACCCAATGATGGGGATAGTGGGTGCGGTTATCATTACTAAATGGGCATTAGGCTTAATGAAACAAACAAGCCCCATTTTGCTAGATGAAAACATCGACAAAGCATACCAGGCAGAAATCGTGAACACGATTGAAGATGAACACACCCAAGTTACAGATATCCATATCTGGAAAATCAGTGCCGACCACTATTCAGCTTCTATTGCAGTCTGTACCTCAACAGAGGCCAATGCGGAATCAATTAAACACGCTTTACATAAGTTTGATAAGCTAAGCCACTTTACTATTGAAGTGAATCACTGCTGAGGTCGTTTATGCATTCTTTGAATAACTTAATTATCGAATTTTACGACAAATTGTCTTCTTGGGAGCAATCTGTCGTCAAAGATACCGGTTATTCACTGGCGCAGGTACACACAATAGAAGTGTTAGGCTCTCATGGGCCAATGAGAATGAAAGAATTAGCCGACAGGCTTGGCATTACTACCGGCACGTTAACGGTGCAGATTGAAAAGTTAGTCAATTTGGGATTAGTCAATCGCGCTGCACACGAAGACGATAGGCGCTCAATACTAGTCGGCCTCACCAGCGAAGGTACTGAGCTTCATTCACATCATAATCGTATGCACATGCAGCTGACCAAAGACATTACCCGCAACCTAGATCAACATGCTGTCGATGTACTGAAAACCTGCTTTGAAAAAATGAACCGAGAGTTTTAATACCATTCCGCGTTAATAAGTGATGACTCAGCGAGAGGCATAGCCACTATGTTTCAGTGAATATTCCTTGATCAATCAGTATGCCTCAATCACTACCCTTCAACGTCTATGCCTCTGTTTATAGAGGCTAACTTATTATAGCGACTAACTTACGACTCAATATCGAGTAACGATACAACCCACTTTTGCAAAGGGTCGTCGTGGTAACGCGGATGCCAAGCGGCAATTACATCAAAACTATCTGGCGATTGCTCAAGTTCAAGGGTGACTACATCTAACCCTTTAATCGCTCGTAAGGGTAAAAAAGCAATTGAGTCGGTTGTTTCAAGGTACATAGGCACCACCGAAAAACACGGCGCAGATACAACGATGTTTCGTTGTAAACCAAATTGCGCAAACCAATCATCAATAGAACCTTTAAAGTTGGGCCGAGACGGTGACGCAATAATGGTAGGATATTGGGCAATGTCAGCTAACGAAGGTGTCGTTTTTGATATTGTTGAATGGGTTGAGGTAACACAAACATGGCGTTCTTCAAACAGCTTAATAACGCGATAACTATCAGGAATATAATCAGGAAACGCGATAGCCAAATTCACCTTTCCGCTTTCCATTTGCTCATGCAATTTATCTATCTCAAAATCTTGCACAATCAGCTTTAAGTTGGGCGCTTGAACTCTTAGTTTGGCAATCAACATAGGCAGAACAATTTGCTGCGCATAATCTGTCGCAGAAATAGTAAAAGTGCCCTTGGCCTTATGTGGAATAAAGGTTTTGGTTGATATTAATGAGTTGAAATCAATCAGCAGCTTATCAACCCCAACCGATAATTCCTCAGCAAAAGGCGTTGGCACAAAGCCATTTGTTTTCCTAACAAACAACCTGTCATCAAACACGTCTCTGAGCTTTTTCAAATGCTCACTAACAGCTTGTTGAGTCAAACCGAGCTGACTTGCAGCTTTAGACGCATTCTCCTCACGCATAAGCGCCTGAAAAACCTTCAATTGTTTTAAGTCTAATCGGTCTAATTTACTCATAATTTATCCTTCATACATCATCGCTGACCCACTCCGCCAACCATTAACAAGTATAGCTTGTATCACTTACAATTAACGATTGTTTCTAATTGTTTTACTCATTCGCTAAAGTCTACCCATCAAGTTAACTCAATAGATGGAAACAAAAATGAAAACAGTAATTTTAATTGGTGCACTAGGCAAAATGGGTCAAGCAGCGTTATCTGGCTTAGGTAAGCATAAGGTTATCACTGCGGGCCGCTCTGGCAACGTCGACCACATTGTCGATATTACCGATGAGCAATCGATTGAAGCCTTGTATGCAAAAGTCGGTCACTTTGATGCCGTGGTCAATACCGTGGGCGTTTGTGAATATGCGCCATTTGTAGAAATGACAGAAGCCCAATGGATGACCACTGTCATGAGTAAAATGATGGGCCAAATTAACCTAGTGCGTATTGGTCAAAAATACATTGCTGATGGCGGTTCATTTACTTTAATCAGCGGCATATTAAATGTTAAGCCTATTCCGTTTGCAATTGCCGATGCCACCACCAGCGGCGCTATCGATACCTTTGTAAAGTGTGTCGCCTATGAAATGCCAAGAAACACCCGCATCAATGTGGTCAACCCAACAGTGTTAACTGAAGCATGGGATGTGTATGGCGAAATGATGGCAGGTTTTGAACCAGTCCCTGGACGATTAGTTGGCAAAGCATTCGAGCGTTCTGTCGATGGCTTTATTACTGGTGAAGTGATTTTTGTAGACGCTTAATCTCATGAAAACGAGGGAGCAAAACAACAATGCTCCCTTCGATTAAGCAAGTCTATGCATTAGGCCAAGCCATTCTAAAGGTCGAGTCAGTAGCATATTCACAGCCTAATTTACTCAGCCCTAACGGACTCAAACTAATCAATAAAGATAAGCACGTAATCACGCTATCAATTAATATTTAGGAATACACAATGAAAGTTTATACCCTCGCAGCAATCATCATGTTTTTATCCGGCTGTGCGCATTTGCAAACTACTGATACTTCAAGTTTTGAGCTTAAAAATACTGAGCGTCAAAACATAGGTTCTCGAGGCACTTATTCTCAAAATATAAGTGTCGATGATTTAGCAACTCAATCCACTGCCCCAAAACAAGTATGTAAAAGGATAAAGCGAAATAAACATTTTATCACCCGTTGCCAACCCGTGGGTGCACGTTAATAAGCATTGAGTAAGCCACTTTTAAACTGTCTATGGTGCTTAGTGACTCGTAATATTTTATCGTAAACCTATATAGAATATCTTCAGAGATACTGAAGATTGATGAAATAATGGTGTCACTAACCTATGCATTCTTTAACAGTAACAGCGAATCGATAACAGATTCTGCTAGTGGTCTCAGTGTCCAATCAAATGCACAACGCGTCTTCGAAGTATCTGCGGATAAATGCATACCTAAAACAGAGACTACTCAGCCGATCATAAATTATGTCAAACAAGCATGATGACTATAAAAATGACACTAACTTTGACGTTAAATAAAGCATTTTCTCTACCGTAAAAGCCAAATCCCACGCGTTAGTTTTGTGCAACTTTTAGGATAAATATGTGCTATCCCCTTAGTTAGGGCCTTTATATAGTTAGTTAGGGCCTTTATATAGTTTCTTCGCCAAACAATGGGTCAATCATTTGTTGCCAATCGGTCAACGTTGATAGGTGATTAACAAGTACATTACCGCCATTATTGATAAAAACAGTTGGGGTGGCCCATACAGATTTTGTCGCAGCATATCGAATCGGAGTTCTGGCTAAGGTGTAAATATCACCATCATCCATCCGGCTAAGAAATTGACAACGATTTATCCCTAAATGTTCTTCGGCCTTGTCTGCAATAAGTTGCCGAAGATCGTCGTGAGTTTTATGCATAAACTCTGCATTGTAAAATTCATCCTGTCGTTCATATAAATAAGTGGCAAAATCGTAAAACTTATCTGCATCACCATCTGCTAGCGCAAATAGCCCAAGACTCATATCCCACGCTTGGCGATGATTACTTAATGTCATTAAATGAACTTTAAGGCTGACCGATCTGCTTTTGTAATGTTGTATCACACTAAGCAACGTCGGCCACATTGCTCGTGAATGGGGGCATTGAATATCAACAAAAACATCAATCGTTATGTCAGCCGCTTTATCGCCACGAAGCACGCCGCTTGGGCGCATAGGTATTGGTGTTGTCATAGTGCTCCCACTATTAATTAAGGTTAATTACGTTGGCTGATACATATTGTCAAAACAGCCCCAATTCAGGGAAATACGTGTCGCTGGAAGCAAAGTCTGACATAGGCAGCTTCTAGCATTCAATCACTTATCGAAAAGATATAACCATACTCTGACATAAAATGTACCCATAGTCTGACAAATCGAAAGGTCATAAAATAATGATTAAAAGGAGAATGTAATTTTATTATGAAGAGCCAAATAGCTTATGCCCTATCTAACAAACTTTTGGACAAAAGTGCGTTAGAGCTTCGGATTTAGTGCAATGACATAAAGTTTACACTGACCCAACTAAATTTTTCAACGACCTCAAGTTCAGAGTTAAGTTAAGGTGTTTAAAGAAATAGATACTCTGATTTGGGACAAAAACCTGTTAACAACCCGCTCGTCGTCCCGGCAATGCTTTTTAGCCGGGATCCAGGTGTTTGTTGTTCTTTATGGCCTGCGGCCACTAACGTCGTGGCGCTTCGCCCACACCAGACCAGCTTTTAACTCTATTTGGAATCGGCTTCGGCCTTATTCGAAAATGCTAACGCTTCAGATGGGGCGTCCCTTCCCCTCTAAAGCTAGCTCGCCATCCATGGCTAGCTCACGTCATTTTCTTCAACGGCCTCAAGTTCAGAGTTGAATTTGGACATTTTCAAGCTAGATGTAACTCATTAATGGACACAAAGACTTTGCGTAAGCTGTTGTTTAAATTTAATTTTTGTAAAATTTACTCTGACCCGACTAAATTGGTCAGCTTAAAACAGAACAAAAAAGCAATGAGATAACCGCCATTCCTGAGTTGATAAAGATGTTAGATATCAAAGGGGCGTTAGTGACTATCGATGCGATGGCTTGTCAAACAAAGATAGCCAAAAACCATCGTGGACCAGGGTGGTGACTATCTACTTGCCGTTAAAAGTAACCAGGGAAAGCTACGCGAAGCGATAGTAAAAGCCTTCGCATTTCAGCGAGCCAACAATACGGACAAATCCGTAATTGAACACGATCACGGACGTACTGAGTGTCGCCAGTGCTACGTTATTGATAGTAAAAACTTAGTTGGTGACTTTTCAAAGTGGAAAGGGTTAAAAAATATCGTTATGGTTGAAAATTGTCGCCTTGAGAAAGGGAAACCAATCGAGCTTGAGTATCGTTATTATATTAGTTCTAAGGAGTTAAGTGCCGAACAAGCAGCGATAGCCGTTCGAGAACATTGGGGCATAGAATCGATGCACTGGGTGCTTGATGTCAGTATGAGTGAGGATGCATGTCAAATATACAACGCTCACGGGGCGGAAAATCTGTCATGTCTGCGTCATATGAGTTTGAATATGTTACGAGCAGAGCCGACGAAGATAAGCATTGTTGGAAAACAAAAGCGATGCATGATGAATCCATCAATGCTTGAAGCAGTATTAAAGGCTGGATTTAGTAGTTAGGTTAAAAATTAAACACTCATGCGGTGACCCTGCCTTTAGCGGGTTGTTTGTTTTCATTCAAAACAAACACTCAGGGTAAAGCAGAAAACTTATATCAATACACATAACGTCTTAGTATGTATTCGTTGCGCTATTTGCATGGCAATGCCTTGAATTTACTTTAAGCAATTGATATCAGCCTAACCAATCAAACAATAAAAAACAAAATTAATCATAAAAAACAGCAGTTTGAGTGTAATCGTTAAATAATTAAGAGTACTCAGTCAAGCAACGGTCAAGCAAATTAACTCCAGTGTGGAACGTACCGCATTGCTTTTGTTCCCGCCTCGGTGTCATAAGGCCTAACAAGCCCAACATTTATGGCATCTTTAATCACTCGACTTACCATCGCGCTATTTTTTCCTTCTATGCCAAATCGCTCTCTTAGTGAGCTATTATTCATGTGTTCACGATTAACATAGCGCAAGCAGCAATGCTGATAACAGGCTCTAATTCGGTCTTCTTTGTCCATTTCGGCAAAAGCTCTATGCCCAAATAAAACCGTGCGAGTGTGTCTGTCAGTGACTTCAAAAATAGGGGCTGGTAATTGGTAAAATTCAGTTTGAGAAATAACTTTATCAATACCAGTACCGCGCTCTTCACAGATATTAATGCGACGCATAAATGAAGCCAGCATCTCATTGCGGCTTTGAGGTGGAGAGTCTATAAAGCGATCAGCATCAACTAGAGGTACGCCTGGGTTGGTAATTTCCATTCTGGTATTAAACAACTCTATCATTGGACCTGTGCCTGTTAATGAAAAATCCTGATGGATAATCGCGTTCGCTACTAGCTCACGAATAGCGAGTTCAGGATACATCGGCACTTCCTTACGGAAGGCTTTACCTATTTCTTCATTAGCAGGAAGCAAGGTCTTAATATAATCAATCAGCGCCTCAAACCCTACGGCATAACCCTTGTTACCTTCCAGCTCGCGCACTGTTTCGACCCGACTATTACCCTTATACTGAATAAGACGTACAGCTTTACGTCCTAGGTGCTGGAAGCTTTGCAGTTTTTTTGCAAATAAAATCGCACCCAAATTAGATATTTTCCACAGTCCATTATCGGCTTTACAAATCAATTTATCAGCTTGTAATGTCGACAATATACCTTCACGACCTTCAGGTAATGGTTGTTGAGTTAAATCAAAGTAAGCGGGATAATCTAGCAATTGTAACACTTGCTCTGAGCTACTATTTTCTGTAGCGGCTTGTTGCTCGAAAGGTGTTTTATCAAATACTCGCCAAAGCTCGCGCTCTTTTTCAGCAAACTCGCGTAATTTCTTTTTATACGAACCAACTCGAATGTACTCTACTCCATCAAACTGAACTGGTGTATGAGTAGCGGCGTGCACTTCTAAGATAACAACCGGGATTTCATTACAGCTATTAAACGAATAAAATTGAAAATGAATTTTCGGCGAGGTCTTTTGTAGTAACCAACTTTCTAACTCTTGCTGTTTATGTCGAGCACTTGCGGGGTTAAATTCCGTTCCGATCACTTCTACAGTTTGGTCTTTAATACCCCATACAATATAAGCGGACTGCTTACCCAATAGCGCTGCAGAATTAGCTAGTGCTGATATATATTCACCAATCATTTGAGCATCAGCATTATTATGTTTAAATTCTACCCATTCAGTTTCATTAGACAAACGGCATAATTCACGAAGCAGCGCTTGCAACTGCTCTAAGCTTTGCTCAGTCGGCATGTTTTACCCTTTAGCCTATATAATTTCACAACTATGGCACACTAATTTTTCTACCACAATCACCACTATTTCATCGCGGCTTTCACATACACATCAAAGCGATTCTTTTTCGTTGCGATAACCATGCTTGGTTTTACCCCGTCGAGATCTTCAGCATAATCGGGGCGTTTTACGACTACGCGTTTGGTGGCTAGCGCCATTGCTGGGGCTAACAATCCATCGGCGTCTAAGTCGGCACCGACTAAGGTTTGAAATACGCGCATTTCTTTTTTAACTAAAGCTGATTTTTCACGGTGCGGGTACATGGGGTCAAGGTAAACCACATCGATTTCAGTGGCCGATGATTGAGCTGCGTTAGCTAATGCTGTCAAACTTGAACCGTGAAATAGGCTCATCAGCTCCTGCATCCATTGGCCGATTTCAGCATCTTCATAAGCGCGGCGTAGACCGTCTTCTAATAAGGCCGCCACAACAGGGTTGCGCTCAACCATAATCACTTTGCAACCTAGGCTTGCCAATACAAACGCATCGCGGCCTAGCCCTGCTGTACCATCGACTACCGTTGGCGTTACGCCTTGCTTTAACCCGACCGCTTTGGCGATAGACTGACCGCGCCCGCCACCAAATTTGCGGCGATGTGCCACAGCGCCGGATACAAAATCAACGTTAATACCGTCTAATTTAGGTTCATCTCGTTTGTACAAACTCAAACAGTTTTGCTCAAAGCGCAATTCAAACGCGGCGTCTTTGTCCCACACTAATTGCCAGCGGCTGGCGATATCAACCAATGTTGGGTACTGCTGATTAAAGAAGATAGGTGTCTGCAACAAGATAAATACCATGCCAATATAAGAAACTACCTCATTATGCCAAAAGCCATCTCCAGTGAATACCTATACCTCACGCTTGAGAAAACTTATAATGGTGCTATTACACAGTTTTTGCTGTCTCATTTAGTTAATGGAAATGCCCATGCTCAGTTATCGCCACGGTTATCATGCTGGCAATTATGCCGATGTGCTTAAACACGCCATGCTTATTCAAGCGTTAAAAGCCATGCAGAAAAAAGAAAAACCTTACGTGTATATCGACACCCATGCAGGTGCTGGCGCGTATTCGTTAACAGATGAGTTTTCGCAAAAGACGGGTGAGTATTTAGAAGGTATAGCGAAGCTTTGGGACCACGATAATTTGCCTATCGCTTTAGCCGATTATGTAGAGTCTGTGCGCCATTTTAACGCTGAGCATGATGGTGAATTAGCTGTATACCCTGGCTCACCAGCGTTTGTTGATGTGGAATTACGCCCACAAGACCGCATGGTATTACACGAACTACACACCACCGACCATGAGCTACTTGAAGATTATTTTGTTCAAGACAAACAAGTGAAAGTGATTAATGGTGATGGGCTGGCGGGTTTAATCGCTGCGGTGCCACCGTTAGAACGTCGTGGCGTAATATTAATTGACCCAAGTTACGAAATAAAAACAGACTACGTTGATGTAGCAGAAACGATTATTAAAGCACATAAGCGTTTTGCGACCGGAATGTTTATGCTGTGGTATCCGGTAGTAAAACGTGAACAAACGGAAGCCATGCTGACATTACTTAAAAATAGCGGCATTAAAAAACAACTGCGTATTGAGCAAGGCTTGAGTGCGGACAGTGACGAGTTTGGCATGACAGCAGCCGGTTTATGGATTATCAATCCACCTTGGCAAATGGATGTCATGGCCAAAGAAGCATTAGATTACTTAGCGCCATTATTAGGCCGTGCTGACGGTTACACGACCGTGAAGTGGGAAGTTGGCGAGTAATCGAAATATCCCAACTTAGATAATAGTTTGGCTAATAGTTTGGCTAATAGTGATACCAATAAAAAAGCCCGGCGCATGCATATGAGCCGGGCTTTTACTATTCTATTGTTTATACCAATTCCATTAATTATGTGACCAATCAGAGTCACTCAGATTGTTCAGTTTGAGGCGCATTGTTGAAATAATGGTTATTCCCTTCTAAGACGATGCAACAAAGAAATGAACGGTCTGAGTGCCTCCTGCAAGGCGGGTTTCTGTGCCTTCTATGCTGCTTAATAGCATTTTGACGTAGAGCAACTATGTCTTCAATCCTATTACTTGCCTAGAAGGCACAGAATTCCCGCTGAATGACCAGATAATTAGTGGAATTGGTATTGGTTATTAAGGTCGCTTAAAAAACGCGCCTGCTGCCCCTGGGAATACCACTGGGCTGACATTGCCATTGGCGGCCACGCTTGCTACGCCAAATAGGTAATTATCAATCACAAGATTATCCAGAGTAAAGGTATTCACCTTGCCCACATAGCGGCTGTGGGTCCACTCTGGTGCGGTAGTTGAGCGCCAATACACTCGATAACCTACCACGGTTTCATCACTGCTTTTTGCCCAATTCAATGTGGTACTGGGAGACACCTGGCCTTCAATCTTCACTTGTGTTGGCGGTGCAGGTGCCCAGGCTTGTGCGGCTAAACTTAAGGCATTTAATGCGGTAAGCTTGGCGGTAAAGCCAAAATCAACCCCTTCAATCACATCACCATAAGCAATGCCATTTTCAACCCGAATATCCTGATGTTGGCGGTCGTAATGTTCGTTAGTTTCCATAATGCGCACCGCAGGCAAACCGGCTTGGTTAAACGGTAAATGATGCCCACCACGGCCAAATCGGTCAAGGCGATACACTAACATTACGTCTAGATTCGTCATGTATTGGTCGGCCAAGGTTTTTATATTACGGGCTAAATTACGCGAAGCTGAATCGTTCTCACCACCACTAAAATAACGCTCTTTTGCCTCGTCGGCCGTTTCTGCAAAACGTACACCTTCCGAAAATACTCGTACACTGCTGTTATTGACTACGCCATTAATGCCAGAAATATTGCCTATCATGTCGTTGTTTAACACCGCTTGCACTTGCCAGCCTTGCGCTTTTGCGTAGTCGGCTAAAATATTGCCGCCGTACAAACCTTGCTCTTCACCCGACAACGCGGCGTACACTATGGTGCCGTTAAACTGATATTTTGATAACACACGAGCGGCTTCTAACGCGCCAGCTACACCGGAGGCATTGTCGTTAGCACCGGGCGAAATGGAGGTAGCATCAAGTACGTCAGTGACCCGCGAATCAATATCACCGCTCATCATCACTACACGCTTAGGGTCTGTTTTACCACGTTGAATAGCAATAACGTTGACCACCTCGGTAGGCTGCGCAATTCGCTTACCCTCTACGGTGTTTGCTACCGTTACCACTTCAAGGCAACCACCACATTCTTTTGAAATCCGCTTAAACTCGGCTTCTATCCAGCGTCTTGCGGCGCCAATGCCTTGGGTGTCAGATTGCGTGTCCGACATAGTATGGCGAGTGCCAAAATTCACCAATGTACGAATATCTTGCTCAATGCGCTGCGCTTGTGGTGCATTAGCAATGTCGTACAAGCGCATGTCTTCTTGCGAAGGGGCTACAAATACGGTTTTGTCCGCGGCAAGTGCTGGCACGGCCACAGCACCAAAAATTAATAAACCCGCCATGCCTGCTAAGCAATAGCTACTATTACGGCTGAGTTTGACGCGCTTTGGCTGCGCTTTATGAATTAAATGCTTCATGAATAAAGACCTTAATTAACTGGCTAATGCTTTTTGATAGCGTTTGAATAATATTTTTACGCGCTTCACATAAGCTTGAGTTTCAGGATATGGCGGAATGCCACGATATTGAGTGACGGTACTCGGGCCGGCATTGTACGCGGCGCACGCTAAGTCTAGATCACCATTAAACTGCGCTAATAGTTGCGCTAAATAGCGGCTACCACCACGAATATTTTGCTGGGCATTTAACGGGTTGTCTACGCCCATGTCACTGGCGGTACCAGGCATTAATTGCATTAGCCCTTTTGCACCGGCTTTTGAAACTGCCCCAGGTTTAAACGCCGATTCGGCATGGATTACGGCTCTGATTAATGCCGGATCTAACTGATATTTGTGTGCCGCTAATGCTACATCGGTGGCAAAGTGCGAGGTAAAGAGTGGAATTTTGTACCAGTCGATAGTTGAATCTGGGCGACAGGCAAAACATTCGTACAACAGCACTTGATAATCGGCATCTAACGGTTGTTGATCGCTAAACACCATAATTCCGTTGGCTTGCTTGTATTGATACACTTTACGTTTTTCGACGCCTAAATCACTGACAATACCGTTTTCAGAATATTGGGCTTTTACATTGGGTTTGCGTGTTGCAGAGGATGATTGGCTCAGCGGATAATCATTGGTTAACGTTCGCGGTTGTGGCTTATCGCCAACATACCCGCCATTAAGCGATAATTGATCGTTAATGGATTTAGGGCTGTTTGGCGTCAACACGTTAAATGCTTCAAGAGTGGGTTTACTGCTATTCCCCTGCGCATTGTTCTGTGTCGGTTTTAGCTGGAGCTGCTTTTTTTCGGTAGGCTCTTCAACACGGTATTTCGCTTTTATTTGTGGTTTTGTGGTTTCTTCTACTTGAGGATAAACCACTTGTTTAGCGTGTACTTGCGCAGCACAAAAGAGTAATACGATAATCAATAGCGCCAGCTCATTACGCCACAACATCGAGTTACTCCTGCACTTGATCAAATATCGGCATTGGCGCGATACGGGCAAATTTAGCAACGGCAGAACCAGGGAAAATCTTAACCCCACTGTTAAGCTCATCGACCGCTTTACGGTAAAAATCTTCGGCATGTATAAAGTCGAGTTCGAGTTGCAAATACTCAGCCAGTTGCTCGGTACACAGTTTGTCTTTATTTACCGTAGACAATAGTGACTCTAGACCTTGATCGATTTGCTGCCATGCTGCAATCGATACCGACAACGACCCACCTGCTACATTTGATTCTTCAATCGGTTGCTGCCAATCATGTTCGGGTTGTAGCTGTTTTAGTTGCTCCAACTGAGCTTGCTGGTCATCGGTTAACGGGCGTGGGTAAGAGGGTTTTTCCTGACACAGCTCAGTAAAGAGTGTCAGTCTTCTATCAATTTTTGAGTCGATGACTTTTAGCGCTTCAATGGCTGAAGTGCGTTTTTTAAGTAAACTGGCATACCAAAGATAGGCCAGAATCGCGGCTAAAGTGAGGCTAATAAATAGCGCCTGCATGGTGACATCCTTTATTATTGTTATTCACTATCATAATCATTATTTAATCAAAAGTTCATCTTTATCGGCGATATCTTCGCTAAAAAATAACCACAAAAGTGTTTATCTGTACAAATAGATGTTAAAAAACTGTTTTGATTACGATCTTAATCATAACACAATTATCGAATAACATCTGGATGATATTTACACAGTTAATTTTTTAATCACCATTTTTTTCAATCACCTAAAGCCTAATTTGCCAGGGTGTTTTTTAAACACTTTTTAAGTTTACTCTATTTAAACAAACCCATTAGTGGATTTTAAGTATCATTTAATCACTGTTAATCTTCTTTTTACTCGCTATGCGATTTTTAGCTAAATCCAAATATAAATGCATATTGCTACAGGCACAAAAAAGCCCAGTTAAACTGGGCTTTTTTACAGCAGGGTTACCGATTAAATCGATTTTCTATCGTTATCGACTTTTTCGTCGTCCTCTTCGCTGGGTTTTTCACGCTTACTAAAGATGCGCTCAACCACCACAAAGAATAACGGCACAAAGAAAATACCTAAGAATGTCGATGACATCATCCCGCCCAGTACTGCCGTACCAATGGCGTTTTGACTACCAGAACCTACGCCAGAGCTAATGGCTAATGGTACAACGCCTAAACCGAAGGCTAATGATGTCATTAAAATTGGGCGTAAACGGACTCTCACTGCATGCAGTGTTGCCTCAATTAAGCCTGAGCCTTTTTCGTAGTATTCTTTGGCAAACTCAACAATCAAAATGGCATTTTTGGTCGCCAGCCCGACTGTGGTTAATAGGCCTACCTGGAAGAATACGTCGTTAGGTAAACCGCGACCATTCATGGCTATCAATGCACCAATAATCCCTAATGGCACCACAAGAATAACCGATAACGGCACCGACCAGCTCTCGTATAGTGCCGCAAGCACTAAGAACACAATTAAGATAGATAATGCATATAACGCTGGTGCCTGGTTGCCCGACAGCCGTTCTTCGTATGACAAACCATTCCATTCTATGCCGTAACCAGGTGGAAGCTGTTTGGCCATTTCTTCTAGTGCATCCATCGCTGCACCAGTACTGTAACCAGGTACTGTCGCACCTTGAATGTTAACCGCGGGTACACCGTTAAAACGCTGTAACTGAGGTGAACCAAACTCCCACGACCCAGTCGAAAATGCCGAGAACGGTACCATTTCGCCATTGCTATTACGCACATACCAGGTGTCTAAGTCGCTTGGCTGCATACGATATTTCGCCTCACCTTGCACATACACCTTTTTCACGCGGCCGCGGTCAATAAAGTCATTTACGTATGAGCCACCTAATGCCGTCGCCATTACGCTGTTAACGTTATTGATATCAATATCTAATGCACGCAATTTAGCGTGATCGACGTGAATTTGATACATAGGCGCGTCTTCTTGACCGTTAGGTCTGACGCCCACTAGGTTGGGGTTTTGCGCCGCCATGCCGAGCATTTGATTACGCGCTTCAATTAACTTGGTATGGCCTTGACCATTCAAATCTTTTAAGTACATATCAAAACCATTGGCGGTACCCAGCTCAATGACCGACGGCGGTACAAAGGCGAACACTAAGGCTTCTTTGATTTGCATAAAGCGCCCCATTGCCCTGCCAGCAAGTGACTGAACATCTTCACCTGGCGCTTCGCGAGTTGACCAATCTTTTAAGCCTACAAACGCAATACCCATATTTTGACCTGAACCGGCAAAACTAAAGCCTGCGACGGTAAATACAGATCGAACAATGTCTTTTTCGTCATTGAGGTAATAGTCGTTAACCTGTTTAAGCACTTTTACGGTGCTTTCTTGGGTTGAGTTTGTTGGCAAAATTGCTTGGGTAAATAAGATACCTTGGTCTTCATCTGGCAAGAATGCGGTTGGCATACGTAAGAAAATCCAACCCACCGCAATCACTAAACCAATGTAAATCAGCATCACTCTAAATGAGCGCTTTAAAATACTGCCAACACTAGACTCATAACGCGAGGTCATGGCATCAAACTTGCGATTAAACCAACCAAAGAAGCCCGTGTCCGCTTGGGTATGGCCTTTTTTAATCGGTTTTAGCATGGTGGCACATAATGCCGGTGTTAATACGATTGCGACAAACACAGACAACGCCATTGCCGATACAATCGTAATCGAGAACTGACGATAAATAACCCCAGTAGAGCCAGACATAAATGCCATAGGCACAAATACCGCAGACAAGGTCAAACCAATACCGACTAACGCACTGGTGATTTGATCCATTGACTTACGGGTGGCCTCAAGTGGACTTAAGCCCTCTTCTGACATCACACGCTCAACGTTCTCGACCACAACAATTGCATCGTCCACCAGCAAACCAATAGCCAATACCATGGCAAACATGGTTAAGGTATTGATGGTAAAGCCTGCTGCCGATAGCACGGCAAACGTACCAAGCAATACAACCGGTACGGCAATCGTTGGAATTAACGTGGCTCTAAAGTTTTGCAGGAACAGATACATAATCAAGAACACCAATACAATGGCCTCTATCAATGTATGCACTACGCCTTCAATCGATTGCTCAACAAATGGCGTAGTATCGTAAGGGTAAACAACTTCAAGTCCTTGCGGGAAAAACGCTTTCATCTCATTAATTTTGGCTTTAACACCTTCTGCGGTGTCGAGCGCGTTGGCACCTGTAGCCAATTTAACCGCTAAACCAGACGCTGGCTTGCCATTGAAATAAGAGTCAACGGCATAACTTTCTGCCCCCAGCTCAACTCTAGCCACGTCTTCAAGATACACATTTGCGCCTGATGAGTCAGACTTCAGAATAATCCGTCTAAACTCTTCTGGTGTTTGCAGACGGCTTTGGGCTGATATTGTCGCATTTAACTCTTGCCCAGCTACCGATGGGGCTCCCCCTAATTGGCCTGCAGAAATCTGTGCGTTTTGTTCACTAATCGCAGCAGTAACATCAATACTGGTTAAGTTGTATTGAGTTAATTTTAGTGGGTCGAGCCAAATACGCATCGCATATTGCGCACCAAAAAGCGTCAGTTCACCCACGCCAGGTACACGGCTCATTGGGTCTTGAACATTGGCTGCGACATAATCTGAAATGTCACTTTTTCCCATTGAGCCATCTTGTGACACAAAACCCATCACCATCAAAAAGCCTGATGTCGACTTATTCACTTTTACACCCTGCTGCTGAACTTCAGAAGGCAGTAAAGGTGTGGCAGCCTGTAATTTGTTTTGCACCTGAACCTGTGCAATATCAGGATCGGCTTCAGCATTAAAGGTTAAGGTGATTTTGGTGTTACCAAAACTGTCACTGGTCGATGAGATATAGCGTAAATGATCCAAGCCGGTCATTTGTTGCTCAATAACCTGTGTTACCGTGTCTTCCATGGTTTTGGCAGACGCACCAGGATAAAAAGCACTGATCACCACTGTTGGCGGTGCAATACTCGGATACTGTGCAATCGGTAAACCTCTAATGGCCAACACACCTGCAAGCATAATTAAAATTGCGATTACCCAAGCAAAAATAGGGCGATCAATAAAAAAGCGAGCCATAATTTATCCCTACTTTTGTGATTCGTCAGCCGTTAATACTTGTGGTGAAACCGGTGCGCCTGGGCGGATTTTTTGCAGACCTTCGACAATTAATTTGTCGCCCACCGCTAAACCTTCAACAATACGCCATTGGTTGCCAATCACTTCAGCTGTTGTCACTACGCGCATTTCTGCGTGGTTATCTTTGTCGACGACCATTGCAACCGCTTGGCCTTTATTGTTACGAGTTATAGCGCGTTGCGGCACTAAAATCGCATTAGGGTCCTGACCAGCATTTAACTGGGCGCGCACATACATACCGGGCAATAACGTACCTTCAGGGTTAGGGAACTCTGCACGCAATGTCACCGAACCGGTGGTTTCGTCTACATTTACCTCAGCAAATTGTAGAGTACCTTGATGGTCGTAAATGCTGCCATCTTCAAGCATTAATGTCACTTCAGCGTTGTCGCTTTTCAGTAACTGGCCTGAACGTAGGTTGGCTTTTAAGCGTAATAGTTGAACACTTGATTGAACGATGTCGATATTAATGGGATCAAGTTGCTGAATGGTCGCGAGCGTTGTGGCCTGATTAGCCGTAACCAATGCCCCTGCCGTCACCGATGATTTACCAATTCGGCCAGCTATCGGCGCTTTAACCTCGGTGTACTCAAGGTTAATGTTAGCAGTATTAATGGCCGCTTTTGCCACTGTGACCGCGGCTTGCGCTTCTTTGTATGCAGCTTCTGTTTCATCAAAATCTTGTTGACTCACTGCATTGGTTTTCACCAATTTAGCGTAACGAGCGGCTTTGGCTTTAGCAGAACCTAATGCGGCATTGGCACTGGCTAAGTCTGCTTCGGCACTGATTAATGCCGCTTTATAGGTTGCTGAATCGATTTGATAAAGTGACTGACCTTGAGTCACTTCGCTGCCTTCGGTAAAGGCACGCTTGGTAACAATACCAGAAACCTGTGGACGCACTTCTGCTTCTAAAAATGCACGACTACGACCAGGTAGCTCAACCATAAGAGTTTGAGATACGGCTTCAACTGTCATTACGCCTACGGGAGAAGGAGGTTGCTGCTGTTGCTGTGCCTGGCCATCCTCAGCCTTGCCACAAGCGGTAATCCATAATGCGGCTGATATAACCGCGGCGATTTTCAATGCTTTATGCATGTGTGCTCCTACTCCGATTTACGTTCAATATGGTTCCTCAGTCTTGAGGTATTCCATCTGAAAATAGCTAAAATTAAACTGTTAAATTTTCTGTGTTCTTTATCGCATAGGTACAAAATTCAAACAACTCAACCTAATACAATAAATTGTAAATAAATAATAAGTTTAGGTTATATATAGCTAATTTGTTAATAGATTGTTGCTTGCACATGAGCAATCAAACAAATTAGATCCAATCACTTATTTTAGCGCACCTTACGGCAACATGTTGACAATATCAACTTAATTGCATTCGGGTTAGATAGCACTACTATCAACATAGATTAATTATGATCCGTGACAACCTCATTTAATTCATCCATCTTGGTTGAATTAACCTGTTGTTCTGTACCATCCATCGCTGGATTTATCATAATGTCGCGCCACCATAATTGGTTAGCCTGTGGATTAGCCAACATCACTGCCTGGCCAAATTTAGGGGTTAACAAGGTGACGTTATGTTGTTTGGCTAATGTGTTAATACGCTCGAAAGGTTCAAACCAGTCATGTAATGCCAAATCGAAAGTGCCATTATGTACTGGCATCATAGCCTTAGCGTTAACATCGATATGCGCCTGTAGACTTTGCTCTGGCAACATATGGATATCACTCCATAAGTCATTATAGGCACCCGTTTCAATCATGCTCAGATCAAACGGCCCCAAACGCTCACCAATTTCTTTAAAACCTTTAAAATAGCCACTGTCGCCGCTAAAAAACACCTTGTGCTGTAACCCCTGGATAACCCAACTGGCCCATAATGTTTGATTGCGGTCTAGCAAACCACGGCCAGAAAAATGCTGCGCTGGCGTAGCGGTGATATGTAAACCATTTAACTCAACAGACTGCCACCACTCAAGCTCGGTCACTTGAATAGGGTCGACACCCCATGATGTTAAGTATTTTCCGACGTTAAGCGGCGTCACAAAATGTTGTACTTTGCCGATTAATTGTTCAATCGCGGCTTTATCGAGATGATCATAATGATCGTGGCTAATAATAACCGTTTTGATGGCCGGTAAATCAGCAATACTAATTGGCGATTGATGAAAACGCTTCGGCCCAGCCCATTGTACAGGTGATGCTCGTTCGCTAAAGACCGGGTCGATTAACACGTATTCACCATCAATACGCATCAGTAACGTTGAGTGGCCTAAGCGATAAACAGCATCTTCTGTCGATTGAGCTAGGAGAGTTGGCGTTAGCGCCTCTAACGGCACGGCATTTTGAGGCGCTGGCGCCTGACGCTGGGTATTCCAATAAGCTTTGGCGATAGGCCATAAACTGCTTAACCCCGCTTGATAAGCTTTTTCACTATTAATGAAAGGCTGGCTTTTATTGGCAGCTGACCATGTTTTAGTGAGCCATATAATCGCAGCTAACACCACAAACCCGACAATAACACCGGTTAATATTTTCATTTCAACACCAATAAAGTAAACTACACGGTGTAGTTTAATAATCTCTCATTGAAAAGTAAACTGCTCAGTGTAAAATATCTTCCATAAAATTGAATACAGTGCTGATCATGACTCAAGAAAAACAAACTCGTAGCCAAATTAAACGTGCGGCCATTATTGAAGCCGCCAGAACGACCTTTAAAGCATTAGGGGTTGCGGCGACGAGTATGGACAAATTAGCAGAAGTGGCTGGAGTGTCTAAACGCACGGTTTACAATCACTTTGCCACCAAAGAAGCCTTAGTGATGATCTTAATGACCGAGTTATGGCAACAGGCATTATCGCAACCTTCTGAGCCTTATAATCCAGGCAAGCCGCTAGCACCGCAATTACAACAGTTAGTACGCTGTGATATTGATCATATTCAGTCAGAAGAACACATTGAAGTGTCGAGAATGGTGATTGGCCACTTGTTTTATGCATCTGAAATGCAACAAGAAATCAAAAAAATAATTAAAGAAGAAACCGCGATTTTACGTTGGATTAAAGCGGCCAACAAAGATGGCCGCATCAATGTAGATGATATTGAACAGGCTCAAGACCAAGTCCAAAGCTTAATTAAAGGCCAATGTTTTTGGCCGTTAATTTTTCAAATTATTGAGCCGTTAACTGACGAAGAAAAAGACCAGCACGCGGCAGAAATCGTCAACGTGTTTTTGTGCCGCTATCAGGCGTAATACTTATTAAGTCTGTCTAAACACGGTTATCGCCCACACCCAAAGAAATAACACGGCTTATTTCAGCTAAGCTCATGCCAGACTCTTGCTGCCAATGATTAAATGCCGCTTGGGTTTGGCGCAATGCAGTTTGCGAGGTAAAGCCCGCATCCACTACCTTATGGCCGGTTAAATACGCTTGCACATCTTGGCTCATCAAAAAGGTGTCTTTACCTATTGCGCGTAAAAAATAAGGGCCGGTATTACCACCTAAACGAGTACCACGTTTTTTAAGCACTTGCCATAAACCCGTTATGTCATCACTTGGCCAATGTGCAATAAATTCAGCAAAGCTGCTGTGTTCAGCATTGATCTGCTGGATCATGTAGGCATTATCAACAATGGCCTGGGTTTTCTTTTGATGGCGAATAAGCGCAGGATCGCTGGCACGCTGCTGAATTTGATCTGGCGATAACATCAATACTTTCATTGGTTCAAAGTCAAAGAAGGCTTTTTCGTAAGCTGGCCATTTATTGTCGACCACTCGCCATACAAAACCACTTTGAAAAACACGTTTACTCATCACTGAAAGTAACTGCGCATCGGTATATTCACTGATCTCATCAGCGTCGAGTGTATTGGGTAGCAATGACTTAATGACAGCAGGTCCGCCTTTACGCTCACAAGCTCGCGCCCAAATATCACTGAATTTCTCTAATGCCACCGTGTCACCCCTTTAACCTTATCAACCTAAAACTGCTAATACGGCAGAGTCAGATTGATTGATCTAAATATACTAAAAATCAATGATAGTTATGTATTACACTCTTTTTTGAGTTGTAAAAACTGTTTCCATTTTACCACTTCGGCCGGCAATTCAGGCGTACCACCGGTATAACCCGCTGCCGTAATTAAGGTTTCGATAGGCACTTGCTTACCACGGCATACAAACACCCCACGAACATGCGCAATACAATGTAAACCGCGCGCTGTAACGATACGATGCTCAATATAAAAGTATTTTTCATCCCAACCGACAATTTTGGTTTCAATGGTAAACATTTCAAACGGTTTAATATCGCGAATATAAGTAAACTCTGCAGCATTGACTATGGGTAGCCATTTATTCTTTAAAAATTGCTTCATTAAACCAATTTCAGCAATCAAATAAGTACGCGCTAAATCCATAAAAGCAGGATAGCGAGAGTTGGTTAAATGCATATTGATGTCGCAATCTAACGGCAAAACCCGATAGTTAATTTTACTGGTGCCTAAAAAATCAATACGTTTGCAATGGCCAATTCGCCATAAAAACAATAACGCAAAACGAAAATACAGATTCATTTACCACTACTCCTATTGTTAGCGCGACAGGCTAACAAAGGTCATACCAGCGAGCAAGGAGCTTTGCTGTCTTTGACTTATTTAACACTCAATCATCAACACAAACTCAACAGCGTACCGTAATTTGTTACTCTTTTTGCGACTCATCCCCCTTTTCATCTCAGGCTTAACTGATTACCATAGCAATGCGGTGTTAACTTGATGGTGTTGTTAAGACACTGACAAGATGAACAACAGCATTTATCGTTATCGACAAATGCTCAACGCAAACAACATTGTTTATAATTCTCAGGGCGGGGCGCAATTCCCCACCGGCGGTAAACTTGAAAAAGTAAGCCCGCGAGCGCTCGATTCGTCGAGGTCAGCAGATCTGGTGACTTAGTATTGCTTAAAGGTAATGTCTAACAGTCCAGAGCCGACGGTTATAGTCCGGATGAGAGAGAATAGAGATACATCAATCAGCCCACGGCTTTTTGATGCAATTTGTTTTGGATTTATATCCCTCTTTACAAGCCCTGATTCTGGTCATTTTAGGAGTACAACCATGAATCAGTTATCACTACTTGCCGAATTTGGCGAACCTATTACACGTGTCGAAAATGCACTTGCTGCGCTTAGAGAAGGCCGCGGAGTATTACTACTCGATGATGAAGATCGCGAAAACGAAGGCGATATTATTTATTCAGTTGAGCATTTAACCACAGCCCAAATGGCATTGATGATCCGTGAATGCAGCGGCATTGTGTGTTTATGTTTAACCGACGAGCATGCTAATAAGCTTGAATTGCCACCGATGGTTGTTAATAACAATAGCGCCAATCAAACCGCTTTTACCATCTCCATTGAAGCGAAAGTGGGTGTGACTACAGGCGTTTCAGCACAAGACCGTGTTACCACCATAAAAACGGCGGCAAACCGTAATGCTAAAGCATCTGACTTAGCCCATCCTGGACACGTATTTCCGCTACGCGCTCGCGCTGGCGGGGTGATGTCTCGTCGCGGTCACACTGAAGGTACGGTTGATTTAATGCAAATGGCCGGTTTAATGCCAGCAGGCGTGTTATGTGAACTTACCAACGAAGATGGCAGCATGGCGAAAACGCCAGAAATCGTCGCCTTTGGTTTAAAGCACAATATGCCTGTTCTCACCATCGAAGACATGGTGATGTACCGCAACCAGTATGATTTAAAGTTAGCGTAAGTTATTACTCAAAGCGTAACAACGACTATCCAAAACAAGAGGCGCATTGCGCCTCTTTTTGTATCGATTTTCCGCTCAATCAAAGCTCGGTAATAAAGGCCTGATACTGCTGCATTGTAGTTGCCTCTTCTAGCATGCCTTGATGGCCGATATTAGGCACCATAATGAACTGCTTATTAGCAGACTTGCTCGCAGCAAACAGTTTTTCAGCAAGTGCTGGCGGCACTTCTTCATCATCCTCTCCTGCGATCACCAATAATGGGCCTTGGTAATCATTGGTAACCACTTTTTGATTATCGATATTACGAAAGTCTTGGGGCATTTCCAGGCTCATAAACGGTGCCATGTACCAGGGCGTTTTCTCATCGACCCAATCGTCGGCATTAGTGGCCGAACCGTGTAAAACCAATGCATCTATTTTATTATTTCTGGCTAATTCTGCGGCAATAAAACTGCCTAACGAGTAACCATGCAATATGATTTTTTCGGGTTGGTATTGTTGATGTACATAGTCTAATTGTTGCTGGGCATCCAAGATAATATTGTTAATCCGCGGCTTACCTTCACTGGCGCCAATACCACGGCGATCCATGACTAAGATATCTGTGTTAAGCGCTGATAATGCCGTTAAATCGGCCAAACAATGTGGCTGAATTTTCATGCCATTACCCTGATAAAACACTAGGGTTGTGTTGCTTGCAGGATTATCAATAAAAAAACCATTCAGCTTAACGTGATCACTTGCTTCTAGGCTCAATTGAGTGATTAGATGATTCGGCATGGCTTGTTGTAATGCTTGAGTGAACTCAGTGCTAAAGGCCACGGGCTCTTTATCATTGGCAATAAAATTCTCTTCACTTAAGCGCACCGTACAGCCAGAGAGAATGAGCATAGTCGTGCTAATCATTGCCACCGAGATCATTTTTTTTACTGTATTTTGCATATCATTGTCCTTAATTATTCATCGTCCTTGTGGATTAAAATATCACCTGGCGAGCACTGTAAATGCTGGCAAATGGCGTCGAGTGTTGAAAACCGAATCGCTTTAGCGCGGCCGCTACGTAATACCGACAAATTTTGCGGTGTAATACCCACCAATTCTGCTAGCTCAGTTGACTTCATTTTGCGCTTTGCCAGCATCACGTCTAGCTCAATAATAATGGCCATTAAATGGTTAACTCCGCCTCTTCTTGCAGCTCTGTCGCGTGCTTCATCACCCAGGCCACACAATAAAAAATCATTCCAAACAGCGCATACTTTAGCTCCTGGCTTCCCAAGCTAAAATACACCGGGACCGCACTTGATGTACCGCTAAAGTGCAGTGAAAAAGCGATGATCATCGGATAGAAAAGGCTGAGTAAAATCCACGCTAAAAAGACCAAAGCAATGTTGCTTAAACAGCGAAAATTACCTGGGGTGAACACCTGCCCCTGTTGATACAAAGTGAATAACTGATATAGAAAATAATAAATAAACAGATAAGGCAAAATTTCAACACTGCCCAAAATGAACCCGGGATGAAAGCCTGCATCATAAAGGCTTTGCGCAAGAGCCTGCCAGGGGTTACCAAAATCAACGGCAAGGTAACTGCTAAACCAGCCCCACCAGTCAATTGTGAGTACATATTCGCCCGCTTGAAACTCGCCGAACACCATGGTGCCGCAATAGCTACTGACTTGTAATAAGGCTAAAAAAACGATGAGTAATTTAATCCATTTACTGAGTGAAACAATTCTATCCATGATGATTCTAGGTTGGTTAATGTTAATTTAACGTTAACATAGTTATTTTTATTCGACAATAAGTTATCGATAAACGATAACTTTATTTTTATATCAACCCAAATGACCTCAGTATTTCAAATCGCAGCCATAAAAAAACCGACAATCAATGTCGGTTTTTAAAGTGTTTACATTAATGATTTACGCGGCAATACCACTGTGACGCAGTAATGCATCAGTGTTGGGTTCGCGGCCCATAAAGCGTTTAAACAGCTCCATTGGCTCTTCACTTCCGCCCATTTCAAGAATGTTATTTAAGAAGCTTTTGCCCGTTTCTGGGTTAAAGATGCCTTCGTCTTCAAAACGTGAGAACGCATCAGCCGATAACACTTCAGCCCATTTATAGCTGTAATAACCTGCAGCATATCCACCGGCAAAAATGTGGGCAAAACCGTGTTGAAAGCGGTTAAAGCTTGGTGGGGTTAATACCGCTATTTGGCTGCGCACTTCATCTAAAATACCTTGGATATCGACGCCTTTTGCTGGGTCAAACTCATGGTGCATTCTAAAGTCGAACAACGAGAACTCAAGCTGGCGCACCATCATCATGCCTGACTGGAAGTTCTTTGCCGCTAACATTTTGTCGAGCAATGCTTTTGGTAATGGCTCGCCAGTTTCGTAGTGGCCAGAGATTTCCGCTAAGGCTTCTTCTTGCCAGCACCAGTTTTCCATAAATTGACTTGGTAACTCTACGGCATCCCAAGGCACACCGTTAATGCCCGATACGCCGCCAACATCGACTTTGGTTAGCATGTGGTGAATACCGTGGCCAAACTCGTGGAATAACGTAGTAACTTCGTCGTGAGTAAATAACGCCGGCTTGCCGTCTACTGGGCCATTAAAGTTACAGGTTAAATAAGCCACTGGTTTTTGCAGACCAGTAGAGGTAATACGACGGCCACGGCAATCGTCCATCCATGCGCCGCCACGTTTACCGCTGCGAGCATATAAATCTAAATAGAAGCTGCCGCGGTGCTCGTTATCGGCGTCAAAAATATCAAAAAAGCGCACGTCTTTGTGCCAGGTATCAACGCCTTTTTGTTCGTTAATCGTTAAGCCAAATAGCTTGTTAACGGTAAAGAATAGGCCTGATAAGACTTTGTCTTCTGGGAAGTACGGACGTAAAATTTCTTGCGACACTTCATATTTGTGTTGCTGCAGTTTTTCGGCATAAAAACTTAAGTCCCATGAAGCCATTTCGCTGACATCATAGTGTTCTTTAGCAAAGGCGCGTAGTTCAGCCAATTCTGTTGCCGCCTGGCCTTTTGAGCGCTGACCTAATTCATTTAAAAAGCCCAATACCTGCTCTGGTGACTCTGCCATTTTGGTGGCTAATGATTTATCTGCGTAACTGGCAAAACCCAGTAGATTGGCTAACTCATGACGTAATGCCACGATTTCGTTCATGTTATTTGTGTTATCAAAATCGCCAGCATTTGGGCCTTGATCAGAGGCGCGGGTGACAAATGCACGGTAGCATTCTTCGCGTAACTCACGGTTTTCGCTGTAGGTCATCACCGGTAAATAGGATGGAAAATCAAGGGTAAACAACCAACCTTTTAGCTCTTTGGCTTCAGCCATTGCTTTAGCAGCGGCCACTGCCGACTCAGGTAAACCCGCTAGATCAGCCTCGTCGGTAATCAACTTGGTCCAGGCTTCGGTAGCATCTAGTAACTGATTAGAAAAATTGCTAGTTAGCTCAGATAAACGCTTAACAATCTCGCCATAACGCGCTTTTTGACCATCATCTAAGCCAATGCCCGACAATTCAAAATCGAGTAAGCTTTGTTCAATAACTTTTTTCTGCGCTTGAGTTAACTCGGCAAAATCAGCTGATTGATGAATTGATTTATACGCCTCATACAACCCCTGATGCTGGCCAACATAGGTGCCGTAATCAGACAATAATGGTAAACACGCATCATGGGCATCACGCAATGCATCGCTGCTGACAACCGAATTCATGTGCGATACCGGTGACCACGCTTTACTTAATTCGTCGTCCACTTCTTCAAGGGGGGCAATCAGGTTGTCCCAGGTATATTGACTATTTTTAGCCAATAAAACATCAATGGTTTCACGACATTTGGCAATGGCTTGCTCAACCGCAGGCTGAATGTGTTCTGGTTTGATTTTAGAAAACTCGGGTAACGCTGCGCTATTTAGCAATGGATTGCTCATAAAGATTCCTCGAAATAATTCGTGTGACGACTTATATAGGGTCAATTGCTACATATATTGGGTCAATTTGCTGCGTTTTCAAGATCTATTATCGCGATGAATGAATTAACGATTGATCTGCTGAGTTGGCTCTAGCGTATTATTCATACAAATAAAGTGACTGCTTCCACAGTTTTAATTTACACTTAATTTACAATTTTATTATTGTTTACTAGGTCTCAAACGAGACTGATTATCATTTAATTTATACATTAAACAGATACCATACTCATTACGAACACATCTATGTACCATCACTCTGCACCATAACCTTGGGCCAACACATGACCTTTGCTTTCTGTACTGTTAGTTGTAAACATGGTGTTACTACTGTTTTTTTACCGGTACTTGCGGTAATTAGCTTAGCACTGTCAACACCTGTATTCGCCCTCGCTGATACTCAGCCAAGCTTTGGCTTAGATGTGGGCTGGGAGAATCATTACATTACTGAGGGTCGCGACAACCTAGATAAAGGCGGCATTACCTGGGCTGTTGCAAGCGTTGAACATAATGACATGGTGGTTTTTGCCGTGGTTGGCCGAGCAGACCAAGTACATTACACCGAATGGAATGCTGGGTTAGAATACAGCGTATCTCTACACGATGACATTGATGCCACGATTGGCTACCAACGCCTTGAATTTTATGGAGATGATCGCGCATCCGACAATGAATTTTTTAGCTCAATCACCTACAGCGGCATTGATTGGTTGGTCCCCGCCGTCAACTATACTTATGCCACTGAAGCGTCTGGTTACTTTGTTACCCTGAGCGTACACAGTCCTTGGGAAATCAACCCACAACTCACGCTAACACCTTATGTATTGCAAGGATTTGATTTTGGCTACAGTAGCGAAGACCACGACGGTGACAACCATGTGCAATTTGGCCTAGAAGCAGAGCATCAATTTAGTGAGAATCTTGCGATTGCCGCCCATATTAGCCACAGCATTGCCTTAGAAGACATTAAACAACAAGCCCGGATTGACGACCAACAAGGCAGCTTAAACGAAACTTATGCGGGTGTATTTATCAGTTTGGGCTTTTAGCAGACTCGCGTTTTATCATTGTGCGACTACACTGAATGGTTAATATTTGACCGCGCAAGGAATGCACATGCTAACCCGCCAAGTTCAATACGCTGCTATATGTGGCGTATTGTCGATAACCTCTTTATGGGCTTCCTCGGTAGCCGTTGCCGCTGAGCTCAATCAGTTAAATAAACAACCGTCTAAAAATACCACTGAGCTTAGTAACGACAACGTCAATGATTTACCACCACAATCCGCCAGTGATAGCCAAGGTAATCGCATCACACTACCCACTGAAACGAGTTCAGCATTAGAGTATCGCGCCGACGATATTTACCTCAAACCGAGTTTGCAACAGCACATCGATGCCAATCAATCATCTCATTTTTCATCAAGTCAAACGCGGCCAAGCATGGTCGACGACCCTAGCTGTCGGTGGTTAAATAACCGCATAAAGCACTTACAAAAAAAGCAGCGCCAAACCCAACACAGTCAATTTAGTCATTATCAAGATGAAATCGATATTAGAGAGGACGAATGGGCTTGCCTTAAGTGTGCAACCAGCGGCCCAGGTAACGTTGACCGTGGTGCATGTCAGCATAAGCGTTAATGCGTTGCGCTAACACAATAAGTAAACGACTAGATTGCAAACACAATCCCCCCTACAATGGGGTTATTAATCGTAGTGGAGATCATCATGGCTCAACATTTTGACTATATCGCGCTTGGCGCAGGCAGTGGCGGTATTGCCTCAGCAAACCGTGCAGCAATGCGTGGCGCAAAAGTTCTTATCATTGAAGCAAAACACGTTGGCGGCACTTGCGTTAACGTGGGTTGTGTTCCTAAAAAAGTCATGTGGTATGGCGCACATGTCGCCGAAGCCTTAAATCTGTACGCTAAAGACTATGGCTTTGATGTCACTGTTAATAAATTTGATTGGAACACTCTGGTTAACAATCGTGAAGCTTACATTAGCCGCATCCATGATTCTTACGGTCGTGGTTTTGCGAATAATAAAGTGACCTTATTAAATGGCTATGGTCGCTTTGTTAATAATAACACCATTGAAGTCAATGGCGAGCACTACACCGCTGACCATATTACTGTTGCTACTGGCGGCGCACCGACGATTCCTGACATCCCTGGTGCAGAATACGGTATTGATTCTGACGGTTTCTTCGCCCTGCGCGAGCAACCAAAACGCGTTGCTGTGGTTGGCGCGGGTTATATTGCTGTTGAAGTTGCAGGCGTATTGCATGCCTTAGGCAGCGAAACCCATTTATTGGTACGTAAGCATGCGCCACTGCGTAACTTTGACCCTATTTTAATGGACGCATTAGTTGACGCGATGGCCACCGATGGCCCAACATTGCACACTCACAGCGTGCCAAAGTCGGTTAATAAAAATGCTGATGGCAGCTTAACCCTAGCGCTTGAAAACGGTGAAAGCTTAACAATTGATTGCCTAATTTGGGCCATTGGCCGTTCACCGTCAACGGGTAATATCGGCTTAGAAAATACCGATGTTAAGTTAGATGCTAAAGGCTATGTGATTACTGATGAGCAACAAAATACCACCGCTAAAGGTATTTATTGTGTTGGCGACATTATGGCGGGTGGTGTTGAATTAACCCCAGTTGCCGTTAAAGCGGGTCGTTTGTTGTCAGAGCGCTTATTTGGCAACATGCCAGATGCCAAAATGGATTACAGCTTAATTCCAACCGTAGTATTTAGTCATCCACCTATCGGTACCATGGGTCTAACTGAGCCTGAAGCCGCTGAGCAGTATGGCCAAGACAATATCAAGGTTTACACCTCTACTTTTACCTCAATGTATTCCGCTGTTACAGCGCATCGCCAGGCTTGTAAAATGAAGCTGGTGTGTGCAGGTGATAATGAAGTGGTTGTCGGTATTCACGGTATCGGTTTTGGTATGGACGAAATACTCCAGGGCTTTGGCGTGGCAATGAAAATGGGCGCAACTAAAGCAGACTTTGACTCAGTAGTGGCAATTCACCCTACTGGCGCTGAAGAATTTGTCACTATGAGATAAGTATTTGGAGATAAGCTTTTGATAGTTAGTAGTTAAATATTAATTACAGTCTTCCGACATCAATACAGTCTCAATAATAAAAACCATGAATAGCTTAGCGCTTTCATGGTTTTTTTATGCTTCTTTGTCCGCTAACCATTGCAAAAACACTTTAATCCCGGGAGGGCGTTTCTGTGAGTGGCCCATTAATTGAGTCATGGCAAAACTAAATTGATAGTACATTTCGGCATCATTTGGATGCTTTTGTGCATCATCACTGTTAATCATCGCGCCGCGTAAATAATCGCACAGTAACTCACCACGATTAAATCCGCCAACTTCACCAATTTCAGTTAACGTTTGGGCGTTCCATTGCTTATATTGCGAGCTCACACGTTCAAAACGCTCACGATAATAATCGCTGGCATGAGATATAACGGCTTCATTAGGGATGACTCTGGCGATAACAAACGATTGCTCAGACAAGATGTGATACAAGCGCTGACAATGATGGAATATATAGCGTAAATAAGGGTCACTATATTGCAAAGTGTCTTGCTCTGCTTGCGCTAACCAATGACGATAATCGGCACAGGCCACCGCCACAATGAGATCAGCTTCTGAGGTAAAATGATTATAGATGGTGCCTTTCGATATCTGGCTGGCCTCAACTAAATGTGAACGGCACAAATCAAAGGTCTTGTGACCTTTTAAACAACGTTGTGACACCTCAATCAAATAGTTTCCGCGCTCTTCCCAGCTGCTCATTTTGTACTCCATCAAATTTAGTATAAATAAAACGTTAACATCTCACATTTACACCATAGCAAGCTTTTTAGATATGGCAAATTGAGTAATACTGATACCACTATGAACTTATTCAATGGCCTATGTTAAAGATTGAATTATTAGAGAGTTTTATCGCGGTTGCGGAGTGTGGCAACTTATCAAAAGCTGCAGATAAAATTTGCCGAACCCAATCTACACTGAGCTTGCAAGTTAAAAAGCTTGAAGAAAGTGTCGGCCAAACATTGTTGATTAGAGACAACAAAGGTGTCACCTTGACCGAGTCTGGTGAAACCTTACTTAGCTACGCCTATAAAATGATCCAGCTAAACTCACAAGCACTCGATGAATTAAAAGAGTGTAACAACCGTGAAGTTATCCGCCTTGGCGTACCAACCGACTTTATAAAATGCTATTTAAACAGCTGCTTATTAGAGTTTATTCGTGAGTTCACCTGCATTGAATTAGTCATCGACACCGACGTCAGCGGTAATTTATACAAGCGGCTACATCAAGGTGAGTTTGACGTGATTGTTGCCACGCATTGGCAATTACCCGTTAATGGCGAACTATTATTTACCCGCCGTTTTAAATGGGTTGCTGCGGCTAACGGTAATGCCCATAAAAACAAAACGATTCCTGTAGGCTTATACCCAGAAAACTGTCCTATTCGAGCACAAGTATTCGCTAATCACCAATTGTCTATGCGTCCTATCAGAGTGCTACTGTCTACCCCATCACCACAAGCATTGTGCATGGCCGTCGAGAATGATTTAGTGATTGCACCGGTAGCCGAATTTAGAATTAACGATAAAATGCAGGTGTTAGACCCACTAAAACATGGCTTACCACCACTGCCGATGTTTAATGAGTCACTCTATCTCAATCCTGACACCCAAACCCATGCGACAAAACAGTTAATAGATTTAATTAAAGCCAACGTTGAACACAAAGGTTATCAACTCGACGAGCCTATCGCGGCTATCTAAATCATGACTCACGGTAGGTCATCTGGCTTATCGATAGGGTTATACCCAATCACATACTCACCATGACGCCCTCTTTGAGCTTGCTAGAAAGCACCTTAATATTACCTATAAAATCATGCTACCAAACAAAAATGCCAGCAACACACTCATGGCAATGGTGACGACTCCAGGAATAAGAAACGGGTGGTTAAACACCGCCTTACCAATCCGCGTTGAACCTGTGTCGTCCATTTCAACTGCCGCTAATAATGTTGGGTATGTGGGTAATACAAACAAGGCGCTCACCGCAGCAAACGATGCAATAGCCGTTAACGGACTCACGCCAATCGCCAGCGCTGCGGGCATTAATGCTTTTGTTGTCGCCCCTTGAGAATACAACAACATAGAGGCAAAAAATAACGCTACCGACAACAACCAGGGCTGGTTTTGAAGTAAAGTTCCTGCAATGTCTTTAATTTCATCAATATGATTAGATACAAAAGTATCACCCAACCATGCTACCCCAAGTACACAAATACACGCTGACATGCCAGACTTAAACGTCGACGCATTAGAAATTTTGCTGGCATCTAAGCGGCAAAACCAGGTAATTGCCGCCGCAGCAGATAGCATAAACAACATAATCGCCACATCGCGCGACAGCACCGGATGCGTAATTAAACCGACTTTGTCAGATATTGCGGTGGCATAAGACATCACCGCAACAATCGCCACTAAAAAAATCGCCACAGACCGCTTAGCGCCAGGTAATAATGTGGCTTGAGTTTCGCCACGAACCTTCACTAATCCGTCGGCTAAACGTTGTTGATAAATAGCATCTTCTTGCAGTGGTTTACCCAATAACGACGCGACTGCGGCGCCCACTAAACAGGCAATGAAGGTAGAGGGAATACACACGGCTAACAGTACTAAATAATCCACGCCAAAAGGCTCTAAAATCCCCGAGAAAAATACCACTGCAGCAGAAATAGGCGATGCCGTAATGGCCACTTGTGAGGCAACAACGGCGATAGATAATGGGCGAGAAGGACGAATATCCTGCTCTTTAGCCACCTCAGCGATAACCGGTAAGGTCGAAAAAGCCGTATGGCCAGTCCCAGCAAATAATGTCATCAAATAGGTCACTATTGGCGCTAAAAAGGTAATATGCTTTGGGTGTTTTCGCAGTAATTTCTCAGCTATCGACACCAAATAATCCATGCCCCCCGCTTCTTGCATTGCGGCTATGGCAGTAATCACCGACATAATAATCAACATCACGTCGATAGGGATCGCGCCAGGCGTTAAGCCTAAACCCACAGTGAGAATTAACACGCCTACGCCACCAGCAAACCCTATCCCTATGCTGCCCATTCTCGCACCGAGGTAAATGGCCCCGAGCACAATTATTATTTCTAGTATCATCATAGTGTGAACTTGTTAATTCCTGAGTATTTGACGGTATAGCAGGGATAACTGCTTTAGAGATTGTGATACTACTCTTTTGCTATTTTACGAATATAGACGTGGATCAATTTACTGAGTGGAAATAAAGTAGAGGGAGTTATCAGCAGAATTATTAAGCAGTATATCGGTAAAAATGGCCTCGAAATTACAATAAAAATGCCAATCAAATGATTGGCATTTAATGGAAGACAAATAGTTAACGCTTAAAAATAGTACCCAAAGTTAACATTGATACGATAATCCCAGCTATCTCCAATCTCAGGAAGACCAACATGACCGTTGTCTAATGTCGAAGCATACATATTTTTGCCCGTGATAAAATCTATCATGGTATATGTCGGCCCTGACGATAACGCCACACCTGTGACATTTTGATAGCTATTGTCGTAATCGTCATTGTCTACGTCTGGTGTCACAAGTCCAAAGTCGTTATATACTTTTACACTGCCCCAGCTAGTGGTAAACGTTTTTGCTATGTTGACACTGTAGGCCTGAGCTTTTGAGGCAATCTCGTACTGCCAGGCGTAAGCCGATACGGCAATTTTGTTCTCATCAAGTGAGTCAGCTGCATCATACTCATACTGCATTGCCTGAAGCTGTAAGTTCCAACCGTTATAGCTGCTGTCTAAATGCAACGCAATGGCATAGCGATCGCCATTGTTACCAGTGTTGCTATTGTAAATTTGTCCCACTTCAATCGAGCCACCGAGTACGGTTTTTCCGCCTTCGTATTCCATGGTGTAGGTTTGACGAGCATTTAACTGATTAGTCTCTTCGTTATAATATTCAGTGCCGTTAACCGTTCCAGTATACAAATCGGTTGAATAACGTTCATTGCGACTAGCACCATATTCAGCATTTTTATAAAACGCTAATTCAGTCCCCCATCCATTACTCGAATAAACGGTTTTAATACCCGCATCGTAATCGTCTTCAAAACCTAAATAATACGGTACGCCAAACCAAAAACTATTTGAGATGAACCCAGGATTACCAAAAGGGACTTGATTGATACCAAGTTGAATTTGCCATTCTGGCGAGTAGTCATAAAAAGCATAACCATATCGTAATGTTTCCCAGCCATCATAAAAACGATATTCAGATGCTAAACCCCAGGGCAAGATCACGAAGCTTTACCTTGACTTAAGTTTGTGATCTTATACTTCTTTTTAGTAAGAAGTGAGTTAACCCATGTCGCAACTACAGCTATTCAAGTACTTTTCGAACATTGATGACCCTC